>JAMWZG010000236.1 GCA_024304855.1 Paracoccaceae bacterium
AACGGCGATGTGATGGGCGGGGGGCAGCTGGTGGCTGCACCGCATGACGGTTTGCGCCTGTGCGGCGGTGACGCTGGCGGTGGTAGCCAGCAGGGCTGTGATCAGTGTCTTCTTCATGGTCTCTCCTCCCAGAGATGGTGTCGTTATGCGCGCCATGCCATGTTGGCGGGCGGTCCTGACCGGGCGAGGGCGCCAAAAAGCGTCTCGTCCGGCATTTCGGTGGCCAGAATGCCGCGAATGGCGGCAAGGGCCGGAATGTCGATCCCCGTGGCAAAGCCCATGCGTTCACACAGATAGGCCAGATCCTCGAACACCACATTGCCGGTGGCGCCGGGGGCAAAGGGGCAACCGCCGAGGCCGGCCAGCGCACCGTCCAGCACAGGCGCGCCGTGATCAAGGGCGGCGGCGGCATTGGCGATGCCGGTGCCACGGGTATCGTGCAGATGCACGATGAAGGGAGTGTCGCCGCACAGGCGCGTCATGCCATCGCAGAGCATCGCGACCTCGCGCGGGCCGGCGTACCCTACGGTATCGGCGATGCCCACGATGTCGGCCCCGGCGTCAAGACAGGCCTCGGCCAGGCGCAGCACCTCGGACGGGTCAACTGCGCCGGTGATCGAGCAGCCCAGTGCCATGGCGATCCCGGCATTGACCAGCACATCGGGGGCCTGCGCGTCGCGCATCTGCGCCGCGCGCCGCACGAGGGCGACGGAATCCGCGCGGCTGCGGCGGATATTGGCAAGGCTGTGTTCTTCGGTTGCGGAGACGACGCAGACCACCTCGGAGATGGGGCTGGCGAAGGCCGCGTCCATCGCGCGTTCGTTGAGGGTGAGGACGGCAGCGTGCAGGCCGGGCAGGGCGCCTGCGGCGTCGATCAGCGCGGGCAGATCCGCGAATTGCGGAAAACGCGCAGCAGGCAGGAAGGAGCCCAGTTCGAAATGGCGCACACCGGCGGCATGTTCGCGGGTCAGCCAGTCGATCTTGGCGGCGGTCGAGGGCCAGGATCGGACGATCTGCAACCCGTCACGCAGGCCCACTTCGCGCAAGGTGATGCGACCGGCGGGATAGGCGCTCAGGCGGTTGATGCGGCTCATGCGGCGATCCCCATGGCGTCGGCGATGTCGGCCTCGCTCATGCCCAATGCGCCCAGAATTTCTGCGCTATGCGCGCCGATGGCGTCCACATCGCCGCCGCCTGTCAGCATCGTGCCATCCACTTCGAAGGGCAGGGCGGGGGCGCGAAACGTCTCTCCGGTCCATAGATGCGAGGTTGCCATGCCCCCCTCGCGCATCACATGGGGATCGTCATACATGTCCGCGGGTTTCGCAATCGGCGAGAAAGGCAGGCCCAGCCGTTCCAGTTCCGCCACCAGCGTGGCGCGGTCATAGCGGCGCAGGGCGGCGGCGAAGACCGGGATCGTGCGCGCACGGGCGTTGATCTGATCCATCCGCTTTTGCAGGCCCGGATCGGCCAGAAGCCCCTCCAGCCCCAGCCATGTGCACAGCGTGATCCATTGGTTTTCCGAGACGGCCCCGACAAAGATCTGTTCATCATCGTTGGTGTCGAAGATGTCATAGACCGGCCAGCTGAAGTCGCGTTCCGGCATGGGCGGGGGGCTGCGGCCTTCCAGCTCGAACTGGACCATGTGTTGTGCAACCAGCAACAGGCAGTTTTCGAACAAACCGATGCGGATCGCGCGCCCGGCACCCGTCTGATCGCGTTCGCGCAGCGCCGCCACGACCGAGAGCGCGCCGAAAAGGCCGCCCATGATGTCATTGGCCGACGAGCCCACCCGCAGCGGGCGGCCGGTCGGGCCGGTCATATAGGCCAGCCCCGTCATCATCTGCACCACCTCATCCAGCGCGGTGCGGTTTTCATAGGGGCCGGAGAGGAACCCCTTGTGACTGGCAAGGATCAGGCGCGGAAAGCGTGTGCGCAGGTCGGCGGGATCGGCCCCCATGCGGGCCAGCGCCTGATCGCGGAAGTTTTCGACGAAGACATCGGCCGTGCCAAGCAAGCGGTCGAGGGCGGCGCGTCCCGCCTCGGTCTTGAGGTCGAGGCGCACGGATTTCTTGCCCCGGTTGAACAGCGGAAAGAAGGGGCGCCCCATACCCGTCAGCGCGCGGGTCTTGTCGCCCTCGGGCGGTTCGACCTTGATCACTTCGGCGCCCAGAAAGCCAAGGAACATCCCGCAGGACGGCCCCATGATCATATGGCTCATCTCGATCACCCGCACACCGGCAAGTGGCGCAAAAGCGTTGTCCATGCTGTCCTCCCTTTCGGACAGGTTAGGCTTGTCGCAGCTTCCTGAAAATCATAAAGTTTCGAAGTAATCATTAGAGGATTTCGAAACCATGGACTCGCGCCAGCTGCGCTATTTCGCGGCGATCTATGACCGTGGCAGCCTGTCGGGGGCGGCGGAAACCGAAAGGGTTGCGGTTTCGGCGCTGAGCTATCATCTGGCCAACCTTGAGGCGGAGCTGGGTGCGGCGCTGTTCGAGCGCAAGCCGCGTGGGTTGCAGCCCACGGCGGCGGGAGAGCGGCTCAACACCCATGCCCGCGCGATTCTGCGGGCGATGGAGACGGCCTCGCGGGATCTGTCCTCGATCCGCGATACGGTTTCGGGCGAGATTGCGGTGGGGCTGGCCTATTCTGCGGTCAAGGCCATCGGGGTCGAACTGGCGCGGCGGGTCTTGACCGAATACCCGGATCTGAAACTGACCCTGACCGAAAGCCTGTCGGGGACTACCTTAATGCATCTGAATGCCACGGATGTGGATCTGGCGCTGGTCTATAACCCGCCCCAGACCCCGAACCTGCGCACCCGGCCCTTGCTGGAGGAGACGATGGTTCTGGTCGGGCGGCGCGACATCATCGGGGATACGGATGCGCCGATCCCGGTGGCCGAACTGACCAGCCTGCCGATCATCATGTTGCGGCAGGGTGTTTCGGCGCGGGCCTTGCTGGAGGATGCGCAACTGTTGCGCAAGCTGGAGGCGCGGGCGCGGCTGCACATGAATTCGGTGCAGGCGATTGCGGGGTCGCTGACGGCCGGGCTGGGTTGCGCCATCGGGACCAAGCTGTTCATGCGCGAACATCTGGAATCAGGCGCGCTGCATTGGCGGCCCATCATGGAGCCGGCGCTGACGCGGACCCTGCATCTGTGCGATCTGGCGGATCGCCCGCCGACCATAGCGCTTGAGACGGTGCGCAATCTGATCCTTGATCTGGTGCGCGACTCTGTCGCCTCGGGCGCGTGGGAGGCGCGGCTGGTCTGAGGGTGGCGGCTGCGATGCTTGCGGCCTGTCCTAGATCTGCGAGACCGTGATGACCTGATTGAGCGGCTGCGCCCCGCTTTCATTCTCCATGAAGGCGACATCCACCGCATCGCGGCCCGAGGCGATCACCGCGAGTTGTGCCGCGGTGCCCATGCCGGTGGCATCGACCAGATGCCACCCCCCGTTCAGCCAGACCTCGGCAACGGCATGGAAATCGGGCGGCGTGACGGCCGCGCCATAGACGGATGTATAGCGCGCCGGGATATTCGCGGCCCGCGCCAGCGCGCACATCAGATGGGCATAATCGCGGCACACGCCCGCGCGCGCGCCGAAGGTGTCGGTGGCGGTTGTCGCGGGGTTTGAACTGCCGGGGACATAGGCAATCTCGGCTTCGATCCAGTCGCGCATCGCGGCGATCTTCGCGCCACCCGTCAGATGGCCGAAGGCCTCGCCCACGAAATCGGTGAAAAGATCGGACTGACAGAAGCGCGACGGGCGCAAGTAGCGCAGCACCGGGCCGGGCAGGTCATGGAATGGCGTGTGCGGCAGGTCGGGCAGAATGACATCGGGCCGCGTCACCGTCACCTTGGCATGGTAGTGCAATTTGAAGCGGTCGGCGGTCGGGAAGGCCCAGACACGCTGCCCCACCATGTCCTCGGCCTCGATCCAGTGGAGCCTCGCCCCCTCGACGGCGAGCAGGCTGTCATCGACGGTTTGCCCTGCGGTATGCGCAGCGGCCAGTGTCAGCAGGACAGGCGCGGCCTGTGTCAGCTGATAGTCCATGATGACGTCTATTTCCATGCGCATGGTCAGTCTGCCTTTGTCTGGGAAAGGGTGCGGGCAACGCGGCAAGGCACGGCGCCTATCCGCAGTAACGGACATGACGGGAGACTGAAAGGGGTTTCACCCCGGACGCAGGGTCAGGCCGGCGGCCTTCCCCTGACGCGACCTAGCCTTTGTTCATCATATGCGAGGCGGTGGGGCGGCCTGCGGCTATGCGTTCCGCCTCCAGCCGTGCGATGGTGGCGTCGATCTCGCTCCGGTCGGTCATGCCGTGGGGGTTGTCCCGCGTCGGCATGGTTTCGGCCACATGGAGATAGCGTTCCTGCGCCACGGCATAGAGGCGGCGCAACTCTTCCAGCGGGTCGGCGTGATCATCGGCGCGGATCGAGAGCCACGGGTAATCCTGATCGCGGTGGATCACCAGGCAGGCGGATTGGCGGCCGCGTTTGTCGCCGCCCGCATCCTCGCCCGCCTGCATGGCAATGAGCAGGCGTTCGGCGAAGGGTTTGTCCATGGCGGATTGATAGGCTTTCAGCGTATCGGCAATCACGGCGGGGCCTTCCAGCATGTTGCCCGCCACAGAGATGCCATCCGCCACCAGATGCCCGCACCAATCGACGCAATTGGCCCCGGTAAAGGCCGCGTTGCGCCCGGTGGC
>JAMWZG010000237.1:0-4200 GCA_024304855.1 Paracoccaceae bacterium
CCTTCTATGATCCGATGATCGCCAAGATCATCACCCATGGTCCCACCCGCGATGTGGCGCTGGCGCGGATGCGCGGCGCGCTAGCGGGCACGCAGGTGGCGGGGACGGTCACGAACCTGGGCTTCCTGTCCGCTCTGTGTGCGCATCAGGGCTTTGCGGCGGGGGATGTGGATACGGGCCTGATCGGGCGCGATCTGGCGGCGCTGACCGTGGTTCCGGCGGCGACTCACGCCGACACGGCCCTGGCGGCCCTGGCCGCGCTGGATTTGCTGGGGGGCGTCTGGGACACCGGCCTGACCCTGTGGCAACCGCTGGAGCGCACGGTGATGCTGGATCACGCCGGGGCCGAGATCACCGCGCGGGTGATCTGCGACGGGCCTGATACCCGTCGCATTCTGCTGGACGGGGCGCAGGTCACGGCCACGCGGCAGGGCGGGCGCTGGCACCTGGACGGGCAGGTGGCCCCCGCAGTGCGGGTAACGGGCGATCTGGTCACGGTCTTCACCGGCGCGGGGCTGGGCTTTCGCGTGATCGACCCGCTGGCGCGGGCGGCGGGCACCACTGGCGACGGCAACCTGATCGAGGCGCCGATGCCCGGCATGGTCAAGGCGGTCTTCGGCACCGCAGGGCAGGCGGTGCAGGCGGGCGACCGTCTGGCCGTGCTCGAGGCGATGAAGATGGAACACGCCCTGCTGGCCGCCCGCGACGGCGTGGTGGCCGAGGTGCTGGTCAGTGCAGGCACCCAGGTCGAGGCGGGCGCGGCGCTGGTGCGGCTGGAACCCGCCGAGGATGGCCCGGCAGGGCCGGACGCGGCGCGCGGAAAGGGCGGCGCATGATCACCCTGCATCACTGCCCGCAAAGCCGCTCGATGCGCGTCCTGTGGCTGCTCGAGGAGCTGGAGGTGCCCTACCGGGTGCAGGTCCGCGCCTTCGACAAAAGCCTGCGCAGCCCCGAATTCCTCAGCCTCTCGCCCGCAGGCCGCGTGCCCGCGCTGGAAATCGACGGCGAGCGCATGTTCGAAAGCGCCGCCATCATGGAATATCTCTGCGAACGCTTCCCCGCCGCGGGGTTGGGCCGTCTGCCCGGCGACATGGACCGCATGGCCTGGCTGGTCTGGCTGCATTTCGCCGAAACCATCAGCCAGCATCTGGCCGCCCTGACCCAGCAGCATATCCTGCTCTATGATGACGCGATGCGCAGCCCCATCGTGATGAAACTGGAAGCGGCGCGGCTGATGAAATGCTATGCCGCGATCGAAGCGCGCCTGTCCACCCCGGTGGAAAACCGCGACTACCTTCTGACCAGCGGCTTCTCGGCCTGCGACATCGCCGTGGGGCAGGCGGTCTATCTGGGCCGTCACTTCGCGCCCACCGCGGCTTTCCCTGAACTGGAAAAATGGATGGCCCGCATCACCGACCGCGACGGCTTCCGCGCGGCCCTGCCCAAACCCGAGGAGGCGCTGATCTATACGCAGGACTTCTATCCGGCGCTGGATCAGGCGGCGGGGGCGGAATGAGTATTTGGGGCAAGATGAAAGGGCAGGGCTGATGGGCGGATATGTCGAGATTTTCGAGGTCGGCCCGCGCGATGGCTTGCAGAATGAAAAGCGCGCCATTGCTGTCTCTGACAAGATCGCGCTGGTCGATTGCCTGAGCGGCGCAGGCTTCCGGCGGATCGAGGTGGCCAGTTTCGTCAGCCCCAAATGGGTGCCGCAGATGGCCGATAGTGCTGCGGTGCTGGCGGGGATCCGGCGGGTGCCGGGCGTGCGCTATGCGGCCCTGACGCCCAATATGAAGGGGCTGGAGGGGGCGCTGGCTGCCCGCGCCGATGAGGTGGCGATCTTCGGATCGGCCTCGGAAGGGTTCAGCCGCGCCAATATCAACGCCAGCATCGCCGAAAGTCTGGAACGCTTCGCGCCGGTGGCCGCAGCGGCGCGGGCGGCGGGGCTGCCGGTGCGGGGCTATGTCTCCTGCGTGACGGATTGCCCTTATGACGGGGCGGTGGCACCGCAACAGGTGGCAAAGGTCGCGGCGGCGCTATTGGCCATGGGCTGCTATGAGATCAGCCTTGGTGATACTATCGGGCAAGCGACCCCTGCGACGATTGACGCCATGCTGGCCGCCGTTCTGGACGTGGTGCCGCCCGCGCAACTGGCCGGGCATTACCATGACACCGCAGGGCGCGCGCTGGACAATATCGAGGTGTCGCTGGCGCGCGGGGTGCGGGTGTTCGATGCTGCTGTTGGCGGTCTGGGCGGCTGCCCCTATGCGCCCGGTGCGGCGGGCAATGTCGCGACCGAGGCGGTCCATGCGCGGCTGCTCGCGCTGGGCTATGAGACGGGGCTGGATGCGGGCGTTCTGCAACAGGCGGCGGATATGGCACGGGCGATGCGGGGGCAGGGATGAGCTATCAGACCATCGAGATCGAGAGGGACGCGCGCGGGGTGGCAACCCTCTGGCTGGCGCGGGCGGACAAGCATAACGCGCTCAACGCCGCCATGATGGCCGAGCTGACGGATGCGGCGCGGGTGCTGGGCGCGGATGCCTCCGTGCGCGTGGTGGTGTTGGCGGCGCGCGGCGTCACCTTCTGCGCCGGTGGCGATCTGGGCTGGATGCAGGAACAGATGGCCGCAGACCCCGTCACGCGCGGGCGCGAGGCGGCGAAACTCGCCTGGATGCTGCAAGCCCTGAACACCCTGCCCAAGCCCCTGATCGGGCGGGTGCAGGGCAATGCCTTTGGCGGCGGGGTCGGCATGGCCAGCGTCTGTGACATCGCCATCGGCATCGACACGGCCCTGATGGGCCTGACCGAGACGCGGCTGGGCCTGATCCCCGCCACCATCGGCCCCTATGTCTGCGCCCGCATGGGCGAGGCGCGGGCGCGCCGCGTCTTCATGTCGGGCCGCCGTTTCGGCGCGGCCGAGGCGGTGGACCTGGGCCTGCTGGCCCGCGCCGTGCCCGCCGGGATGCTGGATCAGGCCGTCGAGGCCGAGGTCGCCCCCTATCTGGACTGCGCACCGCAGGCCGTGGCGCGGGCCAAGGCGCTGCTGCGCCATCTGGGCCCTGTCATTGACGAGGCGACCATCGCCCATACCATCCGCGAGCTGACCGCCTGCTGGGAAGGCGAGGAGGCCGTCGAAGGGATCGGCGCTTTCTTTGCCAAGCGCAAGCCCGGCTGGCAGGGGTGATCCTGACCTGACGGCAGCTTGTCAGAATCGCGACCCGTGATGCCGCGTTGCGGCACAATGGGGCCAATGTGTTGAAAATTCAGACGATCTTGGACAGCCATCCTTCGACGAATTGACGCATCTTGCGGGTGCCGCCACTGTATCCCGTTGTATACGCTTGCTTTTCCATACATGTTCAAAACCGCGAATGTGATGCCCGCTCGGTTGACCCTGACCGGGGGCAGGAGTAAACCTGCGCGCAAACCTGTAGCCAGCAGATTGCGCCTTGATGCGCGAAAGGAGCCACTCTTGGAAGGGATGCTGAGGGAATATCTTCCGATCCTCGTGTTTCTGGCCATCGCCATCGGTCTTGGCCTTGTCCTGATCCTGTCCGCCGTGATCATCGCCGTACGCAATCCTGACCCCGAAAAGGTCAGCGCCTATGAATGCGGGTTCAACGCCTTTGACGACGCGCGGATGAAATTCGACGTGCGCTTCTATCTGGTGTCGATCCTGTTCATCATCTTCGACCTCGAGATTGCCTTCCTGTTTCCCTGGGCTGTCGCCTTTCAGGACATCAGCATGACGGGTTTCTGGTCGATGATGGTATTTCTGGCCGTGTTGACCGTGGGCTTTGCCTATGAGTGGAAGAAAGGGGCGCTGGAATGGGAGTGATGACGGGGGCCAATACCGCAGGCGGCGACCGCGAGCACGCGACGCAGGCCCTGAACGCGGAACTGGCGGACAAGGGGTTTCTGCTGACCTCGACCGAGGATATCATCAACTGGGCGCGCACCGGATCGCTGCACTGGATGACCTTCGGCCTGGCCTGCTGCGCGGTCGAGATGATGCATACCTCCATGCCGCGCTACGACGCCGAACGCTTCGGGATCGCGCCCCGCGCCAGCCCGCGCCAGTCCGACCTGATGATCGTGGCGGGCACCTTGACCAACAAGATGGCGCCCGCGCTGCGCAAGGTCTATGACCAGATGCCGGAACCGCGCTACGTCATCTCGATGGGCAGCTGCGCCAAT
>JAMWZG010000237.1:4210-4688 GCA_024304855.1 Paracoccaceae bacterium
ATCGTCCGCTGATCCGCATGGCCCCGCAAGGGGCCGGTGGCCCGCACCCAGAAGGCCCGCACCGGGAAGGAATGACATGATGAGTGATGCGCTGAACGAATTGGGACAGCATATCGCGGCCCGCAGGCCCGGATGTGTGCTGTCCTGGGATGTGAGCCATGGCGAGCTGAACGTGGATGTCGCCCCGGCGAATATCGAAGACTTCGTCGAATTCCTGAAAGTGGACCGCAACTGCCGCTTCTCGACCCTGGTGGATCTGACGGCAGTGGATTACCCCGGCCGGGCCAAGCGGTTCGACGTGGTCTATCACTTCCTGTCGATGTATCGGAACCAGCGCATCCGCCTGCGCGTGGCGATCCGCGAGGATGAGATGGTCCATTCGATCACCGGCATCCACCCCTCGGCCAACTGGTTCGAGCGGGAGGTGTTCGACATGTTCGGCATCCTGTTCTCCGGCCACCCGGATCTGCGCCGCATC
>JAMWZG010000238.1:0-3135 GCA_024304855.1 Paracoccaceae bacterium
AGGATGGCGGCGACGCTGGCCAAGGGCACGACCGTTCTCAAGAACGCGGCGCGCGAGCCGGAGATCGTCGATCTGGCGCAATGCCTGCGCAAGATGGGCGCGCAGATCGAGGGTGAGGGGACATCGACGATCACCATTCAGGGCGTGGACCGATTGGGCGGGGCCACGCATCCGGTTGTCACCGACAGGATCGAGCTTGGCACCTACATGCTGGCGCCTGCGATCTGCGGCGGCGAAGTGGAACTCCTGGGCGGGCGGATCGACCTTGTCGGTGCCTTCTGCGAGAAGCTGGATGCGGCGGGGATCTCGGTCGAGGAGACGGCGCTGGGCCTGAAGGTCACGCGCGGGAACGGGCGGGTGCGGGCGGTGGATGTGACGACCGAGCCTTTCCCCGGCTTCCCCACGGATTTGCAGGCGCAGATGATGGCGCTGCTCTGCACCGCCGAGGGCGTGTCTGTGCTGGAGGAGAAGATTTTCGAGAACCGTTTCATGCATGCGCCCGAACTGATGCGGATGGGGGCCAGGATCGACGTGCATGGCGGCACGGCCACGGTGACGGGTGTGGCGCGGCTGAAAGGGGCGCCGGTGATGGCGACGGATCTGCGGGCGAGCGTGTCGCTGATCCTGGCCGGTCTGGCGGCGGAGGGCGAGACGATCGTGAACCGCGTCTATCATCTGGATCGCGGCTATGAGCGGGTCGAGGAGAAGCTGGGCGCGGTGGGCGCGAAAATCGAACGGGTGGCGGGCAAATGAGCGATGCGCGCTTCGAGGATGGGCGCGAGGCCCCGCTGAACCTTGGGGCTTTCGAGGCGGATGACCTGAAGGTGATCTCGGCCTTGGTGCAGGATGCGGTCTTTCCGGTGACGGCGATGACATGGCGGCCGGGGCAGCGGCGCTTTGGCCTGCTGCTGAACCGTTTCCGCTGGGAGGATGTGGCGGCGGCGGAGCAGCGCAGGCGGCCGGTCGAGCGGGTGCAATCGCTGCTGGTGGTGGAGAATGTGCTGGGCGTCGCCTCGAACGGGGTGGACCGGCGCGATGCCGATCTGGTGCTGTCGCTGCTGGCGCTGGACTGGCATCCGGGGGCCGAGGTCGAGGGGGCGCTGCATCTGGTGCTGGCCGGTGACGGAGAGATCCGTTTGCAGCTCGAGGCGCTGGAAGTGACCTTGAAGGATGTGACGCGGCCCTATGTCGCGCCGTCGCGGCGGGTGCCGGATCACAAGATCTGAGGCGGGATTACCGTGCTGCGGCCTGCGCCTCCGGCGGGGATATTTCGGGCAAGAAGAAGCCGTGCGCGTGCGTGATGGCATCAGGGGCTTGAGGCGGGGGCCGTGCAAAGCTATGTCCCGGCCCAGACCCGGAGGGACCATGCCCGTATTTCTGAACGCCACAGACCCCGATTTTGACGCCGCCTTTGCCACCCTGCTGGGGGCCAAGCGCGAGGAGAGTGTCGATGTGGATGATGTCGTGGCCGGCATCATCGCGGATGTGCGGGCGCGCGGCGATGCTGCGGTGATCGCGCTGACGGCCAAGTTCGACCGGCTGGAGCTGACGCCCGAGACGCTGCGGTTCTCGGAGGCCGAGGTGGAGGCGCTGGTGGCGCAGGTGCCCGCGCATGAGCGCGCGGCGCTGGAACTGGCAGCGGAGCGTATCCGCGCTTATCATGTGCGCCAGATGCCGCAGGATCACAGCTGGACGGACCCCGAGGGGGCGATGCTGGGCTGGCGCTGGACGCCGGTGTCGGCGGCGGGGCTCTATGTGCCGGGGGGGCTTGCGTCCTATCCGTCATCGGTGCTGATGAATGCGGTGCCCGCCAAGGTGGCCGGGGTGGAGCGGTTGGCGATTGTCGTGCCCACGCCGGACGGGGTGGCCAATCCGCTGGTGTTGTTGGCAGCGCGGATTGCCGGGGTGGACGAGATCTACCGCATCGGGGGCGCGCAGGCGGTGGCGGCGCTGGCTTACGGGACCGAGACGATCCCGGCGGTGGACAAGATCACGGGGCCGGGCAATGCCTATGTCGCGGCGGCCAAGCGGCGGGTCTTTGGCAAGGTGGGCATCGACATGATCGCGGGGCCGTCCGAGATTCTGGTGATCGCGGATGGCGACAATGATCCCGACTGGATCGCGCTGGATCTGCTGAGCCAGGCCGAGCACGACGAGAGCGCGCAGAGCATCCTGATCACCGACAGCCCTGCCATGGCACGCGCCGTCGCGGCGGCCGTCGAGCGTCATCTGGCCACGCTGGAGCGGCGGGCGATTGCCGGGCCGAGTTGGCGGGATTTCGGGGCCATCATCACGGTGCCCGATCTGGATGTGGCGGCGGCGCTGTCGAACCGCATCGCGCCCGAGCATCTGGAGCTCTGCGTGGCGGACCCTGACGCCTTGTCAGCAAAGATCACCCATGCGGGGGCGATTTTCCTGGGCGCCTGGACGCCCGAGGCGATTGGCGATTACGTGGGCGGACCGAACCATGTGTTGCCCACCGCGCGGTCGGCCCGGTTTTCCAGCGGGCTGTCGGTGCTGGATTTCCTCAAGCGCACCACGTTGACCAAGATGACGCCCGGCGCGCTGCGCGCCATCGGCCCTGCGGCCGAGACGCTGGCGACCTCGGAGAGCCTTGAGGCGCATGGGTTGAGCGTCAGAGCGCGGCTGAACCGGCTGAACGAGTAGCCCCCGGCGGATCGTGCATCTGCGGCCACAGTCCGGCGGGGAATTGCTGCATCGCAGCATCCCCGCACAAGGCGGATTGTGCGGGGGCATGGGCTGCGCTAGTCAGGGGTATCTGCAAGGATCCTGCCCATGACCCGTATCTGCCACATCGAGCTTGATGATTCCAACCTGCCGCCGCCCACGCCCGAGATCGAGCAGGAGCGCAAGGTGGCGATGTTCGACCTGCTGGAGGACAACGCCTTTGACCTGCCCGTGCGCGATGATCGCGTGGTGCCGCCCGGCCCGTATCGCGTGGGTCTGGCGATCCGCGAGAAGCGGCTGGTCTTCGACATCCTGACCGAGCAGCAGGAGAAGGCGGCGGAGTTCCATCTGTCGCTGAGCCCGTTCCGGCAGGTGGTCAAGGATTACTGGGCGATCTGCGAAAGCTATTTCGATGCGGTCAAGACCATGCCGCCCAGCCAGATCGAG
>JAMWZG010000238.1:3145-4683 GCA_024304855.1 Paracoccaceae bacterium
ATCCTCCAGGAGCGGCTGGAGGGCAAGGCGGTGATCGACACGGATACCGCGCGCCGGCTGTTCACCTTGATCTGCGTCCTGCATTTCGGAGCCTGACCGCCGTGCCCACGTCTTTGCCCCAGTCTGTTCTGTTTTGTTGCGACCATAACGCTGTCCGTTCGCCCATGGCGGAAGGCATCATGAAGAAGTTCTACGGGGCCGAGACCTATGTGCAGTCGGTCGGTGTCCATAACGACATGGAGATCGACGGATTCGCCATTGCCGTCTGTCAGGAGATCGGGGTGGAGTTGTCGCGCCATCGCAGCCGGTCCTTTGACGAGATGGAGCAATGGGGCGAGCATCTGTCATCCTTTGATCTGGTGGTGGCCTTGTCGCCGGTCAGCCAGCGGCGCGCGCTGGAACTGACGCGGATTTACCATCTGACGGTGGAATACTGGCCGATCATGGACCCGACGGGTCTGGGCGAGAGCCGTGAGGTCAAGCTGAACGCCTATCGCCAGGCGCGCGATCAGATCATCGCGCATCTGACCGGGCTCTGGGGGCCGCCGACCCGCCCGCAATAGGGCGGGGTCAGGGTGTTTCGGTCTGCGACGGCGCCTGCGGGGGCGCTGTGTCGAGCAGGGCGGCCAGATTATCCTCGATCCAGACGGCCAGAGAGAGCAGGCGCGGCGCGAGGTCGCGCCCCAGCGGTGTCAGCCGGTAATCCACATGCGGCGGCACGACATCATGGGCGTGCCGATGCACCAGCCCGTCGGATTCAAGCTGTTGCAGGGTTTGGGCCAGCATCCGTTCACTGATGCCGCCGATGCGGCGGCGCAGGTCGGAAAAGCGCAGCGTGCCGGCGGCGAGTGCGACCAGAACCAAAGTGCCCCAGCGGCCCGTGACATGGTGCAGGATGCGCCGCGAGGGGCAGTTTTGCGACATGACATCGGCTGTCAGCGCGCCGCGGCGCAGGTCTTGTGCGATTTCGGACGGGGACATGTGCGCTCCTGCTGGATACTTACAAAAATGTAGGCACTTCCTTTTCGTAAGTCAATGCGGCACTCCGGTCCGGTCAACACAGATCAGGAGATGAGAGATGACCATTGCCATCACAGGTGCGACGGGCCAGTTGGGCCGCCTGACCCTTGCCGCCATCGGGCGGCGTGATCCGGGGGCGGATGTGGTCGCGCTGGTGCGCGACCCGGCGCGGGGGGGCGATCTGGGCGTGCCGCTGCGGCAGGCCGATTATCACCAGCCTGCGTGTCTGCGCAGCGCATTGGCGGGGGTGGATGTCGTGGTGCTGATTTCATCGAGCGATTTCAATGACCGCGCAGGGCAGCATCGCCATGTGATCGACGCGGCCAAGGCGGCGGGGGTGGGGCGGATCGTCTATACCTCGATCCTCAAGGGGGAGGCGTCGCCGCTGCTGCTGGCGGCGGATCATGTGGCGACCGAGGCGGCGCTGGCGGCCTCGGGCCTGTCCAGGACGATCCTGCGCAATGGCTGGTATACCGAGAATTATACCGGATCGCTGGGCGCGGCCTTGCAGGCGGGGG
>JAMWZG010000239.1 GCA_024304855.1 Paracoccaceae bacterium
AAACCGCCGCCATGGACCTGCCACTCCTCGCCATCGGCACCACTGGCAAGGTTGCGGTCACGGTGCAGGCCCAGATCCAGCGCGATGAAATAGAAGGACGATCCGATCCAGGCAATCGCGGTGATCACATGCAGCCACCGCACAGCGAATTCGAGCCAAGCGCCCATTGCAGCCAGATCATACATCGCGCTCTCCTTCGGTGAGGTTTCAATCAGGCTACCCTTGGGGGCACTTGTTTGTTAATCCTGCCAATCAGCGCAACAGTTTCAAGCAAAGACTGAAAATGTCCTATGTGAACAATATCCGCATGTTCCTGCGTGTCTATGAACTGGGCAGCATGAGCGCGGCAGCGCGGGATCAGCGCACCTCGCCCGCCGTGGCCTCCTCGCGGATTGCAGAGCTGGAAAAGCACCTGGGGGTGCGTCTGTTCAACCGCACCACGCGGGCGCTGAACCCGACCGAGCACGGGCGGCTCTTCTATGACGGGGCGGCGCGGATCCTGCAAACGATCGACGAGGCCGAGGCCGAGGTGATGGCCGCCACCCAATCGCCGCGCGGCACGCTGTTCGTGGCGGCCCCTTTGGGCGTGGGGCGGCGGTTCATCGCACCGGCGGTGCCGGGGTTCAAGCGGGATTACCCGCAGATCGACATCCGCCTGCGCCTCTCCGACCGGGTGATCGACGTGACGGGCGAAGGGCTGGATCTGGCCTTCCACCTTGGGCCGCTGACGGATAGCGACCTGAAGGTGCGCGTGATCGCGGATTGTCCGCGTGTTCTGTGTGCCGCGCCCGCCTATATCGCCGCGCGCGGGATGCCCGCCGATGGGGCGGCGCTGGTCAGGGATCGCCACGATTGCCTGAACCTGCGCTTTCCCGGCGCCAAGGAATTTCAATGGACGCTTCAGACCCCGGACGGGCCAAAACGCTATGAAATCACCGGCCCGCTGGAATCCGACGATGGCGATGTGCTGACGGGTTGGGCGCTGGACGGCGCGGGGATCGTGATGAAACCGATCTTCGAAGTGGCCGATCACCTGCGGTCCGGCGCGCTGGTGCCCGTGGCCACCGCCACCCCGCCCCTGCCGACGCAACTCGCTTGCCTGTCGCCCAGCCGCAAGTATCGTGACCCCAAGGTGCAACGCTTTACCGAAGTGATGATTGCCCATTGCAAAGAGGCTTTGGCGGGCCTTGATACCCTTCCCGTCACGGCGCAACCCTGAAAGGACAAGATGATGAAAACCGAGACTGTCGGCAATGCCACCTTCGAGACATGGACAGCCGCCGAACTGGCCGACGCGTTCAACCGCAATGAGGTTGTCGTGATAGATGTGCGCACGCCGCAGGAGTATATGTTCGAACATATCGAAGGCGCGCTGCTGATGCCGCTGGCCTTTTTCAACCCGGCCAAACTGCCCGGACAGTCAGAGAAGCGGATCGTGTTCCATTGCGGGTCAGGCGTGCGCAGCGAGCGCGTCGCCCGCGCCGCGATGGCCGCCGGGATCACGCATACCGCGCATCTGGAGGGGGGATTTGCAGCATGGAAGGCGGCGAAGCTACCCTATATCGGCACCAACATGGCAACTGGCGCGCCGCAGCCCGTAAGCTGATGGCTGTGCACCGGAACGCGGGGGTGGGCCACCCTCGCGTTCGCAGGCCGGGTCCGGGTCGGCGATGACCCGCAGCCTGGCTGCCCCGCAGATCGGGCCGTTCCCGGTGCGCATCAATTTACTCCACGTCAATTAAGGCTGCAAAAATTTCTTATTTCTTTTATTTCCCGCTGATTCCAAACTCTTTTTGAATGTCCTGCCATTCTTTGAGGAGATTTAATTCAGATCCTCTCTGGAACTATTCCTGAACCGGCTTGTTGTGATTGCAGAGCCTGACAACAGGTTTGGAATACTGAAGGAGAGATAGAATGAAAAATCTCATGCTGACGACTGCACTTGTTGCCGTGACCTCGATGGGGGCCGTGGCGCAGACAGCAGACGCCCCTGCCCCGACCCCGACGGCCAATGCCAATGCAGAAGCCGGTGCCACATCGCAGGCTGTGCCGGCCTTCGTGGCCTCGGATTTTGAGGATAAGGAGCTTTACACGCTCAACACCGACGAGGCGCGCGCGCTGCGCGAGACTCGGTCCGCCGATGGCGAGCGGGTTGGCTGGGAAAGCAGCGCCATCTTCACCGAGAACCGTGACGGCTGGGAAAATGTCGGCAATATCTCGGACATCGTGATCACGCAGGACGGTGACGTTCAGGGCGTGCTGATCGACGTGGGCGGCTTTCTGGGCCTTGGCGCGCGGACTGTCATGATCGACATGAGCGAGCTCTATTTCGTGACCAACGAGGCGGACGCAGAGGGCGAAGACCGCTACTCGGTTCTGGTCTCGCTGTCCAAGGAGCAGCTGGAAGCCCTGCCCGCCTGGGACGAGGCGCAGTTGACCTCGGGCTTTGCGGCAAGCAGCCCTGCGATGATGCAGGAGCAGACGCCGACGCAGACCGCAGGCGATACGACGGCGGCAGAGGGTGGTTTCGCCCCGATGCCTGAGCAGGCCCGCACGGCCGAGCGTCTGACAGGGGCCAATGCCTATACGCCGGAAGGCGAGGACATTGCCACCGTCAGTGAGCTGGTTCTGGATGAAGACGGCAGCACCAGCCATCTGATCATGGATGTCGGCGGGTTCCTGGGCATGGGCAGCCATACGGTCGCCCTCGACATCGCCGAGGTGGACATCCTGTGGAACGACGCCGAGGACGAGGTCCGCGTGGAAGTGCCGCTGAGCGAGGAAGAACTGCGCGCCCTGCCCGCCTATCAGAAGGGCTGAGGTTCGTTGCCCGGCCTTTGGCAGCCTTGATCTGACAGACTGTCACCACCCCCGCCGGTTCCGCCGGCGGGGGTTTTTTATGGGCATGAGCATGTTTGCGCCGCGCCGAAAAGATTTGTGGGAACCATGAACTCTTTTGATGCGTTCTATTCCCGTAACCTAATTGAAAAGGATAACGCTATGAACTGGGATATTCTTGAAGGCAAGTGGAAGCAATTCACCGGCTCGGCAAAAGAAAACTGGGGCAAGCTGACGGATGATGATCTGGATCAGGCTGCTGGCAAGCGTGATCAGTTGGTCGGCAAGATTCAGGAGAAATACGGCATTGCCCGTGACGAGGCCGAAAAGCAGGTCGATGAATGGTCTGCCAAGATGTGATCCAATCGGGATCACGGGACGGGGTTTGATCTCTCAGCCCATCCCCGCATAAAAGAACACCCGGACGGTCAACGTCCGGGTGTTTTCGTTTGTGTGGATGGAAAGGTTCAGCCCTTGGTGAACTCAGGATAGGCTTCCATCCCCAGTTCGGACACGTCCAGACCGTTTACCTCGGCCTCTTCGCTGACGCGGATGCCCATCGTGGCCTTGAGGATGACCCAGACGACGATGCTGACCACGAAGACGAAACCACCGACAATCGCAAAGCCCAGGATCTGCGTCACGAAGGAGGTGCCTTCGGTGTAGAACGGAACGGCCAGCGTGCCCCAGAAGCCTGCGATCAGGTGGACCGGGATGGCACCCACAACGTCGTCGATCTTGAGCTTGTCGAGGAAGGGCACAGCCAGAACCACGATCACACCACCGACGGCACCGATCCACAGAGCACCGAACAGCGTCGGGTCAAGCGGCCCTGCGGTGATCGAGACGAGACCGGCCAGCGCGCCGTTCAGCACCATGGTCAGGTCCACCTTCTTGTAGAGGATCTGCGTCAGGATCAGCGCGGCGACAGCACCGGCGGCTGCGGCCATGTTGGTGTTGGCGAAGATGATCGCAACCGCATTGGCATCCGCTTCGGTGCCCAGCGCCAGTTGCGAGGCGCCGTTGAAGCCGAACCAGCCCAGCCACAGGATGAACGTGCCCAGTGTGGCAAGTGCAAGGTTGGAACCGGGCATCGGGTTGACGCGGCCATCCTTGTATTTGCCCAGACGCGGACCCAGGATCAGCGCACCGGCCAGAGCGGCGAAACCACCTGCGGCATGGACAAGGGTCGAGCCTGCGAAGTCAGAGAAGCCCATTTCCGACAGGAAGCCGCCGCCCCACTGCCAGGAAGCCTCGATCGGGTAGATGAAGCCGGTCAGGACGACCGTGAAGATCAGGAAAGGCCAGAGCTTGATCCGCTCGGCCAGCGTGCCCGACACGATGGAGGCAGTGGTTGCGCAGAACATCAGCTGGAAGAAGAAGTCCGAGCCGGTCGCATAGCCGGTTTCCAGCGCGGGTTCGCCTGTGATGTCGGCAGTGGCGAAGATCGGACCAAGGACGCCCTGCATCCACCATCCCTCGCCCGGATACATCAGGTTATAGCCCACCAGCCAGTACATGATGGCCGCGATGGAAAAGAGCGCGATGTTCTTGGTCAGCTGGGTCGTCACGTTCTTGGAACGCACAAGACCCGCTTCCAGCATGGCGAAACCGGCCGCCATCCAGAACACCAGGAAGCCACCGATCAGGAACAGCAGCGTGTTGAAGATGAAGGCGTTGTCCACCGCGGGCGCGGCCTCGGCGGTCTGGGCCAGACCCATCACCGGAACAGTGGCCAAAGCTGCGGCAAGCGGCAGCCATTTCAGAGATTTCATATCCATCTATCCTTTCCCCCGGCGCGGTTCAGACCGCGTCCTCGTTTGTTTCGCCGGTCCGGACGCGCAC
>JAMWZG010000024.1 GCA_024304855.1 Paracoccaceae bacterium
GCATCGACGCGCGGAGGACAAAGCAGCCGGATCTGGCGTTTTAATTCGCACCCGCGTGTCACCGCCCAACAGGGCTTATTTCCGTTATTTCCGCAGAGAGTTGAAAACGGGTTAGGTCCATCCGCACGGGGTGGAACCCGCCCATTCTCAATTTTTTCCGCAAGTCGCTTTAACTTCCGTCAATCGCTTTTGAATTTCAGGGGCGACTTCAACTTTGTCGAGAATAATCAAACCAAGTCCTACAATTTCGCTCTGCGCTCGTCGTGTGCGAAAAGGCTCACACGGGTCAATTCGCAATAGAAATTAGGACGCTATCCGATCACGCTACATCGGTTGGATCTTTGCGTCGAATGGTGCCGACCAGTTCGGTAGCCTCGGCAAGTGTGTTCGAGATCGTGCCATATTTCCGCAGGTTGCGGTGCAGCAGGTCAATCCGCTGATCGCTTTCATCCGTATCGACAACGATCTCATAGTCGATGCGCAGCATCTTGGGCGGGTTGTCCTGCCGGACACCGTGCAAGCTGATGTCGATGCCGCGCAGATCAAACCCCAGCACAGGAGTCACGCGTTCCGCGCCTTTCAACAGGCAGGCCGCGAGGCTGGCCAGAAGCATTTCAGCCGGATTGAAGGCATCGTCACGACCCGCCATATCGGTATCGAGCGTGATCCGTGCGGCCTTGGTCTTTGCCTCGGATCCATGGCTGTCAAGACGGCGGGCCGTGACGTGATATTCGAGCATTATTCCCATTCCATTTCTTCGTAAGTGGCCTGCGCGTTACGGCCGGCGAGGCTGTCGAACTGTTCCAGATAGGACCAGGCGGATTGGTCGATCGCGGGCGCGTCCATGATATCGCCACCATCTTCGATCAGCGCGCCGATCCGGGTGCGCAGGTTGACGAGATAGTCGTAGGTATCGCGGCGCGAGGTCACCAGATCGGTGGCACGGCCGTGGCCTGGCACGATATGGGCGGGTTCAAAGGCCGCCATCGCGTCGAACACGGTGATCCAGCTTTTGATGTTGCGTGCAGGGCCATTGCCGAGGATGCGGTCGACATAGACGATATCGCCGGTGAACATCACGTCGCGCGCCTCGAGCCAGACGAAGCTGTCACCGGGAGTATGGGCGGGGCCGCGGTGCATAATCTGAAAGCTCAGCCCGCCGAGGTCGAGGGTATAATCGCTGTCAAACGTGACATCGGCATAGGCGGGGGTGGTGCCCTCCAGCCCGTCGCTCAGAAACTGCGCCAGCGCGCTCATCTGTTCCGAGGCGCGGGCCGTGTGGTCGGCCACCGCCGCCTCCGAGGCAATGATGGTCGCGCCCTGTTGCTGCCAATAGCCATTGCCCAGCCAGCGATGGTCCTGCCCGCCAGTGTTGATGACATGGGTCACGGGCTGGTCCGTGACGGTGCGGATCACGTCATGCAGCGCCATGGCACCCTTGTAAGAGCCGCCCGGATCAATCAGCACGCCCCCCTCCGGCGTCACGACAAGGCCGAAGGTCGCATTGTTGGCAAGGTTGGTGGCGCTGCGCTGTTCGGTCTCGCCGACGATGGCCCAGACGTCTTGCGCGACGGGCTGCACTTCGAGCGTCTGCGCCGCGGACAGGGTGGGGGTGACAAGGGCGGCGGCAAGGAACAGGGCGCGGATCATGCGCTGAGCCATGCGTCAAGTTTGGCAGCGTCCGGCAAGCCGCCGGCATGGACCAGTTTGCCATCGACCGAGAGGCCCGGTGTGGACATGACGCCTGCCATGGCGATGGATTTCGCGTCGGTGACTTTTTCAACCGTGACCGCGATGCCCAGCCTTACGGCGGCGTCCTTGACCATTTTCTCGGTGGTGGCGCAGCGGGCGCAGCCGGGGCCGTAGACCTTGACGGTTTTCATCGGGTGTCCTTTCAGGGATCAGAGCAGGAAGTTGAACAGATAACCCGTGGCGAGGATGCCCAGAGACACCACGGCCACGAAGATGGCGATCAGGCGCAGGGTGAGCACCTGTTTGAGAATGATCATCTCGGGCAGGGACAGGGCGATCACCGACATCATGAAGGCAAGCGTGGTGCCGAGGGCGGCGCCCTTGCCCAGAAGCGCCTCGACGATGGGGATCACGCCAGCGGCATTGGTATACATGGGCACGCCCACGACCACGGCAGCGGGGACGGACCACCACGCCTCGCCGCCCATGATGCGCAGCATCAGGGCCTCGGGGACATAGCCGTGGATCACCGCGCCGATGCCGATGCCGACCAACACCCAGATCCAGACCCTGCCGACGATCTCGCGCACTTGGGCGACCCCCTCGCGCAGGCGGTCCACGAAGCTCAGATGTTCCGCGGGCAGGTCATCCACAGGGCCGAGGTTCAGATCGCGCACCCAGTCCTGCAGATACCGCTCCAGCCGCATCTGGCCCAAGACCCAGCCCGCCAGTGTCGCGATGGTGAAGCCGAAGACCAGATAGATCGTGGCGATCTGCCAGCCGACCAAACCGTAGAGCAGGCCCAGACCCACAGGCCCCACCATCGGCCCCGCGATCAGGAAGGCGAAGGTCACGCCCAAGGGGATTCCCGCCGAGACAAAGCCGATGAACAGCGGCACCGAGGAGCAGGAACAGAAGGGTGTCATCACACCCAGCAGGGCAGCCAGCGGATAGCCCCAGATCTGGCGGCGGCCCGCCAGTATCGCGCGGGTTTTCTCGGGGCTGAACCAACTGCGCAGGACGCCGGTGATGAACACGATCAGCGTTAGCAGCAACAGCACCTTGGGCACGTCATAGACGAAGAACGCGATGGCTTCGCCCGTGTGGCTGTGGCGATCGACGGGGAGCTGCGAGACGACCCATTCCGAGAACGGGATCAACTGGTAGTAAGCCAGCCACCAGATCAGCCCTGCCACGGGCAGCCCCAGATACCAGAGCCAATCCGGGCGGCGGCTGTGCGGGGTGTCCAGCGTGGTCATGCGACTTTCCTTTGAAGGGGTTCGGCGGCAACAGCGGCAAGGGCTGCGTCGAGGATGGTCTGATGATGTGCGGCCAGTGCGGGGTTGATCCGGTAGCGCACCCATTGCGCATCGCGGCGGTCAACCACCAGACCGGCGTGTTTCAGGATCTGCATATGGCGCGACATCCGGCTTTGCGTGGCATCCAGACGGGCCATCAGCTCGCAGACGCAATGCTCGCCCTTGTCGGACAGGATCTGCATGGCGCCGAGGCGAGTCGGTTCGGACAGGGCAGACAGAACGGCGAGGGGCATATCGGGCGCTTTCGCTTATGCGGTTAAACGCATGTAGCAAAGGGCCGCGATGCAGGCGTTGATGTGGATCAAATTGCAGGTTGATTGACGCGTTTTGACAAGTCCGCCGCAGATTCCTTGCGTTCGGAGTAGCGGTCGACAAGGTAGTCTGCCCGGTCGCGGGTCAGAAGGGTGAATTTCACCAACTCTTCCATCACATCGACGATCCGGTCGTAATAGGCGGAGGGCGTCATCCGTCCGACCGCGTCGAACTCCATGAAGGCCTTGGCGACAGAGGATTGGTTGGGGATGGTGATCATCCGCATCCAGCGGCCCAGGATGCGCATTTGGTTCACCGCGTTGAAACTTTGCGAGCCACCCGAGACCTGCATCAGCGCCAGCGTCTTGCCCTGTGTGGGTCGCACCGCCCCCTCGGACAGCGGGATCCAGTCGATCTGCGTCTTCATCAGACCTGTCATGGCACCGTGGCGCTCCGGGCTTGACCAGACCATGCCTTCGGACCATGCGGCCAGATCGCGCAATTCGCGCACCTTGGGGTGGCTGGCGTCGGCTTGGTCATCGACAAGCGGCAGGCCGGAGGGGTGGAAGAACCGCACCTCTGCGCCCAGACGGGTCAGGATGCGCCCGGCTTCCTCGGCTGAGAGGCGGCTGAAGGACCGTGCTCGCAGCGAGCCGTAGAGTATCAGGATACGCGGGGCGTGGGTGCTGATGCCTGCGTGCATCAGGCGTGCGGTGTCGATCGGGGCGAAGGCGCTTTCGTCCAGTTGCGGGGTGTCATGGTCAGACAAGGCGGTTTCCTTTCGCGTCGATCAGTAAAGTGCCATCTTCCTTGGCCAGCGGTCCAGGCGGCAGGGTATCGAGCAGGTCCAGCACGATTTCCGAGGGGCGGCAGAGGCGCACTCCTTTGCGGGTGCAGACGATGGGCCGGTTCACGAGGATCGGGTGCGCCACCATCGCATCAAGCAGGGCGGCATCGGTCACGGCGGGGTCGGTCAGTCCCATCGCTTCGGCCGGGCTGCGCGCTATGCGCAGGGCCGTGCGGGGTGTCAGGTCAGCGGCGGCGAACAGGCCCAGAAGCTGGCCGCGGCTCCAGCCTTCGGTCAGGTAGTTGATCACGACAGGATCGATGCCCGCCGCACGCAGGATCGCCAAAACATTGCGCGAGGTGCCGCAATCCGGGTTGTGGTAGATAACAACGCTCATGCCGGGAACCGCCCCCGCGTGTGATTGGCGAACCAGACGAGCGACAGCATCACCGGCACCTCGACCAGCACGCCGACCACGGTGACCAGCGCCGCGCCCGAGTTCAGCCCGAACAGGCCGATGGCCACGGCGACGGCCAGTTCAAAGAAGTTCGACGTGCCAATCAGCGCACAGGGGGCGGCCACGTTATGCGGCACGCGCCAGCGCCACGCCCAGAAATATGCGATGGCGAAGATACCATAGGACTGGATCAGGATCGGGGTCGCCAAAAGCAGGATCAGGAACGGGCGGTCCAGAATGACATTGCCCTGAAACCCGAACAGCAGAACGACGGTCATCAGCAGCCCCAGCACCGAGGCAGGCTTGATCCGTGCGGTGAAGGCGGCCACCGCCGCCTCGCCACCCTGCCGGATCAGCCGCGCCCGGGTCAGCGCACCCGCCGCCAGGGGCAGCACTACATAAAGGACGACCGACAGCACCAGCGTTTCCCATGGCACCGACAGATCGGTCACGCCCAGAAGCAGCGCCACGATGGGTGCAAAGGCAAAGACCATGATCACATCATTGAGCGAGACCTGCACCAGCGTATAGTTCGGATCACCCTTGGTCAGTTGCGACCAGACAAAGACCATCGCTGTGCAGGGCGCCGCCCCCAAAAGGATCAGACCCGCGATATATTGCCCGGCATCGGCGGGGTCGATCAGGTCGGCGAAAACATGGGTAAAGAACAGCACACCCAACGCCGCCATGGTGAAGGGCTTGATCAGCCAGTTCACGACCACGGTGATCACCAGACCCTTGGGTCGTTCGCCGACGCGCCCCAGCGCGCTGAAATCCACGGCGACCATCATCGGATAGACCATGGCCCAGATCAGCACCGCCACGACAAGGTTGACCGATGCATATTCAAGGGCGGCCAGCGCCGCAAAGACACCCGGCAACAGGTTCGCCAGCACGATCCCCGCAATGATGCAGAGAAACACCCAAAGGCTGAGGAAACGTTCGAATAGCGACATGGTCAGCCTGCCTTTTCAGGAGGGACACAGCACTCTGCGCCTTGGTTTGCCTGTTGCAGTGCATCGACGAAAAGCGCCAGGGTGGTCAGCGCATCCGGCACCAGCGCATAGCAGACGCGGGGACCAGTTATCTCTCCGCTGATGAGGCTCGCCGCCTTCAGGATGCGCAGGTGTTCGGAGACCGTAGATTGCGCCAATCCCACAGCCTCTACGATATCGCCTCCGATACAGCCCGGCGTGGACAGCAATAGCCGCAGGATTCGTAGACGGGCAGGATGAGCCAATGCCTTGGCCAAAGCAGCAAGGTGCTCATCCCCAGCGGGGTTTGGATATTCCGGCACAGAAAACATCTCCTTCAATATCGTATATCGTCGATTAGCGATATTGTTCGGCCAGTGATGAGTCAACCTCTCGATCATGCGCTCTTGCCGGACAACCCCGGCTGATCCTATCGTATCGTCATGGCATATGCTGTGAAACCGCCCACCAGAAGACAAGTCATCTCGTTGATCGGCGCCGCCTGCGCCGCGCCCGCGATACTGCGCGCCGAGGTGCCGATCCGCCTCGGGCTGACCCCGGTGTTCCTCGACAACGATGCGGAAGTGATCTCGCGCCTGCGCTTGGCCTTAGGGCAGGGCACAGGGCGACCCATTGATCTGGTGCAGCGCCGCACATACCAGGAGGTGACGGGGCTTTTGTTGGAGGGCAGTGTCGACGCAGCCTGGCTTTGCGGATTTCCGTTTCTTCAACACGAAGAAAGCCTGGCTTTGCTGGGGGTTCCGATCTGGCGCAGGGCGCCACTCTATCAGTCCTACTTGATCGTGCATGCGGATGATCCTGCACAAGGTCTGGAAGATCTTGAGCGCGGCACACATGCCTTTTCAGACCCGGATAGCAATTCGGGCTGGCTGGTTACTGTCTCTGACATCGTCCGCATGGGTGCGCGCCCCGACACCTTTTTCGACCGCACGCTTTTCGCCTATGGCCACCGCAACGTGGCGCGGTCGGTCGCCGGGGGACTGACGCGGTCGGGTAGCATCGACGGCTATGTCTGGGAGGCGTTGGCGCAGGTCGAGCCTGCCCTGACCGCTCGGACAAGAGTCATAAGCCGTTCGGAACCGCTTGGGTTTCCTCCTTTCGTGACGCGCAGGGATCATGTGGCCACCGAAGCGGTCCAAAGCCTACGGCGCGCTCTGTTCAACCTTGCCGACTCTGTCGAAGGTAAAGCCGCGCTCCGTCTTCTGCAACTGGACGGGATCGAGGCGGGCGAGCCTGCTCTGTTCGATGGGATCCGAGCTCGGATGCAGGATCTTGAGAATAGATGACGGCGGGCGGGTTCCATCTTCTGCGGGGTATGCCGCTGTCGTTGCGGGTGCCGCTGATCGCCGCTGCTTTGATGGTGCTGGTCGGGATCGTCGCGTCGCAGCAGGTGCTGTCCACCCTGTCCACGGTTCAGGAAGCGCGCCTACGCGAGCTGGCGAGGCTGCATGTCGACGGTTTGACCGTGGCTCTGGGGCCGTCGGTGCTGCGGCGGGATGTCTGGGAGGTTTATGACACGCTGGACCGCGCCGCGACCGGGCAAGCGGGGCAGCGGATGGTTTTGACGGTGGTGTCCGACGACACTGGCAAGGTGATCGCGGCGTCCGATCCGTTGCGCGCGCCGATGGACTCGGATCTTTCGCCCCTGACCGAAGGTGCGCAACCCATCGACGCAATCCGGTTGTCAGGGGCTACGGATCATATCCGCGTGGTAGCGGACCTCGCCTATCAAGGACGCAGTGTCGGATCGATCGTCAGCGAGCTGGATGTTGCGGATCTGGTGGCCGAGCGTTGGTGGGCCGGGCTGTATCTGCTGGCCGGAAACACGTTGGTGACAATGGCTCTGGCCTTTGGCGGCTATCTGGCGATGAGGCGCATGTTGCAGCCGGTGGCGCGTTTGGCGGGCCACATGGGGCGGATGGAGGGAACGTTGCAGCCGATCCCCGAAACGGATGTGCCGAAGGGGGATACCGAACTGGCCAAACTGTTCCAGACCTACAACGCCATGTCGGGGGCGGTGCAAGCCAAGGCGGAGGCGGAAAGGCGGCTGGCCGACCGCGAGCGTTTTGTCAGCCTTGGACGGCTCTCCTCCTCGCTCGCCCATGAGATCAACAACCCGCTGGGCGGTTTACTCAACGCTACAGATACGATCCGAACCTATGCCGATAGACCCGAGGTCGTGCGCGAGTCTGCGGCCCTCTTGGATCGCGGCCTGCGACACCTTCGGGACGTGGCGCGTGCCACGCTTGAACAGAACCGGATGGATCGGAGCGGAGACCGTTTGCGGCCTGAAGATTTCGACGATCTGCGTTTGCTGTTCGAGCCTGAGATCGCGCGGCAGAACCAGCTTCTTAATTGGGATGTCGAGGCACACACGGCGGTCCTGCAAGTTCATCCTGCCGCATTGGTGCGCCAGATCGTCCTGAACCTGCTGCTGAATGCGGCTGCGGCTGCTGGTTCTGGCGGGACGGTCTCTCTCTGGGTGAGGCGCGTGCCGACGGGATTGGATCTGCGGGTTACCGATACTGGCCCTGGCCTATCCGATGCGGCGCGTCAGCGGTTGATGAGCGACGATCCCGTGCAGCCGGGCGGCGGTGTCGGTCTGCGTCTGGTGAGGGATCTGGCACAACAGGCAGGCGGACGGGTCGCCTATACGCGGTTGACCCAGACCACCGAGATCGCTGTTTTCTTGCCGGCACAGGAGAGGCCATGCTGAAGGGACGCCGCATCGCATTGGTCGAGGATGACGAGATCATGGGCGGCTCGATCGCGCAGCGCCTGACGCTGGAAGGCGCCGAAGTTTTATGGATGAAGCTGGCGCAGCGTGCCATTGGTGCCCTGCGCACGCCCCGTTCGCCGATCGACGCAGTGATCTGCGATATCCGCTTGCCCGATGGCACGGGTGAGGAGGTTTTCACCACCCTTTGCAGGACATCCACGCCACCGCCTTTCCTGTTTATCACCGGGCAGGGTGAAATTGAGCAAGCTGTGCGTTTGTTGCAGGCCGGCGCGTCCGACTACATCACCAAACCTTTCGAAATGAGTCCGTTTCTGGAACGCCTCTTACTACTCTTGCGACCACGTCCTGATGACGAAATGCCTGATCTGCTGGGCCCTTCATCTCTCGCCAAAAGGGTCGAGGAACTGGCGCGGCAAGCAGCGGCAGGGAACCGGCCCATCCTGCTGCGAGGAGGCGCCGGCACCGGCAAGGCTCTTGTGGCACGGCGGATTCATCGCCTGTCGGATCGGTCTGCAGCACCTTTTGCGCATGTAAATATTGCGCGTGCGGAGGATGATCTTGCGGCCCTACAAGAAGGCGCCCGCACCGTTGGTGAGGGGGTGCTGTTCCTGAATGGGCTGAGCCGCATGGGACAACCCGCGCAGGATTGGCTAATGGGTTGGCTTGATCGCACCCTGCCTGTCCGTCTGATTGCGGCCTGCGGCTTGGACATGGGGCAGCTCGTTCAGGACGGCGCATTCCGGGAAGATCTTTATTTCCGGCTGGATCTTTTTGAGATCCCGATCCCGCCCTTGAAGGACCGACCCGAGGATGCACTCTGGCTGTTGCACCGGCTGTTTATGGCAACAAATGCGCGGCGTGATCCACCCTTGCGGGGTATTTCCGCGTTGACGGAACAGGCCGTCGCAGCGCACGACTGGCCGGGAAACGGACGTGAACTACGGGCACGGCTGATGCAGGCCATGGCGACTGTCTCGGGCGACACGATCTTTCCCAGCGATCTTTTTCCCGAGACGAAGACACAATCAGCGGTGCCCTTGCCCAGCCTATCCGAAGTGCGCGACACAGCCGAACGCGCGCATATCCTTACCGTGCTGGAACGCACGGGGGGGCAGGTTACGGAGGCGGCAAAGCTATTGAAGGTATCGCGCACCACGCTGTGGGAGAAGATGCAGAAGTTGGGTCTCTAAAGTGCCTGATGATGTTCGGAAATCCGAACGCCAAAAATAATTACATCTTTTGAGGCAGTTGCCGCGTTGCGGCATGCCCATTGTCGCGCTCGCACCGACACTTTCCTGCCCATACTCTGTTCCCGAGAGACCCAAGGGAGGATTTGGTCATGAAGTGCAATCGATTGGTCGACGTCGGGCGTCGTCAGTTCCTGCGAGGCGGTGTCCTCGGTGTGGCGGGTGCTGCGGCCGCGACCGTGATGCCGTCAGGAGCAGCGCAAGCGCAATCACAGGCGCGAGCGATGCTGGATTATCCGTCGAACAAGCTTGCCAATATTGCGGATCTGGTGGTCAACGAACCAATAGACATTGGCTATCCTGACGCAGACAGCCCTGGCATCTTGCTGAAACTGGGCACATCCGTCGAAGGCGGTGCAGGCCCTGATGGTGACATCGTGGCCTATTCGGTCCTGTGTCCGCACAAGGGCTATGCCATGTCCTACCACGCCGCCGACAAGACCCTGAACTGCCCCGGCCACTTCAGCCGGTTCGATTGCGAGAAGGGCGGGCAGCAGATCTGGGGTCACGCAACACAGAACCTGCCGCAGTTCACGCTCCGCGTGGATGATGCGGGTGACATTTATGCGGAGGGCGCAGATGAGCTGATCTACGGCCGCCTGTCCAACGTGCTGGAAGGGTAAGGAGAGCGTCATGGCTTACAAACGCAATATCGACCGTCTGCCGATCATCCCTGCGGATGCAAAGGAACACAACGTCACCTGCCACTATTGCATCGTCGGGTGTGGCTACAAGGCCTACACTTGGCCGCTGAAGAAGCAGGGCACCACAGACAGCAACTGGATGGGACAGGATCTGTCCGTTCAGCAAGGTGTCGACACCGAGGCCTGGTATGCGCCCTCTATGTATAATGTGGTCAAGCAAGAAGGCCAGGATGTTCATCTGGTGATCAAACCGGACGTCAACTGCGAGGTGAACGCAGGGCTTGGTTCCGTGCGCGGGGCGCGCATGGCCGAGAACCGTCGGTCCGAGATCACAGGAACCCAGCAGCAACGTCTGACCGAACCGATGGTCTGGCGCTACGGCACATGGCAGCCGACCAGCTGGGATGATGCGCTGGATCTTGTGGCGCGCGTGACGGCGCGGGTGATAGACAAGGATGACGAGGATGATCTCTATGTCTCGATGTTCGACCACGGCGGATCGGCCGGCGGCTACGAGAACACCTGGGGCACAGGTAAGCTCTATTTCGGCAGCATGAAGGTCCGCAATTGCCGTATCCACAACCGCCCGGCCTATAATTCGGAAGTGCATTCGACTCGCGATATGGGCGTTGACGAGCTGAACTACGCATATGACGATTATCAGAACACTGACACCATCCTTCTGGTCGGCACCAACCCGATGGAATGCCAGACCAATCTGTTCCTGAATCACATGGTCAAGGGGATGCAGAACGGCGCAAGGGTGATTGTCGTCGATCCCCGCCGCACCGTGACGGTCGACAGTTGCGAGCAGGTTGCGGGTGCCGAGAACGTGCTGCATCTGGCGATTGCGACCGGGTCGGATCTGGCGCTCTTCAACACCCTGTTCACCTATATCGCCGATCAGGGTTGGGTGGATGCCGATTTCATCGCCAATTCGACCTTCCAAGGTGACGTGGCAGTGAACGAGGATGCCGCGCATCCCGCCGCTTTGGGCTCTTTCGAGGCGGCGCGCGATGCCTGCAAGATGAGCCTGGCTGAAGGTGCTGCGGTGACCGGCCTTTCGGAAGCGCAGATCGTCCAAGCGGCGGAATGGATCGCCAAGCCCAAGGATGATGGCAGCCGCCGGAAATGTGTGACCGGATATGAAAAGGGGATCATCTGGGGCAACGACAATTACCGGGTCATTGGCGCACTGGTGAACATCGGTCTTGCGACCGGAAATATCGGACGTGAGGGCGGCGGGGTCTGTCGTTTGGGTGGCCATCAGGAAGGGTATTTCCGCCCCTCGGACGCCCATGTCGGTCGCCCGGCACCCTATATCGACCAGTTGTTGATCTCGGGTGGTGGCAAGGTCCATCACATCTGGGCCAACGATCATTACAAGACAACTCTGAATGCAGCCGAGTTCAAGCGCGTCTACAATCGCCGCTCAAACATGGTGAAGGAAGCAATGGATGCCCGCGCGGGCGCCACACGCGAGGAATTGGTCGATGCCATCGTCGGTGCGATCAACGCGGGCGGTATTTTCTCGGTCTGCGTGGACATCATCCAATCCCAGATCGGGCAAGCCGCCCATGTCATCCTCCCGGCCGTCGAGTCCGGTGAGATGAACCTGACGTCCATGAACGGCGAGCGACGACTGCGTCTCGTCGAGAAATACATGGATGCGCCTGGATCGGCCCAGCCCGACTGCATCATCGCGGCTCGGCTGGCCAACCATATGGAAAGGGTGCTGCGCGAGGAAGGTCGGACCGAGTATGCCGATCAGTTCACCGGCTATGACTGGGAAACCGAGGAAGACGCCTTCATGGATGGCTACAACTCGGCGCATCCGGAGGTCACCTATGAACGCCTCCGCACAGCGGGCAACAACGGTGTTCAAGAGCCTGTGACAGGTTTCGAGAACGGGCAGTTGGTGGGCACGAAGCGGCTTTATGAGGACGGCGTATTCACCCGCCATGGACGCGACGATGGAAAGGCACTGTTCTGCATGGGGTCGTGGCGCGGGTTGCAAGCTCCCGGCAAGACGCAGCAGCAGGCGAACCACCGTTTTCTGATCAACAATGGGCGTGCCAACCTGAACTGGCAGAACTGGTTCCTTGACCAGAAGAACGACTTCGTCATGGACCGCTTCCCCGTGCCTTTCATCCAGATCCATCCTGACGATATGGCAGATCTGGGGCTGTCTGCCGGTGACATGGTCGAAGTTTTCAACGATGTTGGCGCAACCCAGGCTCTGGTTTACCCCGAGCCGACTGCTCGCCGGAACGAGACCTTTATGATTTTCGGCGCGCCCAACGGCACACAGGGCAACGTGATCAACGCGGGCACAAACGAGCTGATGCTGCCGAACTACAAACAGACCTGGGCCAATATCCGCAAAATCTCGGATGCGACGCCGGCGGCGGCCCGAGTATCCTACAAGTCTTGGGAAGTCGAACTCTGAAAAGCAATGGCCCGTCCGCGCCGAGGTGGGCGGGCCATCCTTTCATTCCAGTGGGGAGGCCGTGTGATGAAACTTGCCTATGTCAGCCTGCAAGGACGAGGTCGAACGGATGCCTTGATCATGGCTGTCGCCGCGCGTCTAACGGCACAGGGGGCAAGACTGGCCGGAACGGTGCAGTCTAACCTGGAACGTCCAGATCGGCGAAAATGTGACATGGACCTAAGTATTTTGCCCGATGGTCCCGTCGTGCGCATCAGCGAGGATCGCGGCGCGTTGGCGCGTGGTTGCATCCTTGACTCCGGTGCACTCGAGCAAACAGTCCATGAAGTTCAGAAGCGACTGGATAACGCCGAAATTCTGATCGTGAACAAGTTCGGTAAGCGCGAGTCTGAGGGCAGGGGGCTTGTGCCTGTTATCGCAGATGCGCTGGAGCGAGGCCTGCCGGTCATAGTTGGGGTAAATGGTCTGAACCTTGCTGCATTCCTTGCCTTTGCTGGCTCCGATGTGATTGGTTTGCCTGCAGAGGCGGAGCGTGTTGCGGCTTGGTGCATGGCCGGACGGACACAAAAGCAACAGGTCGAAGAACTGCACCTTGAATAAATGGTCCACACAGATCTGATTTCTGATCGAAGACGCTTGGTCATGGGCAGAATGATGACCAGAACTAAGCTCATTGTTCTTCGGTGAATCTCACGTCTTTCGGAGGACAAGCAGTGCTGCAAGTGCGGCAAGACCAATACCCGCTGTCAGCCAGATCGCAGATAACCCCCAAGTGGTGAGTGCAGCACCAAAAATCAGTGGAGCTGCGGCCTGAAGGATGCCTGCTGGGGGGGTGATTTTTCATTGAAGTCAAACGCCACCTGACCTGCAACTGCATCACCAATGAAATCGCACCCGGAGCACCCCAAGTTGGTTTGTGGACCAAAGTGCGGCTGCAGCGAATGGCCGATCTGGTGAGCGCTGCAACGCGGCGCTTGGCATACGCATTGTAGGCTCGTGCGGCGCGGGGAATGTGATTCAATTCTCACCGATTGGTTAATTGCGGCGAATACGAACAAAGAGGGAAATGTGAAACATCTGCATCTGATCTGGCGCAGGTCTTCGGGGCGAGACCCGCGCCAGACCAGACGCAGGTGCTTGGGAGAAAAGAACTTGGATCGGCTTGACCCCCACCACGAACGGCGGGGATTTTCAAGAAAGGACGACACATGTTCCATCCCAGACACCGACCCGAAGGCACACCAGCTGTCTCAACAACTGCATTGATGAACCTGCGGCGCTTCATCGACACGAATTTCGCCGCGCTGCAACATGCGGCCGAACTCCTCGCTGGGCGGCGTGGGACAAAGGTGACCTCCACCATCGTGGAAGGCCTTCAGGACGCGTCAACTGTGAACCGACGAACGTGGCACGCGTTGCGGGATTTGCTGGGCATCCTGACACTCGAGCATGTCCATGATGACACGCGTGTCGAAGCGATGCTCTTCGCGCAGATCGACCTCGCGGATCCTGTGGTCGAATACATCTGTCTGCTCACTGACGGGCTCCGAGATGTTCTCGAGCCTTTGGTCGCTGACCAACCAGAGATCCGCGATCATCTTCTTTTTGCGGCGTAGGAAACCGCAGATTTCCACGCTGCCAGTCACCCACACTGGCAGCGCTTGACGAAGCGAAATGGTTTCGCTTCAGAACAGGAGAAGATGGCATGACCATTCACGCCCACAACTTTCACGGCACCCACTTTGTTTCAGCCCTGCAGTTTCTGATGCAGCAGGGGCATGGCCCGGAGAGCACGAAACAACAGATCGGAGCCTGGATCGAGATGCTGGAAGAGGACGATGCCGCCACATGGGAACTCGATTCATTGAAATCGTTGTTCGTTGCCTTGGCGGTGCTCGCGTTCGCAAATGCCGCGTTCCGTATACTGCCGGCACCGGCAAGGAATACCGGCCTGCTGTCTTTCGAAATCGAAGACCGGGGCGGCTACTTCGTTGCGCTCAAAACCATTGGCACCGTGATCTCCGTCGCTCCGCTCTGCGAGGGCTGCCAGTCAGAGCTCATAGAGCATGTGGAAAGGACGCTCCTGATGCTGCTGGAGCAAGTCGACAAGCTTTTGGAGCGCAGGTAACCCAATCCCCCGGATGGCGCAGGCCATCCGGGGGATATCCGTAAGCTGCCGAGGTCTTTTGCTTTTGCCGCTATAGCAATTTTTTTCAAAATTGGTGTTTTTTATCGTTATTTTTCATATTCTTGAATGATTTTCGCCAAAAGATTGGGAAATCCTCCGTTTTCTCTTTTCCGCTTTGTATCAGCAGTCCCATATTCCTTGCGTGATCGTGGATGACCGATACGAGGTTTGATACCGATCTGGTTCGAACGGGTTCTGTCACCCGATAGCAAGTATGAGTAGATCCAAGTCAGCCAGAAATTTTTTGGCATTTGACTTTTGATGTCTTTGTGAAGAGACCCACATCCTTTCAAGACGAGAACCTCAGCTCGCTCGATCGAGAGAGCTGCCGTGCAGACGGCTGAGAAGATCGACAGGACCGTGACAGGTTTTGTTGTTAGGTGAGCCGCGGTGCAGGCGGTTGAAAGACTGCCAGTGTGGTCTTTCGAAACGAAGTGAGCCGCCGCGCAGGCGGCTGAGAAGATTGACCAAACCGTGACAGGTTTAGTTGTCAAATGAGCCGTCTTTCAGACGGAAGTAAGTCGAAGCTACAGTGCTTCTTGAGCGCTAAGACCCTCCAGCGTGCTGGAGGGTCTTTCTCAAAGGGTGCCCGCCGATCGCTGTGGGTCGGGCTCTAATCACCTCATACAGGAGAGCGAAATACTGTAACCCATTTGTGCATGGACAAGGCTGCGACAAGATCTGGACGGTAGGCGGGCTACTCTCTTGAACGTGAATACGCGTGGGGCAGACAGGAGTATCGGCTTGCCCCCGGACCAGGCGACTTGGTAGTTTAAGTTTTTTGCACTATGTTCGTTTTGCAGCTTCAGGATGCCTCAGTCGCAACCTCTGGTGACTACCGCCACTGGGTCGAGGTGCAGGGACGGAAACTCTCGCATACGATGGACCCCCATCGTGGCGCGCCGCTTCTGGCTGCGCCGGCCTCGGTCACAGTGGTGGCACGCACCTGCGCCGAGGCTGATGCTTGGGCGACCGCCTTCATGGTCCTTGAGCCTGAAAAGGGCAAGGCACTCGCCGCGCAGCTCAGGCTCGACACTCTGTTCCTGCTGCGCGATGCTGATGGCAGCACACGGGGCGTGGGAGTCGGTGATCTGTTTTCCGAACAGACAGCGACCATCGCCTGAACCAGACGGAGGCAGGTCGCATGGAACACTCCGGGTCCGATCGTTTCAAGACAGGCATTTTGCTTTTGGCTGTGCTTGGCTTGGTTGCCGGGCTTGGCTTCTATTCCGTGGGCAGATCCGACATCGCGGACACAATCTGGCTTGCAGGCGTCGTGCCGGCGCTTTTGGCTCTTTTGATTGAAATATTGCGCAGTCTCAGGCGAGGAGAGATCGGCCTCGATATCGTGGCGGCCCTGTCGATGACGGCAGCGCTTGTGTTCGGGGAAACGCTTGCGGCCGCTGTCGTCGCGGTGATGTATTCGGGCGGCACTTTCCTTGAAAGCTTCGCCGAAGGACGCGCCCGGCGCGAGATGCACGCTCTTTTGTCCCGCGTGCCCAGGTCTGCAACCCGCCATCAGAACGGTGGACTGGAGGATTTCCCGCTTGACGAGATTGCACCCGGCGATCGGTTGCTGATACGGCAAGGTGATGTGGTTCCGGTTGATGGCACAGTGGCATCAGACGGGGCATTTGTGGACACCTCCGCACTGACGGGCGAGTCGCTTCCGGTGCGGCTGACGCGTGGCTCTGACGCCATGAGCGGCTCGACCAATGCGGGCGAAGCTTTTGACCTGACGGCGACGCGGCCCGCGAAGGACAGCACATATGCTGGGATCGTGCGTCTGGTCGAGCAGGCGCAGGCCTCCAAGGCACCGATGTCACGTCTGGCGGATCGCTGGTCCTTGGGTTTTCTGGTCGTAACCGTGAGCATCGCATTTGCGGCGTGGTGGTTCACGGGTGATCCGATCCGCGCCGTCGCGGTGCTGGTGGTCGCAACGCCGTGCCCCTTGATCCTTGCCGTGCCGGTGGCACTGGTAGCGGGCCTGTCGCGCGCCGCGCATTTCGGTGTGCTGATCAAGGGGGCGGGGGCGCTGGAGGCCATGGCGCGCATCCGCACGCTGATCCTCGACAAAACGGGCACCCTGACGGACGGGCGGCCACAGATCGTTAGGATAGTCACTGCGGACGGGATGGATGAGGCGCAGATCCTGCGTTTTGCCGCGGCTCTCGATCAGGCCTCGAAACACCCGGTTGCGCAGGCGATTGTCGCGGCGGCAAAGCTGCGCGGTCTGACATTGCCGGTTCCGCAGGATGTGGCCGAGATCCCCGGTGAAGGCGTGGTTGGCTTTATCGAGGATTGCCAGATCGTGGTGGGAGGCCTTGGTTTTGTCTTGCAGCGGGTTCAGGAACCGGCTCCGTCCCATCCGGATATGGAAGCGGGCGCCCTCGTTGTCGCCTTGGCCGTGGATGGCCAGTTGGCCGGGCATCTTGTGATGTCGGACCCGCTGCGCGAGGGGGCGTCCGACATGATCGCGCGTCTGCGGGAACAGGGGATGGCGCGCATTCTTTTGGCGACAGGCGACCGTGCCGATGTGGCTACGCGGGTGACAGCTGGGCTTGGGCTTGACGGAATGCGCTCGGACCTCACACCGGATCAAAAGGTGCTTCTGGTTCTCAGTGAGCGCAAGAACGGCCCTGTCATGATGATCGGCGACGGGGTCAATGACGCGCCCGCCCTTGCCGCTGCCGATGTCGGTGTGGCCATGGGCGCACGCGGTGCCGCCGCCTCGGCCGAGGCAGCCGATGTGGTCTTGCTGGTGGACAGGTTGGACCGGATCGCGCCCGGCCTCGAAATCGCGCATGCCTCGCGTCGGATTGCACTGGAAAGTGTGGTCGCAGGGATAGGGCTGTCAGTGCTGGGCATGATTGCAGCCGCCTTCGGCTATCTAACACCAGTTCAGGGCGCGCTGCTGCAAGAGGTGATCGACGTCGCAGTTATTCTCAACGCACTTCGTGCCTTGCGCATTTCTCCCAGGCTCGGCTTGTCCGATGCTCTACCCTCCGAACACTCCTCGAAAACAGACCTTGCACAAGGAACAATGGCATGAGCCGTCTTTCGCATTCCGAAATCCACATGGTGCATCGTATCGGATGGCTGCGAGCCGCTGTCCTGGGGGCAAACGACGGTCTGGTGTCGACTTCCAGTCTTGTCGTCGGCGTCGCCGCAGCCGGTTCGGACAAGCCCGAGGTGTTGATTGCAGGACTGGCCGGCCTGATGGCCGGGGCCATGTCCATGGCGGCTGGCGAATATGTCTCGGTCAGCTCCCAGACAGATGCAGAGCAGGCAGACCTTGCGCGCGAGAAGCGCGAACTTGCGGAAACACCAGATGCTGAGCTGGAAGAACTGACGCAGATCTACGTTGAGCGGGGACTTGACCGTGATCTTGCCACCAAGGTTGCGATCCAGTTGACCGAGCGGGATGCGCTGGCAAACCATGCGCGGGACGAACTGGGGATATCGGAAACGGTGACCGCGCATCCCATCCAGGCGGCTGTCGTTTCTGCCCTGACCTTTGCTTTCGGGGCGGTAATCCCGTTGGTGATCACCTTGATGGCGCCCGCCGCGCAGCTTGTCTCCGTCGTGGCGGGCACGACGCTTGTAGCGCTGGCCATACTGGGCGCAGCCGGTGCTTCTGCGGGCGGTGCGGGACTTGTCCGGGGCGCTGTCCGGGTGACGTTCTGGGGCGCCTTGGCCATGGCTGCGACAGCGGCTGTGGGCATGGTGTTCGGCGTGTCGGTCGGATAGCACAGCAATGCCTGATCAAGACAGAGGCGCGGAACGTTTTGGGTGTTTGAGGAGCGACGCGCCCCTTGGCGCATAAAAACGCTTTTCTCATCGCATAAAGGCTTGGTTTTGTAGCCTCTCAGAATTGGCTTCCCGATTATCAACGAGAAAAGCAGGAGGTCCGTCAAACCTGCATGCGACAGATCTGCAGACCTTCCAGGCCATAGCTGTGCGCGATCGATTTCTGCTGCACCTGCGAAGGCGTCAGTGGGAAGGGGCGGATTGCAGCCATTCGCTGCATGATGGGCGAATGGCTGCTTTGACCTCAGTAGGTCTGTTTCACCTCGCTGTAGTCACCGCGAAGTTGCAGGGTCACGGTGATTTCGCTGCTGTCGCGGTTGCGCCAGAACCAGCCGTGTTCGCCGGTGAAGGGGGCCTCGATGCTGCCCTCTTCGGCGGTCTCGCCGCGACCACGGGCGTAGTCGATGGACTGGCCGTCACCATGGGCGTGCAGGTCGAAGTTGATCCGCCCGCCTGTCGCGGTCCAGGCATAGGTGGCGGTCATGCCCGCTGCCATCACCAGCTTGATCTCGGCGGTGGCGCCGGGCGCGAGGGTAAAGGTCACTTCATCCCGCCACGCCTCCTGTGCCTGCGCCGAGCCGATGAAGGTGCCCAAGATGTTGTCGATCACGCTTGAGGATTGATCGCCGTGGGTTTCCGCATCGCGCGCGGCTTCCTCGGCCAGTTCGCGCTTGATCTCGCCCATCTCGGTCAGGCCGATCACGCGGCCCAGGCCGGTGGGATCAATGGCGTGTTCGGCGGGCAGGTAGACGGTGACAAGGGTCACCACCGCGCCAATGGCCGCTACTATGGAGGAGCGGAAGAGTTGTGTCTTGCTGGGCAGGTCCTCAAGGCGGGGTTTGGGTGCGTTGTTCATGGTATTCTCCGTTCTGTCAGGTGGACGCGATGTAACCGGCGATCTGCTGGCCGGTCAGGATCACGCCAAGGACGATCATGATGATGTTGGCGACAGTCGCCTGCCGCATGAAGCTCGGGCTGCGCCGCCAGTAGCCCATCACGATCAGGATGACCGCAAGGGCCAGGATCTGGCCGATCTCGACGCCGACGTTGAAGGCCAGAAGGTTGGCCAGAAGCCCATCCTCGGCGATCTGGTATTCCAGGATCTTGGTCGCCAGACCCGTGCCGTGAAACAGCCCGAAGACCAGCGTGGCGGCCTTGGTATCAGGCTGGACTCCGAACCATTTCTGATAGGCCCCCAGGTTGTCGAGCGCCTTGTAGACCACCGACAGGCCGATGATCGCGTCGATGATGTAGGCGTTGATGCCCCAGCCATACCACACACCCAGCAACATCGTGACCGAGTGGCCCACAGCGAAAATGCTGACATAGATGGCGACGTCCTTCATCCGGTAAAGGAAGAAGACAACGCCCAGCAGGAACAGGATGTGGTCGTATCCCGTCACCATGTGCTTGGCGCCAAGGTAGATGAAGGGGATGATATGCACCCCCCAGATTTCCTGGATATAGCCCGCGTCACCTGGAGTGACGTTATGGGCCATGGCCTGCGCGGCGCTCAGGATCAAGCCCGCGAGGGTGAATAGGGCCAGCGTGACCGCCCGGCGTGACGCCGGTGCGCGCAGGCCCCGTGAAGTCGAGGTCATGGATAGGTCTCCGTTTTGATGATGTCTGATCGGGAGTGCTGCGAAGTGCAGCCGCGATCAGGCACGCGGAGGTCGGTCGATCCGAAAGTCATGGGTTGGCATGTCAGGCGCAGGATGAAACCGCCACTTGTCTGCCCCGTGCTCCATCGCTCCATCATCATAGGCCGCTGTCAGAACGGCCTGACTGTGGTCATGGTCCGCCACATCATGGCTGTGCCCGTGCAACGCCCAGGCCAGATCCTCGGCCAACCTGTGCGAATGGCCATGCGAGGCTATCATCTGGGCGTGTTCGTCCAAGGTCTCGAGCACGGTCGGCACATGGTTGGCGGTGGGCATGACGGACCAGACAGCCACCGACAGGCAGATCACCACCGCCAACACTTGCCGTCCAAAGATCCGCCAAGGGTGTATCACTATCAACCGCCCGCCTCGTCTGCCGCGGCACCTGTGATGTGCCGTCTTGTTCTATCCCCTCGGGGGGGATAGCCTTTGTCTATGACAAAACCGCATCTCCATGCAACCCACCCCGCCCTGATCGCCCGGCTGAAACGCGCCGACGGGCATCTGCGCGCGGTGATCGAGATGATCGAGGCAGGCAAACCCTGCCTTGACATCGCCCAGCAACTCCATGCCGTCGAAAAAGCCGTGGTCAATGCCAAGCGCGCGTTGATCCATGATCATATGGACCATTGCCTGGACACCGAACATTCGGCCGAAGATCGCGCCGAGTTGAAAACCATCGCGCGATACCTGTAGGCACCCCCATGCTCGAAATTCTAAGAGATCGCACCTATCGCCACCTGTTTGCCGCGCAGGTCGTGGCGTTGTTGGGCACGGGGCTGGCCACGGTGGCGCTTGGCCTGCTGGCTTATGATCTGGCGGGCGACAATGCGGCCATGGTGCTGGGCACGGTGTTTTTCATCAAGATGGTCGCCTATGTCGGGATCGCGCCCGTCGCGGGGGCCTTTGCTGACCGGGTGAACCGCCGCGCTTTTCTGGTGGCGCTGGATCTGGTGCGCGCGGGCGTGGCGCTGTGCCTGCCCTTTGTAACTGAGGTCTGGCAGGTCTATGTCCTGATCTTCCTGCTGCAATCCGCCTCGGCAGGGTTCACGCCGACATTTCAGGCGACGATCCCGGACGTTTTGCCGGATGAGGCGCGTTATACCCGCGCGCTGTCACTGTCGCGGCTGGCCTATGATCTGGAAAACATCGCAAGCCCCACGCTGGCCGCTCTGCTGCTGGCGGTGATGAGTTACAGTGCCCTGTTCCTTGGCACGGTGATTGGATTTCTCGCCTCGGCCATTCTTGTTGTCTCGGTGATGCTGCCCAGCCCCAAACCTGCTGCGCCGCGCGGCATATACGATCGCACCACGCGGGGTATGCGGATCTATCTGGCGACACCGCGCCTGCGCGGGCTGCTGGCGCTGAACCTTGCTGCCGCTGCCGCAGGCGCGATGGTGCTGGTCAATTCGGTGGTGCTGGTGCGCGGGACGCTGGGACTGTCCGACAGTGCGCTCGCCTGGACGATGTTTGCCTTCGGGGCCGGGTCGATGATCGCGGCCATCCTTCTGCCAAAGCTGCTGGACCGTGCGCCCGACCGCCCAGTTATGGTTGCAGGGGCCGCGCTGATGGTGGCAACGCTGCTTGGGTTGGCTGTCGAAGTCGCAACTCTCGGCCTTGTCTGGCCGGTCCTTCTGGGCGCCTGGCTGCTGGTGGGGCTGGGCTATGCGGCGGTGCTGACGCCCTCGGGTCGGCTGCTGCGCCGCTCTGCGCATCCCGAGGATCGCCCCGCGCTCTTTGCCGCGCAATTCGCGCTCAGCCATGCCTGCTGGCTGCTCACCTATCCACTGTCGGGCTGGCTGATGACCCGCTTTGGTCTTATCTCCGCACTTGTCGTGCTGGCAGCGGTCGCGATGATCGGTCTTGTGTGTGCGCTACGCCTCTGGCCGCGCTTTGACCCGGAGGCCTTTGCGCATCATCACGACAATCTGCCTCTCGACCACCCTCATTTGCAGGGGCATCGGCAGCACGCGCATCCTTTCATAGTGGACGATGAACATCCCCGCTGGGCGTCACAACTCTGACGTCCGTCCGGGACACCGCAGAACGATACTCAAAGGCAAGCGCGGCGATCCGCCCGTTTCACGAAAAAGTAAACAGGACCCTTCGGTCGATGATTGACAGATTGTGGATGAACGGACATTCAAGGGGGATGGTAACAAGGGCAATCACCTCCGGGCTGGTCAAGGCGCTGTTTTGCGTCACCTTGCTTGTATCCTTGATCCTTTACCCGCCATCATCAGCACATGCCCATTCATCGGCACATGGCCCTGCCATGACGCAAAACGCCGAGAATGGACATCGTGGGAGCCATGCTGCGCAGGCCCATCACGACATGGGAGAGGCTCAGGGCCAGATGACCGCGTCTGCGGGCGATACGACCGCAGACACCCCGAATTGCTGTCAAGGGATCTGCATGGCAGCGGTCCTTGCGCAAACCGCCACGACCCTGCCCGAGGTCCATGGGGCAGATCACGAGGCGACCTGGCTTTCCAGCTTTTCGCCCTTCGATCCGCTTGAGCATCGGCGACCACCCAAACACCTGATCTGATCGCGGTCCCGCAAGCGGGATCAACATAATGATCCGTGTCCATCCTTTGCATGGACACCGAACAATCAGGGTATCCAGATGAAATCCTACCTATTTGCGGGGGCAAGCGCCCTTGCATTGGGGGCATGTGCGCAAGCCGTCACACCCTTGCCCGACATCGCCAGCCAGCAATCCATAGCCGAGGTGGCGCGCACCTCTCCCGTCACCTACCGCGACCCGTTCGCAGGATACACCGACCGCACCCCGTCCGGGCCACGCGATTGGCGGCAGGTCAATGACGAACAATCGGAGGGGAACTGATGCGCATCAGAACCCTTCCCGCCATGATCGGCCTGCCGCTGCTATTGGCCGCCTGTGCCAGCACGGTGCCCGACCTCTATACCGCCGCAAATGCCGGATTTGCCGCCGTCTCGGACCAGACATCCGTCGCCATCGGCAAACGCACGGCCTTTGCCCAGACACAGGCCGAAAACGAGGCGATCCAGCGCGAGGTGCGCGCCCTTGTGCAGGGCAAGACCATCTCTGCGGACACGGCGGTGCAGGTCGCGCTGCTGAACAACAAGGGCTTGCAGGCATCCTATGCCAACATCGGCCTTTCAGCCGCCACCGCATGGCAAGAGGCCACGCCCGTCAATCCGGTCGTGTCGATCGGTGTCCTGGGGATCGGCGCAGCCGAACTTGGCGCTTACCGCGCGATCGAGGGCATGATCGCGTCCAACCTGCTGGCCGCACAAACGCGCCAGCAACGCATGGCGCTGGCGGATGTGAACTTCCGCGCGGCACAGGCGCGGGCAGTCGATGACACGCTGGCCCTGGCCAACCAGACCCGCGCGGCGTGGATCAACGCGGTCGCAGCCTTTGAAACTGTCAGCTATCTGCAACGGGCCAAGGTCACTTCGGATGCCGGCGCGGAACTGGCGTTTTCCTTTCAGGGTGATGCGCTGAAAAAACGCGTCGTGCCCTTGGCCGCCCAGCTGGGAAGCGACATCGTCCTGCCCTGTGATG
>JAMWZG010000240.1:0-337 GCA_024304855.1 Paracoccaceae bacterium
TTGACCACACCATCGACGGTCTGACCTTCGGTCAGGTTGCCGATGACTTCGGCGCGCTGTTCGGCGCGGCTTTCTTCCAGGATGGCGCGGCGCGACACGACGATGTTGCCACGGCGACGGTCCATTTTCAGGATCTGGAAGGGCTGCTTGAGACCCATCAGCGGGCCGGCGTCGCGCACGGGGCGGACATCGACCTGAGAGCCGGGCAGGAAGGCGACGGCGCCGCCCAGATCGACGGTGAAGCCACCCTTGACGCGGCCGAAGATGGCGCCATCGACGCGCTCTTCGCTGGCATAGGCTTTCTCGAGGCGATCCCATGCTTCTTCGCGGCGGGTCA
>JAMWZG010000240.1:347-4680 GCA_024304855.1 Paracoccaceae bacterium
CCTCTTCGGGGGTGTCCATTTCGAAGCTTTCGTTCAGGAGGGCTTCGAAATCCTCCATCGTTGCGCGCTGAGCCATGTGGTCTCTGAGTTCCTTTTCAACGGTGTATCTGGCCGAGCGGTTGTCTCCGCCGGTCTTGGGGTTTTCACTGGTCCGAAAAAACACGAATGTCGCTGGCGGGAGGCGGCCACCGGAGGGTTCCGGTCGGTGCTTCCTGCCAGCCCTGCTAAAGGGACGGCCACTCGGACAGTGGGCCAATATCCCTGTTGCCCCTGTTTTGCAAGAGGCAAAGGCATCCCGGCCCCTGCCCCTTGCGGCTGTGCGGGTGTCAGCGGTGCTCGATCACGAAATCGGCGCGGGGGCGGCGGACCTTGGCGCGGCCATGCAGCCAGTCGTTCTGCGGGTCGCGGTAGCCCAGCGGCAGAAGGACCAGCGATTTGAGGCCCAGTTCGGGCAGGCCCAGGATCGCATCGACGGCGGCGGGGTCGAAGCCTTCCATCGGGACGGCGTCCACCTCCTCCTCGGCGGCGGCCATGAGGGCGAAGCCCAGCGCGATATAGGCCTGACGCGCGGCGTGCTCGTGGTTGGTCTGCGCATCGCGCGGCAGGTAGCCCGCTTTCAGCTTGTCGTAATAGGCTGTGAGGCTGTCGGTCAGGCCGCCGCGCACTTCGGCGGTCAGGTCAACGAAGCTGTCGATGCGTTCGGCGGTGTAATTGTCCCAAGCGGCGAAGACCAGAAGGGCGGTGCCATCGACGATCTGCTTCTGGTTCCAGGCGACGGGCGCGATGCGGGCGCGCAGGTCGGGATTGGTCACGAGGAGGATCTTGAAGGGTTGCAGGCCCGAGGAGGTGGGGGCAAGGCGCGCGGCTTCGATGATCCGCTCGATCTTGTCGGCGGGCACGGTGCGGGTGGGGTCCATGGCCTTGGTCGCATAGCGCCAGTCCAGCTTTTCGTAAAACATCACTTGTCCTTTTGCGGATGTGTCCGGGTCAGACAGCGTGAGGTAGGCGGTCCCTGACGTGGTGCAAGTGTGCATGGGCGCATGGCTGCCATGCGCGGATGCGCAAGGCTCAGCGGCGCGCGTCGATCGCGGTGATGGCGGCGGCAATGGCGGCGGCGATGTCCATGGCGGAGGTGTCGATCAACACGGCGTCATCGGCGGCGATCAGGGGGGCTGTGCTGCGGTCACGGTCGCGGGCGTCGCGGTCCAGCACATCGGCCAGAACGGCATCATAGGTCATGTCGCTGCCGGCGGCGCGCAGTTCGGCATGGCGGCGGCGGGCGCGCACTTCCGCGCTGGCGGTGACGAAGAGCTTGGCCTCGGCCTCGGGGCAGATCACGGTGCCGATGTCGCGCCCGTCCAGCACCGCGCCCCCTGCCCTGCGGGCAAAGGCGCGCTGGAAATCCAGCAGGGCGCTGCGGACCTCGGGGATGGTGGCGACGCGTGAGGCGGCCTGTGCGGCGGCGGCCCCGCGCAGATCGCCCCGTTCCAGATCCGCAGGGGTGAGGGTTGCGGCGGCCTCGACCGGGTCGGTGCCTTCCAGCATCCGCACCCCTACGGCGCGGTAGAGCAGGCCGGTATCGAGATGGGCAAAGCCGAAATGCGCGGCCACGGCGCGGCTGATCGTGCCCTTGCCGGCAGCGGCGGGACCGTCGATGGCGATGGTGAAGGCCATGGGATGCTCCTTTATCGCGGACCTATCGCAAGGCGCGTCAGGTTTCAATAAAGCGGGCCGTTGCGGCGGTGATCGCGCCAGACCATCCAGAGCAGCGCGAGCGCCAGCGCCAGAAGCGCGTATTTGCCCTGTGTCAGGGCCGAGGCGTGATCCGCGAGGCTGACATCGCCGCTGCGCAGGATGTCGCGCAGGACGGCGTTTTCCCACAGATCGGTGGCGGTATAGAGAAAGGGCACCATCGCCAGCCAGCCACGCCCCAGGCGCAGGATCACGCTGGCCAGAAGCAGGCCCAGGAGCGGCGGGAACACCGTATCAAGCCAGTGGATCGGCCCGAGATAGAGGGTGAGGGCGCGCTGTTCCAGCGCCATCATCCAGCCGGTCATGCGCGCGGGATCGTAGCCGGTGATCCAGGTGTCGGGCGGCAGAAAGCCGCCGCTGGCGGGCACCAGCCAGAGGATGCCGATGCCCAGCATCGCCACATAGACCGCGCCGGTCAGAGCGGCGAGGATGCGGATATAGCGCCCGTAGGTCATGCCCCGGTCCGGGTGATCGCGGCGCCCAGCGCCTTCATCAGGGGTTCGAACACCGGAAAGGAGGTGGCGATGGGGGCCGCGTCATCGACGGTGACGGGGCTTTGCGTGACCATGCCCAGCACCAGAAAGGACATGGCGATGCGGTGATCCAGATGGCTGGCAACGGTGGCGCCGCCGGGGATGTTGCCATGGCCCAGCCCGGTGACGGTCCACCAGTCGGGGCCGTCGTCAACCGCCACGCCATTGGCGCGCAGGCCGGTGGCCATGGCCTCGATCCGGTCGCTTTCCTTGACGCGCAGCTCCTTGACGCCGCGCATCACGGTGGTGCCGGTCGCGCAGGCGGCGACGATGGACAGCACAGGGTATTCGTCGATCATGCTGGCGGCGCGGGCGGGCGGCACCTCGATGCCATGCAGGTCGGGCGAGAAGCGCGCGCGCAGATCGGCGACGGGCTCGCCGCCTTCCTCGCGCAGGTTCTCATAGGTCAGGTCCGCGCCCATCTCGCGCAGCGTGTCGAACAGGCCCGCACGGGTGGGGTTCAGGCCGATATTGGGCACCAGCACATCCGAGCCGGGCACGATCAGCGCGGCGCAGACGGGAAAGGCGGCGCTGGAGGGATCGCGCGGCACGACGATATGCTGCGCCACCAGTTCGGGCTGTCCGGTCAGGGTGATCTCGCGCCCCTCGGGTGTGTCGCGGGTCACGATCTCGGCCCCGAAACCGGCCAGCATCCGTTCGGTATGATCGCGCGTCGCCTCGCGCTCGATCACGACGGTCTGGCCGGGGGCGTTCAGCCCTGCCAGCAGGACGGCGGATTTCACCTGCGCCGAGGGCACGGGCACCACATAGCGCACCGGCACGGGGTCGGCCGCGCCCACCACGGTCATCGGCAGGCGGCCACCCGCGCGGCCCACGGATTGCGCACCGAAAAGCGCCAGCGGATCGGTGACGCGCGCCATCGGGCGCTTGTTCAGGCTGGCGTCCCCGGTGAAGGTCGCGGTGATGGGCGATGTGGCCATGGCCCCCATGATCAGGCGCACGCCGGTGCCGGAATTGCCGCAGTCGATCACCTGATCGGGTTCGGTGAAGCCGCCCACGCCCACGCCGTGCACGGACCATGTGCCGCCGCCGTGATCCGTCACCTCGGCCCCGAAGGCGCGCATGGCGCGGGCGGTGTCCAGCACATCCTCGCCCTCCAGCAGGCCCTCGATCCGGGTTTCGCCGACGCTGAGCGCGCCCAGGATCAGCGAACGGTGGCTGATGGATTTGTCGCCGGGGACATCGGCCTGCCCGGTCAGCGGGCCGCAGGCGGCGGAGGTCATCGGAACGGGGGTGGCATGGCCGGACATCGGGCGCTCCTTGAAAATGCTCGCCGTGTGATAGCCCAGCCTTTTGGCACGGTCCATCACCGCTGTTTCTTCTTGCTGAAAATATCCATGCACCCGGCCTGCCGCGCAGGGCAAGGCGGCGGGATCGCGGGTGCCGGATCAGTGCCGCCGGAAGGTCAGGTAATGGGGGGTGCGGCCTTCGCGCAGGGCTTTTTGCTCATAGCGGGTCGAGATCCAGTCGGGCCAGGCCAGGCGCCAGTCGGCGGGGGTTTCGGCCAGCCAGTCAAAGCCTGCCTTGGGCACTTCTTCCAGGGTCTGGCGGACGTAATCGGGGATGTCGGTCGCCACGCGGAAGATGGCACCGGGTTTCAGGGTGCGGGCCAGGGGTTCCAGATGTTCGGGCGTCACGAAACGGCGGCGGTGGTGGCGTTTCTTGGGCCAGGGATCGGGGTAGAGCAGGAAGGCGCGGGAGACGCTGGCGGCGGGCAGCACGTCGAAGAGATGGCGCGCGTCGCCCGGATGGATACGGATATTGTCCGCCTGCGCCTTGCGGATCTTGGCCAGGGCCATGGCGACGCCGTTCAGGAATGGCTCGCAGCCGATGATGCCGACCTGCGGGTTCTGCGTGGCCTGATGCACCATATGTTCGCCCGCGCCGAAGCCGATTTCCAGCCAGAGGTCGCGGGAACCGAACAGGGCGTTCAGGTCCAGCGGGGTGCGGTCGGGGTTTTCCTCCCATCCCACCGCGCCGGGCGAGAGTTTGTCGAGATCCTGATCCAGCAGGTCGAACTGGCTGTC
>JAMWZG010000241.1 GCA_024304855.1 Paracoccaceae bacterium
TGGCGGGGATCGAGATGGCGATGGCGGATCTGGACTATCCGATCCGGCTGGGCGCGGGTGTTGCGGCGGCGCAGGCGCATTTCCGGGCGACGCGGGCGCAGGCCCGGACCTTGGCGGCGTGAGGGGGCGATGATGGATATGACCTATCCCACCTATGACGATGTGATCGCGGCGCACGCGCGGATTGCGCCCTATATTCATCGCACGCCGGTGCTGACCTCGACCTATCTGAACGCGCTGACCGGGGCGGATCTGCATTTTAAATGCGAGAATTTCCAGAAGGCCGGGGCGTTCAAGGTGCGCGGGGCCTGCAACGCGGTGTTCGGCCTGCCCGAGGAGAAGCTGGCGCGCGGGGTGGCGACACATTCCAGCGGCAATCACGCGCTGTCGCTCGCCTATGCGGCGGGGCGGCGGGGCATTCCCTGCACGGTGGTGATGCCGCGCACAGCGCCCGAGGCGAAGAAGGCCGCCGTGCGCGGCTATGGCGGGCGGATCGTGGAATGCGAGCCATCGACCAGCAGCCGCGAGGCGGTATTTGCCGAGGTGGTGGAGGAGACGGGTGCGGAATTCGTGCATCCCTACAATGACTTGCGCGTGATCACGGGGCAGGCGACCTGCTCGCGCGAGTTGATGGAGCAGGTGGCGGGGCTGGAGGGGATCGTGGCGCCGATTGGCGGGGGCGGCATGATTTCGGGCACCTGCCTGACGGTGTCGAGCACCGCGCCGGGGGTGAAGGTCTACGCGGCAGAGCCGCTCAATGCTGATGATGCCGCGCGCAGTTTTCGCGCGGGGCACATCATCGCGGATGATGCGCCGGTGACGGTGGCCGATGGTCTGAAAGTGCCGCTGAAGGAGAATACCTGGCACTATGTGTCCAACCATGTCACCGATATCCTGACCGCCACGGAAGAGGAGATCGTGGCGGCCATGAAGCTGACATGGGAGCGGATGAAGATCGTGATCGAGCCGAGCTGCGCCGTGCCGCTGGCCGTGATCCTGAAGAACCCCGAGGTGTTTGCCGGTCAGCGGATCGGCGTCATCATCACTGGCGGCAACGTCGATCTGGACAAATTGCCCTGGATGCAGGGCTGAGGAGAGAAGCTATGAACACGCATGTGAACCTGTCGGATTACGAAGTGGGTTACGACATTCCGGCCGCCATCGGGATGGATGAGAAGGATATTCAGACGCCGTGTCTTGTGCTTGATCTGGACGCTTTGGAGCGGAATGTTGCAAAGATGGGCCGTTTTGCACAAGAAATGGGTGTGCGGCACCGGGTGCATGGCAAGATGCACAAGTCCGTGGATGTGGCGCTGTTGCAGGAAAAGCTGGGCGGGTCTTGCGGTGTGTGCTGTCAGAAGGTTTCGGAGGCGGAGGTCTTCGCGCGTGGCGGGATCAAGGATGTACTGGTCTCCAATCAGGTGCGCGACCCGGCCAAGATCGACCGTCTGGCGCGCATTCCCAAGCTGGGCGCGCGCACGATTGTCTGTGTGGATGAGGTGGCCAATGTGGCGGATCTGTCGGCGGCCGCCGTGCGGCATGGCACGCAGATCGAATGCCTGGTCGAGATCGACTGCGGCGCGGGGCGCTGCGGGGTGACGACGACCCCGGCGGTGGTCGAGATTGCGCAGGCGATTGACGCGGCACCGGGGCTGCGCTTTGCGGGCTTGCAAGCCTATCAGGGCGCGATGCAGCATCTGGACAGCTACGATGACCGGAAGGCCAAGATCGACATCGCCGTGGCGCAGGTGCGCGATGCGGTCGAGGGGTTGAAGGCTGTCGGGCTGGAGTGCGACATCGTGGGCGGCGGCGGCACCGGCAGCTATTATTTCGAGGGGAATTCAGGCGTTTACAACGAGTTGCAGTGCGGATCCTATGCCTTCATGGATGCGGATTACGGCCGGATTCTGGACAAGGACGGCAAGCGGATTGATCAGGGCGAGTGGGAGAATGCGCTGTTCATCCTGACCTCTGTGATGTCCCATGCCAAGGCGGACAAGGCGATTGTCGATGCGGGGCTGAAGGCGCAGTCGGTGGATAGCGGCCTGCCGGTGGTCTTTGGGCGCGATGATGTGACATACGTCAAATGTTCCGATGAGCATGGGGTTGTGGCCGATCCGGACGGCGTGTTGAAGGTCAATGACAAACTGCGGCTGGTGCCCGGTCACTGCGATCCGACCTGCAATGTGCATGACTGGTATGTGGGTGTGCGGAACGGGAAGGTCGAAACCCTCTGGCCCGTGTCGGCGCGCGGCAAGGCGTTCTGAGATGCCCGAGATTGCCGTCATATCCGAGGATCTTTGCGCGCAACTGGTGACGCCCAAGGCGGCTTTTGCTGCCGTCGAAGGCGTGTTCGCCGCCATGGCGAAGGGTGAGGCGCGGAACTTTCCGGTGGTGCGCGAGGCGCTGGGTCATGCCGAGGCGCTTTACGGGTTCAAATCGGGTTTTGACAAGGCGGGGATGGCGCTGGGTTTGAAATCAGGCGGTTTCTGGCCGGGCAATATGGCGCGCGGATTGACAAATCATCAGTCCACGATCTTTCTGTTTGACCCCGATACAGGCCAGTTGCAGGCTTTGGTCGGGGGGAATTATCTGACCGCGATCCGTACGGCGGCGGCGTCATCGGTGTCGATTGCGCATCTGGCGCGGGCGGATGCGAAGGTTCTGGGCATGGTGGGCGCGGGGCATCAATCGGCCTTCCAGTTGCGGGCCGCGGCGCGGCAGCGCGCCTTCGAGAGGGTCGTGGCCTGGAACCCGCATCCCGAGATGCTGCCGAAACTGGCGGCGGTGGCTGAGGAGCTGGGCCTGCCTTTCGCGGCGGTGGAGCGCGAGGCGCTGGGGGCTGAGGCGGATGTGATCATCACCATCACCTCGGCCTTCGCGCCATTGATGATGCGGGACTGGATCAAACCGGGCACGCATGTCGCCTGCATGGGGACCGATACCAAGGGCAAGCAGGAGGTGGATGCGCATCTGCTGGCGGCGGCGACGGTCTTTACCGATGAGGTGGCGCAATCGGTGAGCCTGGGCGAGGCGCAGCACGCAGTGGCGGCGGGGTTGATCCATGAGGGCGACATCGTGCCGCTGGGGGCTGTGATCAACGGCACCCATCCGGGGCGGGTCAGCGCCGATGAGATCACGGTCTTTGACGGCACCGGGGTGGGGTTGCAGGATCTGGCGGTGGCCCATGTGGCGATGCGCGCGGCGCAGGAGCGGGGGCTGGGCGCGCGCGTGACGTTGTGAGGGCCGCGCGGTTGCTGATGCTGCACGCCCGGGAATAGCGGCGGCACGCCGCCCCGGGCAGCGCCCGACCGCCCCCCGGGCGGGCGCTTTTGCAACGTCAGGGCAACTGTCGAGGATTGATGATCCGGCGCGATAAACTGCCACACAGTGACGGTGCGACGCCCACCCGCGGCCGGGCACCGCCCGTGGCTTTGCGACTGCCGGACCCCTTGCGCCCTGTTCAAATTGCCGCCACTCTGCGCGCAACCTGTTCAGATCAAAGGCCGATCCCATGCCCCATACCCTGCCCATCCGCGTCTATTACGAGGATACCGACATGGCGGGGATCGTCTATTACGCCAATTACCTGCGCTATATCGAGCGCGCGCGCAGCGATTGGGTGCGGGGACTGGGGATTGATCAGAACGCGATGAAGGCGCAGGGTCTGGTCTTTGCGGTGCGGAGGGTCGAGGCGGATTACCTGATGCCCGCGCGGCTGGATGACGAGCTGGTGGTGGAAACCGAGGTGGTGCAGGTCACGGGCGCGCGTCTGGTCATGGATCAGGTGGTGCGGCGCGGCAAGGACCGGCTGTTTCATGCCATCGTCACCGTCGTGGTGATCACCGAGAGCGGCCATCCGGCGCGAATGCCGGCAAATATTCGCCAGATGTTGCATTGACGTGATCGAATGACGCAGATGTGTTGGCCTTCCCCTTTGAACTAGGGTAGTTTGCCTGCCAAATGGACCGCCAACGCGGCCGATAGTCAGAGCAGGCAATATGGAAACCGAACTTATCGCTGGCGCCGCAGGCGTTGCTGGGGCCGAATATACCATGTGGGCATTGTTTGCCCGCGCCACCATCGTGGTGAAGCTGGTCATGATCATGCTGGTGCTGTGTTCCTTCTGGACATGGGCCATCGTGATCCAGAAAACGATCATGTATCGCAAGGCGCGCAGTGAATCCGCGGTCTTCGATCAGGCCTTCTGGTCTGGCGAACCTCTGGATGAGCTGTTCCAGCAGATCGGGCCGGAACCGTCGGGTGCGTCCGAGCGGGTCTTTGCGGCGGGCATGATGGAATGGCGGCGCAGTCACCGCAACGATGGCGGGCTGATTGCGGGGGCGACCTCGCGCATTGACCGCAGCATGGATGTGGCCATCGCCAAGGAAGCGGATCAGTTGCAGTCGGGTCTGACGGTGCTGGCGACCATCGGGTCGGCCGCGCCCTTCATCGGGCTGTTCGGGACGGTCTGGGGGATCATGCATTCCTTCATCGAGATCGCCAAGGCGCAGAACACCAGCCTCGCCGTCGTGGCCCCCGGTATCGCCGAGGCGCTGCTGGCCACGGGCATCGGTCTGGTCGCGGCACTGAGCTTCTTCATCGCCGGGCAGATCCTCGGCAAGTTCGTGCCCTTGCATCCCTATGCGCTGA
>JAMWZG010000242.1 GCA_024304855.1 Paracoccaceae bacterium
CGATGCGATGCGCCTGCCGCAGGTCAGCCGCCGCATGACGCGCGACGAGGTGATGCTGGCGCGTGGCACGGCCGATGCGCTGGCGCTGCACCGCCGCTATCATAACGAGGCGCTGCACACGCGCTATGCCCCCCCCGGTCAGATGGCCCGCGCGCTCTATGAGGCGATGGAGACGGCGCGTTGCGAGGCGATGGGCGCGCGCGACATGCCGGGCACGGCGGGCAATATCGACGCCAAGATCGCCCATGAGGCGGCCCGCGCCGGTTATGAGCAGATCACGCAGGCCTCGGACGCGCCCCTGGCCACGGCGGCGGGTTACATGATCCGGCATCTGGCCACGGGCCGCCCCCTGCCCGCTGGCGCGCAGAATGTGATGGAGCTGTGGCGCGGCTTCATCGAGGATCAGGCCGGTGGCACGCTGGACGGGTTGCAGGGCAAGCTGCACGATCAGGCGGCCTTTGCCCGGTTCGCCCGCAAGGTGATCGAGGATCTGGGCTATGGCGATCAGCTGGGCGATGACCCGGATCAGCCCGATGACGATCAGGACGACGCCGAGGACAGCGCCGAGCAGCAGGAAGATCCCGACAGCTCTGGTCAGGACGATCAGCAGCAGGAGGAGGCCGAGGCCAGCCCCGAGCAAAGCCAGGAGGACAGTCAGGACGCGTCCCAGGCGCAGGTCTCGATGGATGAGATGGCCGATCAGGAGATGGGCGAGGATACCGAGCTGCCCGATGGCGAGGCCCCGCTGGAGCCGCCGCCGCCGCAGCCCGTCTCGGATGCCGATCCGAACTATGCCGTCTATGTCACCGATTTCGATGAGGAAATTCCCGCCGAGGAACTGGCCGATCCGGTCGAGCTGGAACGGCTGCGCGCCTATCTGGATCAGCAGTTGGAGCCGCTCAAGGGCGCGGTCGGGCGCTTGGCCAACAAGTTGCAGCGCCGTTTGCAGGCGCAGCAGAACCGGTCCTGGCTGTTCGACATGGAGGAAGGCATTCTGGACGCGGGCCGTCTGGCGCGGGTCGTGGCGAACCCCACGACGCCCCTCTCCTTCAAGGTCGAGAAGGACACGGAATTCCGCGACACGGTGGTGACGCTGCTCTTGGACAATTCGGGCTCGATGCGGGGGCGGCCGATTTCCATCGCCGCGATCTGCGCCGATGTTCTGGCGCGCACGCTGGAGCGGTGCTCGGTCAAGGTTGAGATTCTGGGCTTTACCACCCGTGCCTGGAAGGGTGGCCAGAGCCGCGAGAAATGGCTGGCCGAGGGACGCCCGCAGCAACCGGGGCGGCTGAACGATCTGCGCCATATCATCTATAAATCCGCCGATGCGCCATGGCGGCGGACGCGGCCCAATCTGGGGCGCATCGGCGCATGATGGCCCGGCCCGAGGCGCGCAAGATCATGATGGTGATTTCCGACGGGGCACCCGTCGATGACAGCACCCTGTCGGTCAACCCCGCGAATTATCTGGAAAAACACCTGCGCGACGTGATCGCCATGGTGGAAAAGCGCCGCGCGGTCGAGTTGATCGCCATCGGCATCGGCCATGACGTGACCCGCTATTACCAGCACGCGGTCACGATCACCGATGTGGATCAACTGGCAGGGGCCATGACCGAACAACTGGCGGGGCTGTTCGACAGCGACCCGCGCGCCCGTGCCCGCATGATCGGCATGAAAAGGGCGATGTGACATGTTCCAGAGTTTCGAGGACAGCGCCCGCCCCGAGCAGGGCCCACCGCGGCTGGCGGCCCTGCGCGATGTGCTGTCGCGGGAGGGGCTGACCGGCTTTCTGGTGCCGCGCGCCGATGCGCATCAGGGCGAATATGTCGCCCCCCATGATGCGCGTCTGGCCTGGCTGACGGGGTTTACCGGATCGGCGGGCTTTGCCTGCGCGCTGCCGCATGTGGCGGGGGTCTTCATCGACGGGCGCTATCGCACGCAGGTCAAGGGTCAGGTGGATCTGGCCCATTTCACGCCCGTGCCCTGGCCCGAGACGGGCTTGCCCGCCTGGCTGCGCGCGCAGTTGCCCAATGGGGGCGTGGTCGGGTTCGATCCCTGGCTGCACACCGCCGAGGAGATCCGCAGGATCGAGGAGGGGCTGGAGGGCAGCGCCATCACCCTGCGCCCCGGACCCAATATGATCGACCGGATCTGGCCCGATCAACCCGCCCCGCCCGCAGGGATGATCACGCCCTACCCGGATGATCTGGCGGGCGAGACCAGTGCCGCCAAGCGCGCGCGTCTGGCCGAAACCCTGTGCAATACGGGGCAAAGCGCCGCCGTCATCACCTTGGCGGATTCGCTGGCCTGGCTTTTGAATGTGCGCGGCACGGATATTCCGCGCAACCCGGTGCCGCATGGCTTTGCCGTGCTGCATGACAATGGCCATCTGACCCTCTACACCGATCCGGCCAAATGCGATGCCGCCCTGCGCGCCCATCTGGGGGATGAGGTGACGCTGCGTCCTGTCACCGCCTTTGGCGCAGGCCTGCGCAGTCTGACCGGCCCGGTGCGGGTGGACCCTGCGACGGCCCCTCTCTGGGTGTCGATGGAACTCTCTGAAGCGGGGGTGCCCGTGCTCTGGGGACAAGACCCCTGCATCCTGCCCAAGGCAACCAAGACCCCGGCCGAGATTGCCGCCACCACCGAGGCGCATCTGCGCGATGCCGCCGCCATGGTCGAATTCCTGTGCTGGTTCGATGCGCAACCGGCCGGCAGCCTGACCGAGATTGACGTGGCGACCGCGCTGGAAGGGTTCCGCCGCGCCACCAATGCGCTGCGCGACATCAGTTTCGACACGATTGCGGGCACCGGCCCCAATGGTGCGATCATGCATTACCGCGTCTCGCGCAGCAGCAATGCGCGGCTGGAACCCGGCCATCTGATCGTGGTCGATAGCGGCGGGCAATATCTGGACGGGACCACCGACATCACCCGCACCCTGCCTGTGGGCGATGTGGGCGACATCGAGAAGGCCTGTTTCACCCGCGTCTTGCAGGGGATGATCGGTATTTCGCGGCTGCGCTTTCCCAAGGGGCTGGCGGGGCGCGACATCGACGCCATCGCCCGCGCGCCGCTCTGGGCGGCGGGTCTGGATTTCAACCACGGCACAGGGCATGGGGTGGGGGTCTATCTATGCGTGCATGAGGGCCCGCAGCGCATCAGCCGCGTCTCGGACGTGGCCTTGCAGCCCGGCATGATCCTGTCGAACGAGCCGGGCTATTACCGCGAGGGGGCCTTTGGCATCCGCATCGAGAACCTGATCGTGGTGCGCGAGGCCCCTGCCCTTGCCGGGGCCGATGATCGCGCCATGTTCAGCTTCGAAACGCTGACCTGGGTGCCCATCGACCGGCGGCTGGTCCTGCCGGACCTGTTGACAGTCGAGGAGCGGGGCTGGCTCAATGCCTATCACGCGGCCTGTCACGACAAGATCGCCGGGCGGCTGTCCGATGCGGCGAGGCGCTGGCTGATGCAGGCGACCGCACCGCTGTGACGCTGACATGATCGCGTTACACCGCTGCGGCACAACATTTGAAACGGGGGAAAACCATGGCCGACCACATTACGATCCGCAAAGCTGAAGGCACCTGGGTGGTCCGCGCGGGTGGCGCGGTTCTGGGGGAATCCAATGACGCGCTGGAACTGACCGAGGGGACGATGCCCTTTGTCATCTATTTCCCGCGCAGCGACATCGCCATGGCCTTTCTGGATGCCACGGATCACCGCACCCATTGCCCGCACAAGGGCGATGCCAGCTATTTCTCGATCGTGACCAAGAGCACGACCCTGGTGAATGCGGCCTGGTCCTATGAGAACCCCAAGCCGGGGATGGAGCGGATCAAGGATCATCTGGCCTTCTATGCCAGCGACACGGTGACGGTCGAACAGGTCTGACCCGGGCGCTGTTCCTGCCCGCCGCGCGTCTGGTGGCGGGCGTGATGCTGGATATTTGCAGCAAGAAGAAACGGCGGCGCGGGCGGGCCTAGCTGTGCTCCTCGGCCGCAGTGGCGGCCAGGGCGCGGGTATAGGTCTTGAGCGCGTCCACATGGAAGAGCGCGCCCCAGAGTTGCGGCTCCTCATTGCCTTCGATCCGCGAGATCACGGGCACGAAGGGCGTGCCCGCGCGGTCAAAGAGCGGCAGCGCCGCTTCGAGCGTGGCGCTGGCCTCGACGAAGATGCCGTCCTCGATCATCTCGCGGCAGGTGGCCTCGGGGGCCATGCCGGGATCGCCCACCTTGCGCATCACGGCGGCGACGCGGAACATCGACAGAAGATAGGCCTGCGGCCCGGCGGCCAGATGCACGCCGCGCCGTTCCAGTTGCGTCAGGAAGAAGGAGCGGTCCACCAGCCGCGAGGCCAGCGCGGTGGAGAGCGAGACGGCGGCCATGACGGCGATGCCGATCTGCCAGTCGCCTGTCATCTCGAACACGATCAGCGTGGTCGAGATCGGCGCGCCCAGCACGGCGGCGGCGACGGCGCCCATCCCGGCCAGCGCATAGATCGTGGTGGCGCCCGAGACATCGGGGAAGATGGCGGTGGCGATCATGCCGAAGGCCAGCCCCGTCAGCGCCCCCACCATCAATGAAGGCGAAAACACCCCGCCGCCCATCCGCCCGGCCATGGTGATCGCG
>JAMWZG010000243.1 GCA_024304855.1 Paracoccaceae bacterium
GGATTTGGTCATGCCGACCATGCCCGCCTTGGAGGCGGCATAGTTCGCCTGCCCCGGATTGCCCGTGGCCCCCACGATGGAGGAGATGTTGATGATCCGGCCCCAGCGCGCCTTCATCATCGGGCGCATCACGCCACGGCACAGGCGCATCGTCGAGGTCAGGTTCACATCGAGCACGCTTTGCCATTCCTCGTCCGACATGCGCATGAAAAGCTGATCGCGCGTGATGCCCGCGTTGTTGACCAGAATATCAACGGCGCCCATTGCCTCGATGGCCTGTTTCGGCAGGGCCTCGACGGCTTCGGCATCGGAAAGGTTGCAGGGCAGCACATGGGCGCGGCTGCCCAGTTCGGCGGACAGCGCCGCAAGCGGTTCCAGCCGGGTGCCGGAGAGCGCGACCGTGGCCCCTGCCCCGTGCAGCGCATTGGCGATGGCCCCGCCGATCCCGCCTGATGCGCCGGTGATCAGCGCGCATTTTCCTGTCAGATCAAACATGTTTCTTCCTCAGTTCGGGGCAGCGGTTGCTGCGGTCACGTCTTCGGGGGTGCCGATGGCGCGGCACTCCATCTCGCGCACGATGCGGCGGATCATGCCCGACAGCGCCTTGCCGGCCCCCACTTCCCAGGCTTCGGTCACACCTGCGCCTGCCATCCAGAGCACGCTTTCGCGCCAGCGGACCGAACCTGTGACCTGTTCCACCAGCAGCGCGCGGATCAGATCGGGGTCGGTGACGGCCTCGGCGCGGACATTGGCAACGAGGGGCACGACGGGGGTGTTCAACGTGACCTCGGCCAAGGCGGCGCGCATCACCTCGGCGGCGGGTTGCATCAGGGCGCAGTGAAAGGGCGCGCTGACGGGCAGGATGACGGCGCGTTTGGCCCCTTTGGCGCGCGCAATTTCGACCGCGCGCTCAACCGCCGCCTTGTGGCCCGAGACGACGACCTGCGCGGGGTCATTGTCATTGGCGGCCTGACAGACCTGCCCCTGCGCGGCTTCCTCGGCCACGGCGCGGGCGGTGTCGAAGTCCAGACCCAGCAGCGCGGCCATGGCGCCCACACCCACCGGCACCGCCTCCTGCATGGCGCGGCCACGGGTGCGCAGCAGGCGCGCGGCATCGGCCACGCTCAGGGCGCCGGCGGCGGCGAGGGCGGAATATTCGCCCAGCGAGTGACCGGCGACAAAGGCGGCATCCGTCACCTTCACGCCCTCGGCCTGAAGCGCACGCAACGCGGCGATGGATGTGGCCATCAGCGCGGGCTGCGCGTTCTGCGTCAGGGTCAGAGTGTCCTGCTCCCCCTCCCAGATCAGGGTGGAGAGCTTTTCGCCCAAAGCATCGTCCACCTCGTCAAATACCGCCTTGGCGGCGGGATAGGCCTGTGCCAGATCCCGGCCCATGCCGATGGTCTGCGCCCCCTGCCCGGGAAATACGAAAGCCCTGCTCATGCTGTTCTCTCCGTCCTGCCGCGCTCATGGCTGTCTGCCTTGCGCGGTCTTTTCCTAAAGTTTTGCCGGAATACCGCGCCCGGACCATCTGCGCAACACGCCTGCGCGCATCGGTGCACGGCGGTTGTGCGCCGGGGCGGATTGGCGGCATGGCGGGCGGGATCTAGATAGAACGGCAAATGAGCATCTGGAAGGACGTCCCATGCCCCGCAGCAATAGCGACGCACATTATGGTAGCGTGACCAAGACTTTTCACTGGTTGACCGCGCTTCTGATCCTGTCGGCCATCCCTCTGGGGTTGATCGCCACCGATCTGGCGCATCGGATCGAGGCGGGTGAAAGCGCCTTAATCGCGCAGACGACGCTGCTGTTTTCCCTGCACAAAACCATCGGGATCGCAGCTTTTGCGACGGCGCTGGGGCGAATCCTCTGGGCGCTGACGCAGCCACGCCCGGGTCTGCTGCATGGCGGGCGGCGGGCCGAGGCGACCCTGGCGGGGACGGTGCATTGGCTGCTGTATGGGGCGATGCTGATCACGCCGCTGTCGGGCTGGGTGCATCATGCGGCGACGACGGGATTCGCGCCGATCTGGTGGCCATTGGGGCAGACGCTGCCTTTCGTGCCACAAAGCGCGGTGGTGGCCGATGCGGCGACGACGGTGCATTTTCTGGCCAGCCGGGTGCTGATCCTGTCGATCCTGCTGCATGTGGCGGGGGCGCTGAAACATCATCTGATCGACCGCGATGACACGTTGCGGCGGATGTTGCCGCGGGCGCGTGTGGCGCAGAGCCCCAGTGCGGCGCAGCCTGGGCATGTGCTGCCGCTGGTGATGGCCAGTGTGATCTGGCTGGGCATTCTGGGCGCGGGCGCAGCACCTGCGCTGATACCGCAGACCGGAACCGCGCCCGAGACGAGGGCGGTGGCGGCCGCTGCGGGCGGCTGGCAGGTGCAGGAGGGACAGCTTGGCCTGACGATCCGCCAGATGGGCAATGACGTGGAGGGGCAGTTCAGCGACTGGAGCGCGCAGATCAGCTTTGCCGATGATCCCACGCAGCAGGTGAATGGCGCGGTGCGGGTCGAGGTCGTGATTGCCTCGCTCAGCCTCGGGTCGGTCACGGGTCAGGCGATGGGCGCGGATTTCTTCGACGCGGCGACGCATCCCCGCGCGGTGTTCGAGGCCGAGATCCTGCGCGCCGAGGAAGGCTACGTGGCCGAGGGCACCTTGCGCATCAAGGATAATGCGGTGCCGGTGCGTCTGCCCTTTGCGCTGAGCATCACGGATGGCGTGGCGCAGATGACGGGCACACTGTCGCTCGACCGGCGCGATTTCGGCATCGGGCAGAGCGTGACCGAGGAAGGAACGCTGGGCTTCGGCGTCACCGTTTCGGTGACGCTGACAGCGCAGCAGGTGACTGAGGAGGGTTGAGCACCCTGCTTTGCCCCGCTTGAGGCAGCGTGCATCACGAGGCCGGAATGAACAAAAAGGCCGCCGGAATGATCCGGCGGCCTTTGTTTTTGCAAAGCGCATCAGGCTTATTCGGCCTTCATCGCCTCGACCGAGATCTGCACGGTCACTTCGTCGCTGACGAAGGGTGCGAAGGCGCCGACATTATAGTCGCTGCGCAGCAGCGTAGTGGTGGCGTCGAAACCGGCCCAGGGCTTGTTCTCCATCGGGTGATCGCCCGCCTGGTTCAGCTTGGCGTCCAGCACGACCGATTTGGTCACGCCGTTCAGCGTCAGATCGCCGGTGATCAGGGCGGTATTCTCGCCAGTCACTTCGATGGCGGTGGAGGTGAATGTCACCATCTCATCCTCGGTCGCGCCGAAGAAGTCACCCGACATGAAATGGTCGAAACGGCCTTCCCAGCCGGTGAACATCGACATGACAGGCATCGAGACGCTGACGCTGGAATTGGCGGGGTCTTCCTGATCGAACATGATCTCGCCTTCAAAGCCCGAGAACATGCCCCAGGTCGTCGAATAGCCAAGGTGGTTATACGAGAAGAGGATCTGGCTGTGGCTGGAATCCAGCGTGTATTTCTCGGGCGCGGCGAAAGCCGGGGCGGTGGTCAGGGCAAGGGCAAGGCCGAAGGCGGCGATGGTGGTTTTCATGACTGGTCTCTCCTGTCGGGACGCGTTTCAGATAGGCGCAAAATGCGTGCTTTCTGCGTTGCGGCAACCCCACAGGAAACCACAGACCATGTGAGAAGATGAACAATGGACTGTGCGGAAAGTCGCGGATCACGGCGCGTGGATTGCCCCTGCCCCGGCCAAACCGTTCAAATCTTGCGCAATTCCCGGTCGATCAGGTGCAACTGCTCACGCGAGAGGCCCGAGAGTTCCAGCAGGATGTCGCCACCATGGTCGGTCAGGATCAACTGATCGTCAGAGACCGTGATCTGGCCCAGTTCGGTCAGGGCGAAGCGGCGCTTGATGCGGGCGATGCCGTCAGGGCCGCGCTGGATGTGGCGCAACTCCTGGGTGCGGGTGTCCAGATGCACCTCATCGCGCAGTTGGCTGCGGCCTGCATTGAGCAGCATCAACCCGGTGCACATGAATAGAACCGAGACCGCCAGCCGGACCAGCATCATCTCGGCGTCCCAGAGCGGGCCGGAAAGTATCCAGATCCCGACCGCGGCCAGCATGAGCACCACGCCGGTGAAACGGGCAATCCCGGCGAGTGCCTTCAGCTCCGACCTGCGATGCGCCTTGCCCCAGCTGCCGCGCGGGGCTGTGTTGGGAACGGGGGATGCCACATCTGAAAACGCAACCATTCGAAATCCTCCTCAGGATCATTGCAGGCTGCGGGGCAAAAACGGCGCGAGTGGGGCACAAAGCCGGGCAAATCTGGACCCTTTGCAGGCCGCTGTGCCGCGATTGATGATGTCTGACCTGTCGCAGGCGCGCCTGCGTGCGGCAGGGGTGCCGCCCTGCCGCGCCGGATGATTGTGCAAAGGGTGCGGCGGGTGGCGCGGCACAGGGGCGCGCGGCCCTCATGCGGCTTGCCCGCTTGCCACGCCGTGCAAAGCATCGTATAGGCGCGGTTCCTTTCGCAGTTTTGTTGAACCGCGCAGTCTCTCGTGGATGGGTCGCGGAAGGAATGACCCTCCTATGAAATGCGCCTGAAAAGCAAGGAGTGCACATGCCGCTTTACGAGCATGTCTTCATTTCCCGTC
>JAMWZG010000244.1 GCA_024304855.1 Paracoccaceae bacterium
GAAACCGGTCGAAAGCCCCGCGCCGACACCGCCCGATGCCACGCAGCTTTATGCTGCGCTGGATCTGGGCACGAACAGTTGCCGCATGTTGATTGCCCAACCCAAGGGCAATCAGTTTCATGTGGTAGACAGCTTCTCGAAATCGGTGCAGCTCGGCGCCGGTCTGGAAAGCTCTGGCCTGCTGTCCCGCGCCTCGATGGCGCGCACCGTGCAGGCCATGCGCATCTGCCAGCAGAAGCTGAAACGCCACAAGGTCAAGCGGATGCGGCTGGTCGCGACCGAAGCCTGCCGCCGCGCACGCAACGCCGGCGACTTCATCCAGCAGATCAAACGCGAAACCGGGCTGGAGCTGGAGATCATCCAAACCGAGGAGGAAGCCCGCCTCGCCGTCATCTCCTGCGCGCCGCTTGTGTCCACCAAGACCGAACAGCTTCTGGTCGTGGACATCGGCGGCGGCTCGACGGAACTCGTCTGGATCGACCTGTCCCAAGTCGCCCCCCGCGAACGCCCCCGCGCCATCATGCGCCTTCATGCCGGGTTTCACCCGCCCGAAAGCCCCTTTCCGGCGGCCAAGGTGGTGGACTGGATCTCGGTCCCGCTGGGGGTTGCCACGCTGCGCGACCAGTTCAGCGATGTCGAGGATGACGCCGCCCGCTTTGCCCTGATGAGCTGGTATTTCGAGGAGAACCTCGCCGAATTCGCCCCCTACAAGGACGAGCAGAAACGCGAGGGGTTCCAGATCGTCGGCACCTCCGGCACCGTCACCACCGTCGCCGCCAGCCATCTGGGCCTCAAACGCTATGACCGGACCAAGGTGGACGGGCTGCGCATGACCTCGGACCAGATCGACAAGGTGATCCGCAACTATCTGGAACTGGGCCCGGTCGGCCGCCGCCGCGACCCGCGCATCGGACAGGACCGCCAGGCCTTGATCATGTCGGGCGCGGCCATCCTTCAGGCGCTGCTCAGGCTTTGGCCCACGGATCGGCTGTCGGTCGCGGATCGCGGCCTGCGCGAGGGGCTGCTCTATGCGCAGATGAGCGCGGACGGGGTGCTTGAGGATGGGCCGTTCTGACCCCCTGCGGATCGCGCATGGCGCATCTGTGGTATTTTGAGTATTTGAAGCAAGATGAATGGGCCGGATGCGCCCACGCGGAGCAATGATGACCGACAAGAAAAAGACACCGGGCCAGAAGACGCCGTCCAAGAACAAGCCAGCCGGTGCCGCCAAGGCCACGTCGGGGCGCGGGCAGCGTGACCTGACCGTCAAGGTCAAGACCGCGCGCGGGCGCAAGCTCAGCTCGACCCTGTGGCTGCAACGGCAGTTGAACGATCCTTACGTCAAACGCGCCAAGGCCGACGGATTTCGCGGTCGCGCCGCCTACAAGATCCTCGAGCTGGACGACAAGTTCCGCTTCCTCGTGCCGGGCGCAAGGGTGGTCGATCTGGGCTGCGCCCCCGGCGGCTGGTGTCAGGTGGCCGTGCCGCGCGTCAATGCTCTGGGCGAGAAACAGGGCAAGCGCGTGGGCACCATCCTGGGCATCGACTTGCAGGAGGTGGAGCCGATCGCAGGCTGCGAGATTCACCAGCTTGATTTTCTGGAAGATGACGCCGATGAAAAGGTCAAGACATGGCTGGGCGGGCGCGCCGATGTGGTGATGTCGGACATGGCCGCCTCAGCCTCGGGCCACAAGCAGACCGACCATCTGCGCATCATCGCGCTCTGCGAAGCGGCGGCCTATTTCGCCTTTGACGTGCTGGAAGAAGGCGGCACCTTCGTGGCCAAGGTTCTGGCCGGTGGTGCCGAGGGCGAGTTGCAGAAACTGCTGAAGCTGCGCTTCAAGAAGGTGGTCAACGTCAAGCCGGCCGCGTCCCGCGCCGACAGTTCGGAAAAATTCGTCGTCGCCACCGGCTTCAAACGCGAGGATGCCGGTCAGGACGATCCCGACCATCTGGACGAGACCGACGCCGGCTGATCCGTCAGACTGGCCGCCAGAACCGCAGGCGAGGGCAGCGGCGTCTCGGCACTCTGATGCGCGCGCAGATGCAACCTGCGCAGCGCTCTTTGCGCCAGATCCTGCTGGCGGATCATCTCGAACAGGCGCGCGTGGCGCAGCAGATCGGGGCAAGACACCGCCGCGCCCTCTGCCATGTCCCTGGCGGCGCGTCTGGACCGCCGCCTTTGCCGCCATTCCTTTGCACTCTGTTGCACGCATTCTCTCCTGAACCGGGTCGATACCGACACTCAGAAGATGGTCTACAGGGCAAATCTGACCAATTTGGGTGCAAAAGCCGCGCTTTTCGAAGGCGACCCACCGGAGTCAGTCGTTTTTCAGAAACCCGTGGACCGCAGCAAAAAGCTGATCCGCCTGCGCCTCGGCATTCAGGAAATGGGTGCCATTGGCGATTTCAACATATTGCCGCCGCCTCGCCCCCAGCCGGTCGAACAGGGCCAGCGCATCACTCCGGGTCGAGGTCGGATCCTGCGCCCCGCGCACCAGCATCACCGGGCAGGTCAGATCGGCCGGATCATAGAGCGGGCGCGCGTTGAACGCCTCCCACAGATCCAGGAAGGTGCCGTTGGGCACACGGAAACGGGGCGGATCGGTCTGTTCGGCCTGCCCGTCATCGGCCAGAGATGCGGCAACGACGGCCTGCAACACATCCTCGCGCCGCCAATCGGCACCCGGCGGAAGCTGCGCATCCCAGCGCGCGCGGGTCGCGGGCAGATCGACATGGCGCCACGCCTTGAAAGCATTGATCCGCGCAGGATCAGCCGGATCGGCCAGCACCTCCAGCCATTCGGCGTTGCGCTCGGCAAAGATGGGTGCATAGAGCACCAGCTTGTCCACCTTGCCCCGCCCTGCCCCGATGGCATAGCGCGCCGTGGTGATGCTGCCCCAGGACCACCCCACCAGCGCCACCGGCCCGCCGCCATGGCGCGCGGCGATCCAGTCCACCGCATCGCCGATATCGGCCACCGCCTGATCGCCCGTGGCATAGGGGGGCGCATCCTGCGGAAAGGGATTGGGTTTCGACCGCCCATAGCCGCGAATATCCAGCGCATAGGGCGCAAGCCCCGCATCCGCCGCCGCCTGCAACCAGTTCACGCCCGGCGCGGGGATGTCATAGAGCCGGCTGGAAAAGGTCGCGCCATGCACGAACAGCACCGGCGTCCCGGCCCAGGCCCGCGACCGCAGATGCAGCCCGAGGCCCGGTGTGCCGGTGGACGGGATGACATGGCTGTCCGACAGATCCAGCGCGCGCCAGCCCATGTGTCAGGCCACTTTCAACACGATCTTGCCGATATGGACCGAGCTTTCCATCCGCGCATGGGCCTTGGCTGCATCGACCAGCGCGAATTCGCTGTCCATCACGGGCCCGATCCGCCCTGCGGCCAGATGCGGCCAGACCTCGGCCTCCAGCGCGCGGGCGATGGCGGCTTTGGCGGCATGGCTTTGCGGGCGTAGGGTTGACCCGGTGATGGTCAGGCGGCGGGTCATCACCTGCATCATGTTCAGATCGACGGTCGATCCTTGCAGGAAAGCGATCTGCACCAGCCGCCCATCCATCGCCAGCGCATCCAGATTGCGCGGAATATAAGAGCCGCCCACCATGTCCAGGATCAGGTCAGCGCCGCCCAAGTCCTTCATCGCTTGCACAAAATCGACATCGCGGTAGTTGAACGCCGCTTCCGCCCCCAGATCGGTGCAGGCCTTGCATTTGTCACCCGATCCCGCCGTGGCAAAGACCCGCGCGCCGCGCAGGGCCGCCAGTTGAATGGCGATCGTGCCGATACCGGACGATCCGCCATGCACCAGCAGCTTTTCACCCGCCTGCAAACCGCCGCGCATGAAGACATTGGTCCAGACGGTAAAGAAGGTCTCGCACAGGGCTGCGGCGCGGTCCATGCTCATGCCTGCGGGCACGGGCAGCGCGTGATCAGCCTGCGTCACCGCATATTCGGCATAGCCGCCACCGGGCAGCAGGGCCGTCACGGCATCGCCTGCGGCCCAGCGGGTCACGCCTTCGCCCACTGCGGCCACATGGCCCGCCGCCTCCAGCCCCGGCAGGGGCGAGGCATCGGGGGGTGGCGCGTAGTTGCCTGCGCGTTGCAGCGCATCGGGGCGGTTCACCCCGGCATAGGCGATGCGGATCAGGATCTGCCCCGGACCGGGGCGGGGCACGGGCGCGGTGGCAGGCTTCAGAACCTCTGGTCCGCCGGGCGCGGTGATTTCGACAACGGTCATGGTCGCGGGGATCTGCATCGGGGTCACTTTCAGTCAGTCAGGGAAAAGGCAGCGCCGCGCGGGGAGCGGGGCGCGACGCTGCCGGAAACCGCCACGCCCCTCGGGCGCGGCGCAAGGATCAGGCGCGACCCGTCACTTTCAGGAACTCATGCAGCATCTCGCCGACACGGCCGCAATACTTGGGATCCTGCTTCGAGAAGTCATCGACCACTTCCAGCGAATACTTGCGCAGATTGTCCTGCGCTTCCTGATCCAGCTGGGTCAGCTCGCCGCCCATCGCCACGAAATCCTGCTTGCGCAGCAGATCGCGGTGCAGGAAATGCGCCGAAGCATCGGCCGAAGTCGC
>JAMWZG010000245.1 GCA_024304855.1 Paracoccaceae bacterium
GAGACAGGCATGGGCCAGATCGAACAGATGAAGATCACGAAGATCGCGCTCGCCTCGCTGTCCTGAATGATGAACAGCGCAAGCGGCATCCAGGCCAGCGGCGAAATCGGGCGCAACACTTGAATGAACGGGTTCAGCGCCTTGTAAGCCACCGGCGACATGCCGATCAGAAAGCCCAGCGGGATCGCGACAACAGCGGCCATCAAGTAGCCCGACAGCACGCGATAGATCGAATAGCCGATCTGGATTCCGATCCCTTTGTCATTGGGGCCAGCATCATAAAACGGGTTCGACAGCTCCTCCCAGGCTTTGACAAAGACCTGACTGGGGGGCGGCACACCGGCCTTGGCAGCGCCGCCGCCGGTCAGACGTTCATATTCCGTCAACTCGCCCACCGCTTTCTGCGCGGGGATCGCGGCCTCCCATATCAGAAGGCCCACGACAAGCATGACCACCGACAGCAGCATCGCCCGCTGGTTCAGGGACAGGACAGGCACGATCAACCCCTCCCGATGGCGAAACTTTTGACATAGGCTTCCGGCTCTGCCGGATCGAAGGTCTTGCCCATGATGACATGGGATTTGTAGGTCACATCCGGCGCGTCATAGCCCAGATCGTTCATGACCTCCTTGGCATCCGCCGCCAGATAGACCTGCTCGGCCACCGCCTTATAGTCGATGTCATTCTCGATATAGCCCCAGCGCTTCATCTGCGTCAGGATCCACACCCCCATCGAGTGCCAGGGGAAGGGATCAAAGTCGATCCGGTCCGGCACGTTCTTCACCTCGCCCAAGCCGTCGGCATAGACACCCGTCAAAACCTGCTCGATCACCTCGACCGGCTGGTTGAGATAGTTGGTCGGCGCAATCGCCGCCGAAATCTCCTTCCGGTTTTCGGGGTTTGACGCGTATTGCGTGGCGTCGATGATGGATTTCAGCAGCGCGCCATAGGTGTTGGGCAGTTGCTCGGCAAAGGACAGCGGTGCTGCAAAGGCGCAGCAGGGATGCCCGTCCCAGATCTCCTTGGTCAGCATGTGGATAAAGCCGATACCTTCCCAGACCGCGCGCTGGTTGAACGGATCGGGCGACAGATACCCGTCAAGGTTCCCGGCGCGCAGGTTGGCCACCATCTCGGGCGGCGGCACGACGCGGATCTGGATGTCCTTGTCGGGGTCCAGACCGAACTCCGCCACATAGTAGCGCAGCAGGAAATTGTGCATCGAATACTCAAACGGCACACCAAAGGTCATGCCCTTCCACATGGTCGGATCACGCTTGTCGAGATGCTGGTTCGACAGGACGATGGCCTGTCCGTTGATGTTCTCGACCGCAGGCATGATATAGGGCTGCGCCACCGACCCCGCACCCAGCGTCATGGCCAGCGGCATCGGCGTCAGCATATGGCTTGCGTCATATTCCCCCGACAGCGACTTGTCGCGCGCCACGGCCCAACCCGCCGTCTTGATGACGCTCGCGTTCAGGCCATGACGCTCATAGAACCCCAGTGGCTGCGCCATGATGATCGGCGTGGCACAGGTGATCGGCACGAAGCCGATGTTCAGATCGGTTTTCTCCGGCGTGCCCAGATTGTCCAGGATCGCCGCCTTGGCCTTGTCGATGGGAAAGACCGAGGCCAGAGCCGCCGCGACCGTGCCGCCGCCCAACATCCCCATGAACGACCGCCGCCCGATGTCGCTATGCCCGAAGACGGAACGCACGATGGCACTTTCCACCGCCCGCTCCAGCATCGCATCCGAGGACATCACCTCGGCGGCGTGCTGATGCTGCCCGCTCTTGCAGGTCTCGCAGCCGCAGGCCGCACCATGGCGCAGGTCGGATGTTTCGGAAAACGGATTGCCCAGGCTTTTCATCGTCATGTCATGTCCTCTCGCACAGGTGTCGTTGAACCCATGATCCACCGGGACGATGGCGTGACGAAAGAGCTGTGCACAACATTTGGGCATGTCATTTTAATGATGTTTTTCAATATCTTAACCTGAACCCACCCTCCAGGCGCATCACGATTTTTCGTAATTTACGATTTTTCGTATTGCCCTGCCGCATCGCAGCAGGGTCTTCTGGTGCCATGCCGGACCTGCCCGCCCCCTCCGATTCCCTGCTCAATGCGCTGGCCGAGGCTGCCTTGCTGATCGACCTTGCCCAGGATCGCATCGCCGCCGCCAACAGCCGCGCGCGCCGCCTGCTTGATCTGCCGCCGCAGGACGGTCTTGCCTTCTCGCCGCTGGTCGGCGCCACGCTGCCGCAATTCATCGTCCTGGTGGACGAGATTGCGCATCGTGGCGAAGCATGGAGCCGCGACATCATCCTGTCCACGGTGCACGCCACCCCGCTGCGCTGCGAAATTCGGGGCAGGCTGATCGAGGACAACCCGTCCTTCCTCCTCCTCACCATCCTCGACCTCGAGGAGATGGAGCGACACGACCGCATGGCCGAGGCGGCCGAACTCCATCGTTCGGGCCTTCTGGAATGGCGGCGCGCGCAGGGTTTCTTCTCGGAACTTGAGCGCCAGAACCAATTGATCCTGAACGCGGCCGGTGAAGGCATCTACGGCGTCAATGCCGATGGCAAGACCACCTTCCTGAACCGCGCCGCGCAGGAAATGCTGGGCTGGACCGCCGAGGATCTGCTGGGCCATGACATCCATTCCGTGATCCACCACCATCACCTGAACGGCGAGGTCTATCCCTCCCACGACTGCCCGATCTATCAGTCCTTCCGATTTGAACAGGTAGCCCGGATCGAGGATGAGGTCTTCTGGCGCAAGGATGGCAAGCCGATCCGCGTCGAATATGTCTCGACCCCGATCTATGACCAGAAGGTGCTGGCCGGGGCCGTGGTCATCTTCCGCGACATCACCGAGCGCAAGGAGAACGAGCGCAAGCTGCGCGAAGCGATGGAGGAGGTCGCCGCCCTGCGCGACCGGCTGGAGCAGGAGAACGCCTATCTGCAAGAGGCCATCACCTCGGAACGGGCGCATCACGACATCATCGGACACTCACCCGCGATCCGCCAGCTTCTGACCAAGATCGGGCTGGTCGCGCCCACGGATGCCACCGTCCTCATCACCGGCGAGGCGGGCACCGGCAAGGCGCTTGTCGCCACGGCCATTCACAGCGACAGTCCGCGCCGCCGCCGTCCGCTGATCCATTTCAAATGTGGCGCCGTCACCGCCGACGCGACCGAGGCAGAATTGTTCGGCCAGATGCGCGGTGCCTTTCCCGGCGCGCTGCGCGACAAGCCGGGCAAGCTGGAGCTGGCGCATGGCGGCACGCTCTTTCTGGACGACGTGTCCGAACTGCCGCTGGAACAGCAGGGCCGCTTGCTCCATGCCCTGCAAGCAGGCGAGGTGACACGCCTTGGCGACACCCGCACCCGGCAGATCGACATCCGCGTGATTGCCGCCACGACCAAGAACCTTGAACACGAGGTCGCCGCAGGCCGGATGCGAGAGGATCTCTGGCTCTTCCTGAACGTCTTTCCGATCACCTGCACGCCCCTGCGCGATCGACGCGACGACATTCCCGAACTGGCCGCGCATCTTCTGGATATTGCCTGCAAACGCATGAACCGCCCCCGGACCGTCATCACCGAACGGATGATGGACAGGCTCTGCGCCTATCCCTGGCCCGGCAATGTGCGCGAACTCAAGAACGTCATCGAACGCGCGGCGATCCTGTCCACCAGCGGCAAGCTGATGGTGGAGTTGGGCACCGACACGCCCGCGCGCCCCTCGTCCACGCAGATGATCCGCACCGAGGCCGAGATTCAGCAGGCGATCCGCGACAATATCCTGGCCTGCCTGCGCGAGACCAAGGGCAAGGTCGCCGGTCCCGATGGTGCCGCCGCCCTGTTGGGCATCCAGCCCACCACGCTCTATTCCCGCATCCGCAAGTTCAGGATCAGCGACCGCGAATTCAGCTGACCAGCCTTCCTGCGGATCATGGGCAGATCGTCACCATTTCACCCGATTCACCGGCAGAGCTTTCATGAATTCACCACATGATCGCAGTTTCTTCGACGAAAACCATCAATTGCAACGATTTCTTCACAAAAGTCCTGCTCCACCCGCGATAATCGCCAGAACTTTCGCGCGCTCAGGCTGTAGAACGGCGCTCAGGCATTTCCCCCCAATCGAAGGGTTCCGGCATGAAGATCGTGGTTCTTGGCTCTGGCGTCATCGGCGTGACTTCGGCGTGGTATCTGGCACAGGCCGGGCATGAGGTGACGGTGATCGACCGCCAACCCGCCGCCGCGCTGGAGACATCCTTCGCGAATGCCGGTGAAATCAGCCCCGGCTATTCCTCGCCCTGGGCCGCGCCGGGCATCCCGCTCAAGGCGCTCAAGTGGATGTTCATGGAACATGCGCCGCTGATCATCCAGCCTGCGATGGACATGACCAAACTGCGCTGGATGGCGCAGATGCTGGGCAATTGCACCACCGCCGCTTATGCGGTCAACAAGGCGCGCATGGTGCGGCTGGCCGAATATTCCCGCGACTGCCTGACCGCGCTG
>JAMWZG010000246.1 GCA_024304855.1 Paracoccaceae bacterium
GCACACAGCCGCTGACCTTGAGGCTGTCGCCCGACAGTTCCAGCCGCGAGTTATAGGTCTTGTCCCGGTCCGGCGACCAGACCTTGCCCTTATAGGCCCCGCCCCCGGCATTGACCGTCTCCGAGATGATCATCCGGCCCGTGTTCGGGCTGGCCATCTCCTTGCCCGCCCCGTCAAAGGATTTCACCAGCGTGCCGCAGATCTGCGCGCCGCAGGGGGCCACCTCGATCAGCCCGGTATTGCCATTGTCATCGGGTGCCGTGCGCCATGTGCCCAGCAAAGGGTCCGCCAAGGCGCCCCCCGCCGTCACCACCACCAGCACTGCCGCAAGAATCGTTCCGCGCATCTGACCATCCTCCCTGATGTCTGCCTGATCCGTGCCGAAAACCCTGCCGCGCCGCCCCGCGCCGATCAAGCCTGACATGGCGGCAAGCGGCCCGCGCCCTCAATTCGCCCGTTGCCACAGGCCGCCATCCCGGCAGATCCCCATGACGCAGCCGCTGACCCGCAGGCTGTCGCCGCGCAACTCCAGCCGCGAGGCATAGGTCATGTCCCGGTCCGGCGCATAGACCTTGCCGCGATAATCCCCGCCACCCCGCGCCACCGTCTCGGACAGGATCAGCATCCCGTTGCCGGGATTGGCCACCTCCTTGCCGCTGGCATCGAATGACCGGATCAAGCTGCCACAGAGCGCCGCGCCACAAGGGGCCACCCGCACGATACCGCTTGTGCCGTCATCCTGCCGGGCGGTTTTCCAGTCGCCCAGCAAAGGATCGGCCCGCGCCACCCCGGCAGTCCCCATCAGGATCACCGCCGCCATCACCGCCTGTCGCATCATCACACCCCCGACCATACCTGCCCGACCTCAACTGCCCCGACCACTACTGCCCTGACCTTGCCGCGATCCGGTGCAGCGATCAAGCGGGCATCCCCACCGCCCATGCGTTGCATTTTCCCGCCGCCCGTGGTCAAAGGCCGCCACCCCGGCAACAGACAGGTGCGCCCATGATCCTCTACCCCGCCATCGACCTGAAAGACGGCAAGGCCGTGCGCCTCTACAAGGGCGAGATGGACCAGGCCACCGTCTTCAACGACGACCCCGCCGCGCAGGCGATGGACTTCGTCGCCGCAGGCTGCGAATGGCTGCATCTGGTCGATCTGAACGGCGCCTTCGCGGGCGAGCCTGTGAACGCCGCCCCGGTCGAGGCGATCCTGGCGCAAACGAAAGTGCCCGCGCAGCTGGGCGGCGGCATCCGCGACATGGCCACGATCGACCGCTGGCTGTCGCGCGGCCTCGCCCGCGTGATCCTGGGCACCGTGGCCGTGGAAAACCCCGCACTGGTGCGCGAGGCGGCGCGCGCCTTTCCGGGGCAGGTCGCCGTGGGCATCGACGCGCGCAATGGCCGCGTGGCGACAAAGGGCTGGGCGCATGAGACCGATGTGATGGTCACGGACCTTGCCCGCAGCTTCGAAGACGCAGGCGTGGCCGCCATCATCTATACCGACATCAACCGCGACGGCGCGATGCAGGGCCCGAATATCGACGCCACCGCCGCCCTCGCCCGCGCGGTCAGCATTCCGGTCATCGCCTCGGGCGGTGTCTCCTCGCTCGCGGACCTCATCGCGCTGCGCGACTGCGGGGCCACCCTCAACGGCGCGATCTCGGGCCGCGCGCTCTATGACGGCGCGCTGGACCTGCGCGCGGCGCTGGCCGCGCTCAAGGGCTGAGGGGGCCAGACGGGGCGGCGGGGCCATGACCCTCGGCCTTGTGGCCCTGTTCCTGCTGGTGCCGCTGCTGGTCTGGCGCTTTTTCCGCGCGCGCGCTCTCGCCATCCTCGTGATCGCCCTCTGGCTTGCGCCACCGGCCTTTCTGCTGGGCTTCGACCTTGCCATGTCGGGCTGCGCGAACCTACCCTATACGGCGGTCGCAGGCTATCTCGATTGCCCGACAGCCGGGCACGCACGGGCCTTTGCGCTGTTCGGCCCGCTCGCCTCGCTGATGGTCGTGGCGCTTCTGTCGCACGGGCTGGCCAGCCTCGCCCTCTTCCTGACGCCACTGGCCGCAGGCCTGATGATCGAGGTGATCCTGCGCCGCAAACGCCGCTCGCCCCGCCTCTAACCCAGCCGCAGCATCAGCCGCGCGCAGGGATCACTCGGCCGCGGCCTTGGCGGTCAGATTGCGCAGCGCCCCGGCCATGGTCGTCAGATAGGCGGCATCCTCCGCGACCCCGTCCAGATCGTCCAGCATGGCGCCCGGCGCCTCATAGACCAGCCATGCCTGCCCATCCGCATCCTGATAGACCAGCACCCTGAGCGGCAGATACAGCCCCGCCAAGGCATTGTCCTGCATCGCGGGTGTGCCGATCCTGGGGTTGCCGAAGATCAGCACCTCGGACGGCGCAAGGCTCAACTCCACGGATTGCGCCGCCCCGGCATGATCCACGCGCGCCACCACCGCCGCCCCCGCCTCTGTCACCGCCGCTTCAAGCCGGTCCATGGTGGTGGGCACGTCATGGGCGGATTGCACCCGGACCATATCGTCATCATCGGCCAAAGCCATTCCTGCCGACAGGATCACGGCCAAAGCGGCCAGAACGGGTTTCATCGGTCTCTCCTTCTGCATGGTCAAACTCTGGGGCAAGCCTCTGGCATGTGGGGCGGTTTGCACATAAACAATGCCGTGACTTGCCAAGGAACAGCAGGAACATGCTCAAGGTCCGTATCATTCCCTGCCTCGATGTCGCGGATGGCCGCGTGGTCAAGGGCGTCAATTTCGTGGACCTGCGCGATGCGGGCGATCCCGTCGATGCGGCGCGCGCCTATGACGCCGCAGGCGCGGACGAGCTGTGCTTTCTCGACATCCACGCCACCCATGAAAACCGTGGCACCATGTTCGATGTGGTCCGCCGCACGGCGGAACAATGCTATATCCCGCTGACCGTGGGCGGCGGCGTGCGCAGCCCCGCCGATGTGCGCGCCCTGCTTCTGGCGGGCGCCGACAAGGTCAGTTTCAACTCTGCCGCCGTGGCCAATCCCGATGTGGTGGCCGAGGCTGCGGATCAATTCGGCAGCCAATGCATCGTGGTCGCCATCGACGCCAAGACCGTCTCCCCCGGCAAATGGGAAATCTTCACCCATGGCGGGCGCAAACCCACGGGCATCGACGCGGTGGAGTTTGCCCGCCTTGTCGCCGCCAAGGGCGCGGGCGAGATCCTGCTCACCTCGATGGACCGCGACGGCACGCGCGCCGGCTTCAACCTGCCGCTCACCCGCGCCATTTCGGATGCGGTGGACATCCCCGTCATCGCCTCGGGCGGTGTGGGCAATCTGGATCATCTGGTCGAAGGCGTCACGCAGGGCGGCGCCTCGGCCGTCCTTGCCGCCTCGATCTTCCATTTCGGCGATTACACGATCCGCCAGGCCAAGACACACATGGCCGCCGCCGGTATCCCGATGAGGATGGACCAATGACCCTCGACGACCTCGCCACCCTGATCGCCGCCCGCGCGGATGCGGACCCGGAGTCCAGCTGGACCGCGAAACTCCTGTCCAAAGGCCCCGAAAAATGCGCCGAGAAATTCGGCGAGGAAGCTATCGAAGCCATCATCGAAGCGGTCAAAGGCGACAAGACCGCCCTTACATCAGAAGCCGCCGATGTCCTCTTTCACCTGCTCGTGATGCTGCAATCGCGCGGCGTGGCGCTGTCGGATGTCATGGCCGAACTCGCCCGCCGCCAGGGCACCTCGGGCATCGCGGAAAAAGCCGCCCGCAAACCCTGACGCGCACCCGCGCTTCATCTTGCCTGAAATACTCAAAAACCGACCCCGTCACCGGGCTCACAGCTTGGATGAGATCACCCCGGTCGCAAAGCCACCCATCCGCAGCTCGCCGAACAGGCGCTGGTATTCGATCTTGGGGCAGCGGTTCATCACCACATCCACCCCGCGCGCGCGCGCCATGGCGGCCGCCTCCGCATTCTCGACCCCGATCTGCATCCAGACGGTCTGCAAATCCGGGAACAGCGCCAGCGCCTCCGCGACGATCGGCGGCACATGCTCGGACCGGCGGAAGATGTCCACCATATCCACCCCGCCCTCGATCTCGCTCAACTGCGCCCGCACGGTCTGGCCGAACAGCACCTCGCCCGCATGGCCGGGATTGACCGGGATCACCGTGAACCCCTTCAGCGACAGATAGCGCGCCACGTAATAGCTGGGCCGCACGGGGTTCATCGACACGCCCACCACCGCGATGCGGCGGGTGCGTTTCAGGATGTCGCGCAAAAAGGCGTCGGAATAGGTCTCGCTCATGACCGCAGCATAACCGCCCCGCCCGCCACGGCAAAGCCCGCGCGCGACATCGCGCAGAAAAAAGCGGCCACAGAAAAAAGCGCCCAAGGAAACCTTGGGCGCCAGTCACGGAACGAGGGACAGTGAAGAAAGCGCGTATGTTCCGATAGCGCGCCTTCCACTTTCAGATAGGAACCATGAACGGAATATGAAGATGCGGTA
>JAMWZG010000247.1 GCA_024304855.1 Paracoccaceae bacterium
CGTGGGCATCTATTCGCTGCGCAATTCCGCCACCGATTGCCTGATGGCGGCGGCGTTCGGGCTGTTCGGGTTCATCCTCAAGCGCCTGAGCCTGCCGATCGTGCCGATCATCATGGGGATCGTATTGGGCGGGATCATGGAGGCGAAACTGCGCATTGCCATGGCGCGGGTGAAGACGCCCTTTGATTTCATCGACCGGCCCATCGCGATGGCGCTGTTTGTGTTCATCATCCTGATCATCGCGGTCCAGATCCGGGGCGCGGTGATCCATTCCAGACGACTGAAGGAGGCCCAATGGGCGACCAGACCCGCATCGACGCGTTTCGGCATGTTGCTGTCCCGGCGCAAGGACTCTGTATTGACGGAGCGTGGCAAGAGGCTGAGGGCGGCACGCTCGATGTTGTCTCGCCCATTGACGGACAAGGACTGACCACCATCGGAGCGGCCAATGCCGCCGATGTGGGGCGGGCGGTGGCGGCGGCGCGGCGCGCGTTCGAGGATGGGCGCTGGTCGCGGCTGGCGCCTGCGGCGCGCAAAGCGGTGTTGCACCGGATCGCGGACCGGATCGAGGCCGAGGCCTTGGCCCTGACCGTGCTGGGGGTGCGCGACAACGGGACCGAGATTTCCATGGCCCTGAAGGCCGAGGCCGGATCGGCAGCGGGGACGTTTCGGTATTACGCGGAAGCCATCGACAAGGTCTACGGGCAGATCGCGCCGACAGCGCCGGATGTTCTGGGGCTGGTGCATCATGTGCCGGTGGGCGTGGTGGCGGCGATTGTGCCCTGGAACTTTCCGCTGATGATCGGGGCGTGGAAGCTGGCGCCCGCGCTGGCGGCGGGGAATTCGGTGGTATTGAAGCCTGCGGAGACAGCGTCCTTGTCGCTGCTGCGTCTGGCGCAGATCTGCCTGGACTGCGGGTTGCCGGATGGGGTGCTGAATGTCGTTACCGGGCATGGCCATGTGACGGGCGAGGCGCTGGCCCTGTCGATGGATGTGGATGTGATGGTCTTTACCGGATCGGGGGCGACGGGGCGGCGGCTCTTGGAATATTCCGCGCGGTCGAACCTCAAGCGGTGCTATCTGGAACTGGGGGGCAAGTCGCCCAATGTGGTGTTTGCCGATGCGCCTGATCTGGAACAGGCGGCGAAGGTTTCGGCCATGGGGATTTTCCGCAATGCGGGGCAGGTTTGCGTGGCGGGGTCGCGGTTGTTGGTGGAACGGTCAGTGCATGATGATTTCGTTGCTGCGGTCGCGCGTCATGCGGGGGCGTTGAAGGTGGGTGATCCGCTGGACCTGACCAGCCAGATCGGCGCGGTCCATTCCGAGCGGCAGTTGGCGGGGAACCTCGGGTTCGTGGCGGATGCCCTGGCCGAGGGGGGCGAGGTCGTGCTGGGTGGCAAGCGGATACTTGAGGAGACGGGCGGCACCTATATGGCGCCGACGATTGTGACGGGGGTTCAGCCCCATCACCGGCTGGCCCGGCAGGAGGTGTTCGGGCCTGTGCTGGCGGTGATCCCGTTCGAGGGCGAGGCCGAGGCGCTGCGGATTGCGAATGACAGCGATTACGGTCTGGCGTCAGCCGTGTGGACAGCGAACCTGAGCCGCGCGCATCGCATGGTGGCGGGCTTGCGCGCGGGGGTGGTGCATGTGAACACCTATGGCGGGGCGGACAATACGGTGCCTTTGGGGGGTGTGAAACAATCCGGCAATGGGCATGACAAATCGCTTCATGCGCTGGATAAGTATCATGACCTCAAGACTGCGTGGATCCAGCTATGACCGAGAGCCTGACAGACCGCCGTGCCCGCCTTCTGGGCCCGAACATGTCCACCTTTTACGACGAGCCTGTGCATCTGGTGCGGGGGCTGGGCACGAAGCTGTGGGATGCCGAGGGGCGGGAGTATCTGGATTGCTACAACAATGTGCCGCATGTGGGGCATTGTCATCCGAAGGTGGTCGAGGCGATCTGCGCACAGGCGGGGACGTTGAACACGCATACCCGTTATCTGCACGAGGGGATCGTGGATTATGTCGAGGCGCTGACCGGGATGGTGGGCGCGCCATTCGACACGGCGCTGATGACCTGCACCGGGTCCGAGGCGAATGACGTGGCCTTGCGGATGGCGCAGGCGTTGACGGGCAAGACAGGGGTGATCGCGACGGATCACACCTATCACGGCAATACGACCGCCGTGCATCAGCTGAGCCGGACGAACCCGCCGCCGGGGGGCTATGCGACCAATGTGGCATTCGTGCCGGCACCCGACAGCTATCGCCCGCTGGGGGGCGAGGCGGGGATGGCCCATGCCCATGCCTTTGCCGCTGCGGTGGAGCGCCAGATCGCGGCGCTGGAGGCGACGGAGCACGGGTTTTCCACGCTGATGCTGTGCCCCTTCTTTGCCAATGAGGGGTTCCCGGATCTGCCCCATGGCTGGCTTGATCCCACGGTCGCGGTGGTGAAGCGCGCGGGCGGGGTGATCATCGCGGATGAGGTGCAACCGGGCTTCGGGCGGTTGGGGACGCATTTCTGGGGGTTCCAGAAGATCGGATTCACCCCCGACATCATCACCATCGGCAAGCCGATGGCCAACGGGCATCCGGTGGCGGCGGTGATCGCGCCACATGAGACGATGTATGCCTTCCGCAGCGCCTTTCGCTATTTCAACACTTTCGCGGGCAATCCGGTGTCCTGTGCGGCGGCGATGGCCACGCTGCGCGTGGTGCAGGAGGAAGGGTTGATGGAGAATGCCCGCGTGGTGGGCGATTATGCCCGCGATGGGCTGCGCGATCTGGCGGGGCAGCATGAGTGTATCGGCGATGTGCGCGGGTCGGGGCTGTTTTTCGGAGCCGAGATGGTGCTGGACCGGGGGACCAAGGCGCCCGCGACCGCCTTTACCAAGCGGGTGGCCAACGGGATGCGGCAGCGGGGGGTGCTGCTCAATTTCCTGGGCATCCATTACAACGTCTTGAAGATGCGCCCGCCGATGGTGTTTTCACACGCGGATGCGGATCGGATGCTGGAGACGCTGGATCAGGTGCTGCGCGCCACCCCGCTGGAGCCGTGATGAAGGCGCTGGCGCATCAGGCGGCTGGGTTATGGGGCTTTGCGCCCGACCAGATCGCTTTGGCCGCGCGGCGCGAGAATATCGTCTGGCGGGCCGAGGATGGGCGGGGAGTGTTTGCCCTGCGGCTGCATCGTCCGGGCTATCGCACGGCGGATGAGCTGCTGTCGGAGTTGCAATGGATGGGGGCGCTGGTGGATGCGGGGCTGACGGTGCCGCGCCCCCTGCCCTCTGCCATGGGTCGCTTGGTCGAAGAGGTGGGCGAGACGCTGGTCGATCTGCTGACATGGCTGCCGGGGCGGCCCATCGGGCAACAGGGGGCGCTGGATGTGGCGGATCGGGCGGGGCTTTGTCGCGATCTGGGCGGGGTGCTGGCGCGGCTGCATGGCATCAGCGACGGCTGGACCCCGCCTGCTGGCTTTGCCCGCCCGGTATGGGATCGCGCGGGGCTTTTGGGGGATGCGCCGGTCTGGGGGCGATTCTGGGACAATCCGGGGCTGACGGCGGCGCAGCGCGCCACGGTGCTGGCGGCGCGGACCAAGGCGGATGCGCATCTGGCGCGGATCGCGGACGGGCTGGATTACGGGCTGATCCATGCCGATGCCCTGTCCGAAAATGTGCTGATCGACGAAGGGCGCCTGTCGCTGATCGACTTTGACGATGGCGGCTGGGGCTTTCGGGATTTCGAACTGGCCACCTTTCTGATGCGCTTTCTGACGGCCCCCGATTACCCGGCGCTGCGCGCGGCACTGCTGGCGGGATATGCGCAGCGGCGGGCGGTTGATGCGGACACGCTGGATCTGTTCATCCTGCTGCGCGCCCTGACCTATCCCGGCTGGATCATCCCGCGCCTGCACGAGCCCGGCGGGGCGGAACGGTCTGCCCGCGCGATCCGCACCGCCCTGCCGCTGGCAGAGGCCTATCTTGCCACCGACTGACAGGAGCCATGCATGACCACGCCTGACAAGACCATCCTCGTCGTGGGCACCTATGACACCAAGGATGCCGAACTGTCCTATCTGGCCGATCGTATCCGCGCGATGGGGGGCGGGGTGCGGACCATGGATGTGTCCGTGCTGGGAGAGCCGGCGCGGCCCACCGACATCTCCAAGCATCAGGTGGCCGCAGCGGGCGGCAGTTCCATTCAGGCCGCCATCGACAGCGGGGACGAGAATATCGCCATGCAGATCATGGCGCGCGGGGCGGCGGCGCTGGCGCAGCAGATGCAGCGGCAAGGGCAGATCGACGGGGTGATCGTGCTGGGCGGCACGATGGGCACGGATCTGGCGCTGGATCTGTGCGCGGCGCTGCCCTTGGGCGTGCCGAAATACGTGGTGTCCACCGTCAGTTTCTCGGCCATGCTGCCGCCGGAACGGATCGCGGCGGATATCCAGATGATCCTCTGGGCGGGGGGGCTTTACGGGCTGAATTCGGTGTGCAAA
>JAMWZG010000248.1 GCA_024304855.1 Paracoccaceae bacterium
TCGAACCCCCGACACGCGGATTATGATTCCGCTGCTCTAACCAACTGAGCTACTCCGCCGAAGCGTGACGGGCTTTACGAAAGCGCGCTTGGCCCGTCAAGGGCGAAACCGCAAGATGCGGGGCGATTCCGAAAAAACCGGGGGCGGCGCTGCGTGCGCGGTGCGGTGGCAGGACTGTTGCCGGGCCGGGTGCGCCCTGCGGGTTGATCCACAATAGGACATTCTCGATCTGCTGAAAACATCAGCCAAACGCCTTTTTAATAGGCAGTCGCGCAGGTTTCGCCGTGGATCCGGGGGATGGCGGATGTTGCCCGCGCCGCCCCCCCGGCATGATCACCGGGCGAAGTTGCCGCGGGGGGCCAACCCTGTGGCGCATGATGGATCAACGCCAAGCGGGGGAGGCGATCATTCTGGATGCAGCGCCGATCATGCCGCAGGCAGGCCAATCCCGCGCCCAGCGCGCCCTTGGCACATTGCTGCTGCACAGCAAGGTGCAGGCGGGCAGCGGCGCCTCGGTTCTGGGGGATTTGCGCCATTCCGGTTGCCTGAAGTCCCTGTTTCCGCGTGGGCCTGCGGATCGCCTGAGTGCGGTTGTGGTCAATACCTCGGGCGGGATCACCGGCGGCGATGATCTGCGAATCGCGGGGCGCGTGGGTGCGGGCAGCCGGTTGAGCCTGACCTCGCAGGCGGCGGAACGGATCTACCGCGCCAGCGGCACAGTGCCTGCACAGGTCAACACGAGAATCACGGTCGAGGCGGGGGCGCGGCTGGACTGGCTTCCGCAGGAGACGATCCTCTTCGATGCCGCCCGACTGGACCGGCGGTTGCGCGTCGATCTGAGCGGCGATGCCCGCTGTCTTGTGGCGGAAACCCTTGTGTTCGGTCGCACCGCCATGGGCGAGCATGTCCGCCAGTTGCACCTGTCCGACCGGATCGAGATCTGGCGTGACGGTGCGCCGCTGTTCATCGACAGGATGCGCCTTGCTGGCGATGCTGTTGACCGGCTGTCACGCCGCGCCACGGCAGGCGGGGCGCTGGCCATGGCTGCGGTGATCTATGCATGTCCACCCGACAGTGTTGACGCGCGGCACCATCTGGAACGGCAGCGGCCCGATCTGCCGGCCGAGGCCGGGGCATCGCTCATCCGGCCCGGCCTGCTGTTCCTGCGCCTGACCGCACCCGACAGCTTCACCCTGCGCCGCATTCTTCTGCCGCTGCTCGCGGATCTGAATGACGGCCCCCTGCCCCGCACATGGATGCTCTGACATGAACCTGACACCCCGTGAAAAAGACAAGCTGCTGATCGCGATGGCCGCCGAAGTGGCGCGCAAGCGATTGGCGCGCGGCGTCAAGCTGAACCACCCGGAGGCGATTGCCCTGATCACCGATACGGTGGTCGAGGGGGCGCGGGACGGGCGGTCCGTGGCCGACATGATGCAGGCGGGCGCGCAGGTCATCACCCGCGCCGACTGCATGGAGGGTGTGCCCGAGATGATCCACGAGGTGCAGGTCGAGGCAACCTTTCCCGATGGCACCAAGCTGGTGACAGTCCACAATCCCATCCGCTGAGCAGGCAAACATATTCACCGTCAAAGAAGGAACGCTCCTCATGTTCACACGCCTTTCCACAGCCGCAATGCTGACCCTTGCCGCCGGGCCCGCACTGGCGCATCTGGACCCTGCGGCCCATGGATCTGTTGCGGCGGGTTTTACCCATCCCGTCTTCGGCCCTGATCATGTGCTGGCCATGGTGGCCGTCGGGCTTTGGGCGGCCCTGCAAGGCGGGCGGGCGCTCTGGTCGGTGCCGGCGGCCTTTGTGGGGGCGATGGTGCTGGGCTTTGCCCTGTCCCTGATGGGGATGCCGCTGCCGCTGGTCGAGCCGGTGATCCTGACCTCGGTGATCATCATGGGCGTGCTGGTCGCGATGACGGTGCAGTTGCCGGTGGCGGCGGGCATGGGTCTGGTGGCGGTGCTGGCGCTGTTTCACGGCCATGCGCACGGGTCCGAGATGGGTGGCGCGGCGGCGCTGGCCTATCTGACCGGCTTTGTCAGCGCGACGGCCCTGCTGCATGGGGCGGGGGTTCTGCTGGGTCTGGGGCTGGTGCGGGTTGCGCAAGGCAGGATTCTGCGCGGGGCGTGGGTGGCGGTCGCGACCCTTGGCACCGCGCTTGTGGCCTTCGGTTGAGGGGGTGGCGATGATCCCCGGCGAGCTTTTCCCCGCATCCGGCGACCTGACCCTGAACGCAGGGCGTGAGGCGATCACGCTGATGGTGGCCAATACCGGCGACCGTCCGGTTCAGGTGGGCAGCCATTACCACTTTGCCGAAACCAACCCCGCGCTTGATTTTGATCGGGCCGCCGCGCGCGGGATGCGGCTGGACATCGCCGCGGGCACTGCCGTGCGGTTCGAGCCCGGCCAACGGCGCGAGGTGCAGCTGATCCCCTATGGCGGGGACAGGATCGTGCAGGGATTCAACCAGGCGGTGATGGGGCCGCTTTAGGCCCCGCCGCGCAGACCATTCATCGAAGGATCGTTCCGATGCCCGTCAAGATTTCCCGCCCCGACTATGCCGCGATGTATGGCCCCACCACGGGTGACAGGTTGCGGCTGGCCGATACCGATCTGATCATCGAGGTCGAGCGTGACCTGACCATCTATGGCGAGGAGGTCAAGTTCGGCGGCGGCAAGGTGATCCGCGACGGGATGGGACAGTCTCAGGTTACGCGCGCCGGTGGGGCTGTGGACACGGTGATCACCAATGCGCTGATTGTGGATTGGACGGGCATCTACAAGGCCGATGTCGGCCTGCGGGACGGGCGTATCCATGCCATCGGCAAGGCGGGCAATCCCGATACGCAACCCGGTGTCACGATCATCGTGGGGCCAGGCACCGAGGTGATAGCGGGCGAAGGCCGCATCCTGACACCGGGCGGGTTTGACAGCCATATCCACTATATCTGCCCGCAGCAGATGGAGGATGCGCTGCATTCCGGCGTGACCACCATGCTGGGCGGCGGCACCGGCCCCGCCCATGGCACGCTGGCCACGACCGTGACGCCCGGCCCGTGGCACATGGCACGGATGCTACAGGCGGCCGATGCCTTTCCGATGAACCTGGCCTTTGCGGGCAAGGGCAATGCCTCGCGCCCTGCCGCGCTGGAGGAGCAGATTTTGGCGGGCGCCTGTGCCCTGAAGCTGCACGAGGATTGGGGCACCACCCCGGCGGCCATTGATTGCTGCCTGTCGGTGGCGGATGCCTGGGACGTGCAGGTGATGATCCATACCGATACGCTGAATGAGAGCGGCTTCGTGGAACATACCGTGGCCGCGTTGAAGGGCCGCACGATCCACGCCTTTCATACCGAAGGCGCGGGCGGCGGTCATGCCCCGGATATCATCAAGATCTGCGGGCTGCCGAATGTGCTGCCATCCTCGACCAATCCGACGCGGCCTTTTACGGTCAACACGGTGGACGAGCATCTGGACATGCTGATGGTCTGTCATCATCTGGACAAGTCGATCCCCGAGGACGTGGCCTTTGCCGAAAGCCGCATCCGGCGCGAGACGATTGCCGCCGAGGATATTCTGCACGACATGGGGGCGTTTTCGATCATCGCATCCGACAGTCAGGCGATGGGCCGCGTGGGCGAGGTGATCATCCGCACATGGCAGACCGCCGACAAGATGCGCAAGCAGCGCGGGCGCCTGGCCGAGGAGACGGGCGAGAACGACAATTTCCGCGTGCGCCGCTATATCGCGAAATACACGATCAACCCGGCCATCGCGCATGGCATATCCGCCCATATCGGCAGTATCGAGGTCGGCAAGCGCGCCGATCTGGTGCTGTGGAACCCGGCCTTTTTCGGTGTGAAGCCCGAGATGGTTCTGATGGCGGGCAGCATCGTTCTGGCGCAGATGGGCGATCCCAACGCCTCGATCCCGACGCCGCAGCCGGTCTATTCCCGGCCCATGTTCGGGGCTTATGGCCGCGCGCTGGAACATACGGCGGTGACGTTCGTATCCGCGGCGGCGCAGGCCGATGGGATCAGGGGCAAACTGGGATTGGCGAAGCAGACCTTGGCGGTGGAAAACACGCGCAATATCGGCAAGGCGGATCTGAAGCTGAACACGGCCACGCCGCATATCAACGTGAACCCCGAAACCTATGAGGTGCGGGCCGATGGCAAATTGCTGACCTGCGAACCCGCCACCGTGGTGCCGATGGCGCAGCGCTATTTCCTGTATTGATCCCGAAAGGCCGATCCGATGTCCCTGCCCCATGCCCATCACCTAACCCGCGCGGCCGATCTGCCGGCGCCCGATGATCACTGCCGCCTGACCTATGACGCGCGTTTCCTGCGGCGCAAACGGCTGGAGACGGTGACAGGCGTGCCGTTCCTGATTGATCTGGCGCAGACCGTGTCGGTCGATCAGGGCGACGGGTTCATCCTGTCCGATGGGCGCGTCGTGGCGGTCGAGGCGGCTGCCGAGGCG
>JAMWZG010000249.1 GCA_024304855.1 Paracoccaceae bacterium
GCGCAAGGTCAATATCGACACCGATTGCCGCATGGCCATCACCGGGCAGTTCCGCAAGATCGCGATGGAACATCCCGATGAATTCGACCCGCGCAAGTTCATGATCCCCGCCATGGCCGAGATGGAGGCCCTGTGCCGCGACCGTTTCGAACGCTTCGGCACCGCCGGGAACGCCAGCAAGATCAAGATGATCAGCATGGATGACATGGCGGCGCGTTATGCCACGGGCAAGCTGGACCCGCGCGCGGCAGGCAGCAAGGCTGCGTGAAGCGGCGGCCTTGCCGGATATTTGAAGCAAGAAGAAGCAAGGCAGGAGAGACGCCATGACCCTTGATCGCTCCATCAAGATCGCGCCGTCGATCCTGTCCGCGGATTTCGCCGATTTCGGGGCCGAGATCCGCGCGATCGAAGCGCAGGGCGCGGATTGGGTGCATGTCGATGTGATGGACGGGCATTTCGTGCCCAACCTGACCTTCGGCCCACCCGCCGTGGCCGCCTTTCGCAAACATGTGACCACGGTGATGGACGTGCATCTGATGATCGCGCCCGTCGATCCCTATATCGCCGCCTTCGCCGAGGCGGGGGCCGACATCATCACCGCCCATGTCGAGGCGGGGCCGCATGTGCATCGCACGATGCAGGCGATCCGCGCCCATGGCGTCAAGGCCGGCGTCGCGCTGAACCCCGGCACACCCGTCGAGGCGGTGGCGCATCTGATGGATATGGTGGACATGATCTGCGTCATGACCGTGAACCCCGGTTTCGGCGGGCAGAAGTTCATCCACAGTCAGATCGACAAGGTGGCCCGCCTGCGCGCCATGATCGGCGACCGGCCCATCCATATCGAGATCGACGGCGGCGTGACGGTGGACACGGCCCCTCTGGTCGTGGCGGCAGGCGCCGATGTGCTGGTGGCGGGATCGGCCGTGTTCAATGGCGGATCGGTCGATAACCCCGCCCCCTATGGCGACAATATCCGCGCCATCCGCCAAGCCGCCGAGGCCGCGCGGGGGTGAGCAGCATCGTCTTTGATCTGGACGGCACGCTGATCGACAGCGCGTCCGACATCCGCGCCGCGATCAACCGGACCTTGGCGGATGAGGGGCAGGCGCTTCTGGACCTGCCCACGGTCATTTCCTTCATCGGGCATGGCCTGCCCAATCTGGTGGCCAAGGCCATGGGTGCGCGCGGGATCGACATGGGCCAGCACGCGCGCCTGACCGCGGTGACACTGGATCATTACAACGCGGCCTCGAACGACCTGACCCGCCCCTATCCGGGCGTGATGGATGTGCTGGCGCAGTTGCGCGGGCAGGGGCATCGTCTGGCCATCTGCACCAACAAGCCCGAAGCGCCCGCCCGCAAGGTGTTGGACCAGTTCGGCATGGCGCATCTGTTCGACGCGGTCGTGGGTGGCGATACGCTGGCCGCGCGCAAACCCGACCCCGCGCCCCTGCACCATGCCTTTGCCGCGCTGGGCGCATCCACAGGCCTCTATGTCGGCGACAGCGAGGTGGACGCGGATACCGCACAGGCGGCGGGCCTGCCCTTCGCCTTTTTCACCCAAGGCTACTGCCATATCCCGCAGGACGCGGTGCCCTGCATCGCCCGTTTCGATCACTTCGACGCGCTGCCGGGGATCGTGGCCGATCTGGCCGCTACTGCCCCAGATCGCTGAGCCGCGCCAGCAGCAGCGCCGTATTGCGCACCTTGAGCTTGCGCATCAGCCGGGCGCGCACATCCTCGACCGTGCGGGGCGACAGGCCCAGAACCTGCGCGATTTCCTTGGATGTCTTGCCGCGCGCCAGCCATGTCACCACCTGCCGTTCGCGAGGCGTCAGCGCCGGGCCGTCGCTGCGCGGCGCGATGGGGGCAAAACTCATCACGATACGCGCCAGCGGATCATCCGGCGTCAGGGTGCGCGCGCGAAACCGGCACCAGACGGCGTGACCATCCGCATGGCGCAGCATCCGCTCATCCGCATAGGCCCCCGCCCGGCGCAGCGGTTCCAGCCCGATGTCGCGGATCTGGATGAACTCGGCCTCGGAGCCGTAGAGCATCCGAAAGCTCTGCCCCAGCAACGCCTCTGACGGATAGCCCGACAGGTCGCAGAAGGTGGCGTTGCATTCCTCGATCACGCGATGTCGCGTCATCACGATCCCGACCGGCGCGTGATCAAAGGCGATACGAGAGAGGTCGTCCATAGGCCGTCACCGTGGTTCTACGGTATTGATACCGTAGTGGGGGCAAAGCATTCTGATCCTCTCTTGGCAAGGACAAAGGAGCGGCGGAATGGCCCTGACAGACAGGCTGGACGAGGCGGTGATGGCCCGGCGCGACGATCTGATCGCACTGACGCAGGATCTGATCCGCATTCCCACGCTGAACCCGCCGGGCGACAATTACCTTGAGATTTGCGAATATCTTGACCGCCGCCTTGGCGCGCAGGGCTTTCAGACCGAACTGGTGCGGGCCTTTGGTGCGCCGGGCGACAGCGACAAACATCCCCGCTGGAACATCGTGGCGCGGCGCGAGGGCGCGTTTCCCGGCGAATGCGTGCATTTCAACAGCCATATCGACGTGGTCGAGGTGGGGCGCGGCTGGACCACCGATCCCTTCGGCGGAGAACTGAAGGATGGCAAGATCTATGGCCGGGGTGCCTGCGACATGAAGGGCGGCCTTGCCGCCAGCATCATCGCGGCCGAGGCCTTTCTGGCCGTCTGCCCCGATTTCGCAGGCGCCATCGAGATAAGCGGCACGGCCGATGAGGAATCGGGCGGCTTTGGCGGTGTCGCCTATCTGGCCGAGAAAGGGTTCTTCAGTCCCGAACGGGTGCAGCATGTCATCATCCCCGAACCGCTGAACAAGGATCGCATCTGCCTGGGTCATCGCGGCGTCTGGTGGGCGGAAATCGAAACCCATGGCGAGATTGCCCATGGCTCGATGCCCTTCCTCGGCGATTGCGCCGTGCGCCACATGGGCGCGGTGGTGGCCGAGATGGAAAGCTCGCTTTTCCCCGCGCTGGCGCAGAAACGCACCGACATGCCCGTGGTGCCCGACGGGGCCAAGCAATCCACGCTCAACATCAACTCGATCCATGGCGGCGAGGATGAGCAGGACGACGATTACACCGGCCTGCCCGCGCCCTGCGTGCCCGACAGTTGCCGCATGGTGATCGACCGGCGCTTCCTGATCGAGGAGGATATCGACGAGGTCCGCGAAGAGGTGATGCAGGTGCTGCGCACCGTGGCCGAACGGCGCGCGACCTTCCGCTATGACGTGACCGAATTGCACCGCGTGCTGCCCACGATGACCGAGAAATCCGCCCCCGTGGTGCAGGTCGTGGCACGCGCGATTGCCGACACGATGGGCCGCGAGGCGGATTATGTCGTATCCCCCGGCACCTATGATCAAAAGCATATCGACCGGATCGGCAAGCTGAAGAATTGCATCGCCTATGGTCCCGGCATTCTGGACCTTGCGCATAAACCGGATGAATATGTCGGTGTGGATGATATGCTGGATTCTGCAAAGGTGATGGGGCGGTCTCTGATCGCATTGCTGGCACGGGACTGAGCAGCTTGCTCAACAGGGAGAGAAGACAATGAAACATGTGAACCTCGCGCGCGGAATGGTCAGTGCGCTGGCATTGGTGGCCGGTGTCGGCATGGCGCAGGCCAAGACCGATATCGTCGTGGGTATGCAGCTTGAACCGCCGCATCTGGACCCGACAAGCGCCGCTGCCGCGGCCATTGACGAGGTGCTTTACGCCAATGTCTTCGAAGGTCTGACCCGTTTCGGCCCCGATGGATCGGTCAACCCCGGTCTGGCCGAGTCCTGGGAGATTTCCGAGGATGGCACCGTCTATACCTTCAAGCTGCGCGAGGGCGTGACCTTCCATGACGGCACCACCATGGACGCCGAGGATGTGAAGTTCAGCCTGGACCGCGCCCGCGCCGCCGATTCCGTGAACGCCCAGAAGGCGCTGTTTGCCGGGATCGCGGATGTGACCGTGGTGGACCCGCTGACCGTGCAGGTGACGCTCAGCGCGCCGAACGGGGCCTTCCCCTTCAATCTGGCCTGGGGTGACGCGGTGATCGTGGCCCCCGAAAGCATCGAGAACATCAAGACCAACCCCGTCGGCACCGGGGCGTTCAAATTCGACAACTGGGTGCAGGGCGACCGTATCGACATCGTCAAGAACCCCGATTACTGGGGCGAACCCGCGAAACTGGACCGCGCCACCTTCAAGTTCATCAGCGATCCCACCGCCGCCTTCGCCGCCGTGATGGCCGAGGATGTGCATGTCTTCGCAGGCTTTCCGGCCCCCGAGAACCTGCCGCAATTCGATGCCGACCCGCGTTTTTCGGTGATCGTCGGCTCGACCGAGGGTGAGACGATCCTGTCCACCAACAACAAGCAGGCCCCCTTTGACGATGTCCGCGTGCGCAAGGCGCTGGCCCATGCCATTGACCCTGTCTCTTA
>JAMWZG010000025.1 GCA_024304855.1 Paracoccaceae bacterium
TGTGCCCACAGAGTTCTGACCCCTCCACCCGGATCGTGATCATCGGTGCCGGCATCGCCGGGCTTGCCGCGGCCCTGCGCCTGTCCGGTTTCGCACGCGAAACGGGGCGCGAGATTCTGGTCCTCGAACGGCACGCCGCACCGGGCGGCAAGATGCGCACCCTGCCCTCGGTCGCGGGGCCGGTGGATGCAGGGCCGACGGTCCTGACGATGCGCCACGTCTTTGACGAGCTGTTCTCGCAGGCAGGCGAGCGGCTGGAGGATCATGTGACCCTGATCCCGCAAACCATCCTCGCCCGCCACTGGTGGCCCGACGGCAGCACGCTGGACCTTCATGCCGACCCCGACGCCAGCGCCGCCGCGATCCGCGCCTTCGCCGGCCCCAAGGCCGAACGCGAGTTCAGCGCCTTCAGCAAACGCGCCGCTCAGCTTTTCACGGCCTTTGACGCGCCGATGATGCAGGCGGCCGAACCCAGCCTCTCCTCGCTCAGCGCCCATGTGATGCGCAATCCCTCGCTGATTCCGGCGATGGCACCGCAATCCTCGCTGGCCGAATTGCTGAACCGTCAATTCAGCGACCGCCGCCTGGCGCAGCTTTTCGGGCGCTACGCCACCTATGTCGGCGGCTCTCCCTATCGTTCGCCCGCGATCCTTGCGCTGATCTGGCAGGCCGAAGCCGCTGGCGTCTGGTGCGTCAAGGGCGGGATGCACCAACTGGCCCGCGCCATCGAAAAGCTGGCCGCAGCGCGGGGTGTCCAGTTCCGCTATCACTCCCATGTGGCGCGGATCGAAACCCAGGGCAGCCGGATCAGCGCGGTGCACCTTGCCGACGGCGAACGCATCGCCACCGGCACCATCCTGTTCAACGGCGACCCCCGCGCCCTTGCCACCGGGGCGCTTGGCCGGGCCGTCACCGAGGTGGCCACCGCGACCCAGACCACCGCCCGCAGCCTGTCCGCGCAGGTCTGGAGCTTTGCCGCAACGCCGGCCGGCCCCGATCTGGCGCATCACAACGTCTTTTTCAGCGCCGACCCGCGCGCAGAGTTCATCGCGCTGGAACAGGGGCGCCAACCCCGCGACCCGACCCTCTATATCTGCGCCGAGGACCGGGGGCAGACCACCCCCCTGCCCCGGATCGAGCGGTTCGAGATCATTGCCAATGCCCCGCCCGTCACCGACCCCACAGCGACCCCCGAGGATTTTGCCGCATGTCAGACGCTCACGTTCCAGACTCTCGCCCGTTTCGGCCTGACCTTCGACAGCCTGCCGGGACCAGAGGCGCTGACGACACCGCAGGGCTTCGCGCATCTGTTTCCCGCCTCGACCGGATCGCTCTACGGGCAGAGCCCGCACGGCATGATGGCCGCCTTTCAACGCCCGACAGCGCGGACCCAGATCAAGGGGCTCTATCTGGCCGGGGGCGGCACCCATCCGGGGGCGGGTGTGCCGATGGCAACTCTCTCCGCCCGGCACGCGGCCGTGGCGATCTTGAACGACCTTTCTTCAACCTCGACATCCCGCCAAACGGCTATGCGTGGTGGTATGTCGACGGCATAAGCGACGACGGCAGCCGCGCGGTCTCGGTGATCGGCTTCATCGGATCGGTCTTCTCGCCCTGGTATCGCTGGTCGGGACGGCGCGACCCGGCCAATCATTGCTGCATCAACGTCGCCACCTATGGTCCGGGCGGCCGCTTCACGATGACGGATCGCGGACGCTCCGCCCTGCGACAGACAGCCTCGCGGCTTGAGGTTGGCCCCTCGATGATGCGCTGGGATGGCGATGCGCTGGTGATCGACATCGACGAGGTGTCCGCCCCGCCCGTGATCAGCCGCGTGCGCGGACAGATCCGCGTCACCCCCTCGGCCATTACTGGCGTGGAGCTGCCCCTGACCCCGGATGGTGCGCATATCTGGCGCCCGTTCGGCCCCACATCGACGATCAGCGTCGAGCTGAACAGCCCCGGCTGGCAATGGCAGGGGCATGGCTATTTCGACGCCAATTTCGGCACCCGCGCGCTGGAGGATGACTTTACCTATTGGACATGGGGGCGCTATCCGACCGGGACAGGCAGCACCTGCTTTTACGACGCAACCCGGTTGGACGGTTCAGAGCTGGCCGCCGGGATCCAGTTCGATGCCGATGGCGCCGCGCGCATGATCCCCCTGCCCCCCAAGGTGCAGATGCGCCGCAGCCTTTGGGCCGTGGCACGGGAAACGCGGGCCGATGCGGGCTATCAGCCCAAACAGGTCAAGAACATGCTGGATGCGCCCTTCTATTCCCGATCGGCGGTCAGGACGCAGCTGGATGGCGTGGAAACCGTCGGTGTGCATGAGGCGCTGGATCTGGTCCGTTTCCGCAGCCCGCTTCTGAAACCGATGTTGGCCTGCCGGGTGCCGCGCCGGCCGAACTGGCGCTTTCCGGAGTGATCAGGCGCCGCGCGCCACGTCCGGGTTCAACCGCCAGACTGCCGCATTGAGCGAGGCCGCAATCGTGACCCAGAGCAGATAGGGTGCAAAAAGCAGCCCTGCGATCCAGTCCACCTGCCAGAGCGCGATCATCGCGCCCAGCACCGCAAGCCACAGGGCCGACACCACGACAAACCCCAGCCGGATTTTCTTGAGCCCGAAGAAGACCGGCGTCCACAGCCCGTTCAGTGCGATCTGCAAGGCCCAGAAGGCCATGGCATAGTGCGCCTCGGGCTGCACCGCCGCGCGCGCCCCGGCCGCCGCCATGCAGCCATAGAGCACGAACCATGTGACGGGGAACACCCAATCGGGCGGAGTCCAGCTTGGTTTGTTGAGGGCGCGATACCACTCACCGGGTTGAAACAACCCGCCGGTCAAGCCCGCGCCAAGGCAGGCCCCCAAGAAGACAAGAAACAAAAGCCAATCCATCAGGATCAGCTAGCCCCTTCCGCCCCCGTTATCAAGGCCGCCCGTTGCGAGCGGCTGTGATGTTCCAGTTGCGCCAAGGCCCCGATCAATGTGTCAGAGCGGCTGTTGCCCCGCACTGGCCGCCGCGCGGCGGCATCGACCAGAAAGCGCACCTCATCCAGGGGCTGCGCATAGAGAAGGGCTGATTTCGGCATCACCATCGTGCCCCCTGCCCTGAGCATGGACAGACCAAGCCAGCCGATCTTCTGCGGCTTCGAGGTATGGGCGCGTGTCGTCAGCGAATCGTATCCCGCCTTCTGCACCTGCGCGCCGATCCCGGCATAGATGAAGCGCGCGGCAAAAATCCCCGGCCGCGCGGCTCTTGGCAGACCTGACACGCCAGCCTCGGACCGCGCATAGAGACGGTCGGCCTGCACCAGCAGACGGCGCACCATCTGACGGATCGCCTTGGTCGGGCGGGGGTTGTCCAGAAACTGCGCCGGGGTCAGACCAGCCTCGGCCAGCCAGGCGGTCGGCAGGTATAGCCGCCCTTCCATCGCATCCTCGCCCACATCGCGGGCGATGTTCGTCAGTTGCATCGCGACGCCAAGGTCGCAGGCCCGCGCCAGCGCATCAGGGCAACGCACGCGCATCAGAACGCACATCATCGCACCGACCGCCGCCGCGACACGGGCGCAATAGTCGTAAAGCTCTGACTGCGTCTCATAGCGGCGGCCCATCGCATCCCAGGCCAGACCTTCCAGCAAAGCCTCGGGCAAGGCGCGGGGCATGTCGAAATCCTCGACCATCGCGGCAAAGGCGCGGTCAGCCGGAGCATCCAGCGGCCTGCCCTGATAGGCCAGATCCAGACGATCCCGCAGCGACAGCACCGCCTTTGCCTTTTCGGGTTGCAGATCGACCGCATCATCGGCCAGCCGGCAGAAGGCATAGAGCGCCAGCGCCGGATCACGCACCTTGGTCGGCAAAAGCCGAGAGGCCGCATGGAACGACAGCGAGCCGTGACGGATCGCCTCCTCGCAATGGGCCATGTCGCGCGGGTCGATCATCGCCGTGCCGCCATGATCGTTTCGGGATCGGGCACCAGCGTATCCAGAACCTCGGCGCTGGACACGACTCCGGGCAGACCCGCGCCGGGATGGGTGCCTGCGCCCACAAGGAACAGGCCGGGGATCGTCTCGCTCACGTTATGGGGCCGGAACCATGCGCTTTGCAGGATACGCGGCTCGATCGAGAAACCCGACCCATAGGGGCTGAGGTAACGGTCGCGGAAATCCTCCGGGGTGAAGATCAGCTCCTCGGTCAGATGCGCGGACAGGCCGGGCAGCAGTTGATCCTCCAGAACCTTGATCATCTTGTCACGATAGGCGGCGGATTCGGTCTTCCAGTCCACCGGATTGGCGTGGCCCAGATGCGGCACGGGGCTGAGGACGTAGAACGTGTCATCCCCCTCCGGCGCGACCGAAGGATCGGTGACACTGGGGCGATGGACATAAAGGCTCATGTCATCGGCCAGTTTGCCCTTGATGAAGATGTCATTGACCAGCCCCTTGTAACGCGGCGCGTTCAGGATGGTGTGGTGGCCGACATCGGCCCATTTGCCGCGCGTGCCCTTGGCGCCGAAATACCAGACATAAAGACCCATCGACCAACGCGAATTCTTGAGCTTCCGGTCCGTCCAGCGTTTGGCTGCATGATTGCGCAGAAGGCGGGTGTGGGTATGTCCTGCATCCGCGTTCGAGATGACAATATCCGCGTCGATCCGCTCGCCCCCGGCCAGACGAACCCCCGTGGCGCGGCCGTTTTCGATCACGATCTCATCCACCTCGGTCTTGAGGCGGAGAAGGCCGTGCTGCTCCTCGATCACGCGGGCCATGGCCTGCGCAATCGCGGCGACACCGCCCATCGCGTAGTGAACGCCGAATTCCTTCTCCAGATGGCTGACAAGGATATACATCGAGGTGACGTTGAACGGATCACCGCCAATGAACAGGGGATGGAACGAAAACGCCATCCTCAGGCGTTCATCGGTGAACCGTCTGGCGGCATGGGCATAGACCGACCGATCCGCCCGCATCTTCACGAAACTGGGCAGCACTTTCAGCAGATCCGCAAACTTGTGCATCGAGCGGCGGCCCAGATCCTCGAACCCGAACCAGTAACGGTCTTCACTGTCCTTCAGGAACCGCTCATAGCCCGCAAGATCACCGGGAGAGAGGCGCTTGACCTCGGCCCGCATCGCATCCGTGTCCTGCCGCGCCGTGAAACTCGACCCGTCCGGCCAGCGGATCTCATAGAACGGGTCCATCGGGCGCAGATCGACATCCTTGTGGAAGTCGCGGCCACAGATGGTCCAGAGCTCCTTGAAAATCTGGGGAACGGTCACGATGGTCGGGCCCAGATCGAAGCGGTGCCCCCCTTGCGTGATGGATGACCCACGCCCACCGGGCATGTCCAGCTTGTCGATCACGGTCACACGATACCCGCGCGCCCCCAACCGCATGGCCGAGGCGAGACCGCCAAGGCCGGCACCGATCACAACGGCATGTGGCGCAAAGGCGCGGGCGGCAACGTCTGGAAGACGGGGATCGACTCGTGTCATCATCTGTCAACAGTAACATGTCTAGTTTAGTTTACAATCTGAAGGTTGCTCTCTTTTCAATTCAGCCGCGCCATGTCAGACTAACTTGACACTTGCCACGACAGAGGGGCCATGCAGACCGTCAGCCTCAGCTTTTTCCGCTTTGCCAGCCTGTCCGACCGCCTCTGGGCGTTGACGATGATGGGCCTGGGGCGACTGTCCATGCCGCGCGTGCCGGGAATCGGCTTCTGGAAGCTCTGCGGCTCCGGCACCGGCGAAGGATTCACACCGCTGCCCAATACGGCTGTCTATGCCATTCTGGCCACCTGGCCTGACGAAGAAACCGCCCGGCGCCAAACCGGGACGGCTTCGATCTATCAACGCTATCGCCGCCGCGCGGCCGAGGACTGGACCGTCTTCCTGACCCCCACATCCGCCCGCGGGGCCTGGTCCGGGGTCGCGCCCTTTACCGTGACCGAAGCCCCCTGCCCCGGCCCATTGGCGGCCCTGACGCGCGCCACGGTCAAGCCGTCGATCGCCATGAAATTCTGGCGCAAGGTGCCCGATATCAGCGCGATGATCGGATCGGACCGCAACGTGGCCTTCAAGATCGGCATCGGTGAAGTGCCGCTGCTGCATCAGGTGACATTCTCGATCTGGCCCGACACCGCCAGCATGGCCGACTTTGCCCGCAAGGACGGCCCACATGCACAGGCGATCCGCGCCGTGCGCGAGGGAAACTGGTTCCGCGAGGAACTTTACGCCCGCTTTCGTGTCCTTGGGGACAGCGGAAGTTGGCAGGGCGGCAGCCCGCTCAACAGACTGGACAGACCTGCATGACCTCTCCCTTCCCCTTTTCGGCCATCGTCGGCCAGACCGCGATGAAACAGGCGATGATCCTGACCGCGATTGACTCCGGCATCGGCGGCGTCCTGGTGTTCGGGGACCGTGGCACCGGCAAATCCACCGCCGTGCGCGCGCTGGCCGCGCTGCTGCCGCCGATCATGGCGGTTGAAGGCTGTCCCGTGAACGCGGCCAAGGTGGAAGATTGCCCGGATTGGGCCGAAATAGGGTCGAAAAAGCTGATCTCCCGCCCGACGCCGGTGATTGATCTGCCGCTTGGCGCGACAGAGGATCGCGTGGTCGGCGCGCTGGACATCGAGCGCGCGCTGACACGCGGAGAGAAGGCCTTTGAACCGGGTCTTCTGGCCCGAGCAAACCGTGGTTATCTCTATATTGACGAGGTCAACCTGCTCGAGGATCACATCGTCGATCTGCTGCTGGACGTGGCGCAGTCAGGCGAGAATGTCGTCGAGCGTGAAGGCCTCTCGATCCGCCATCCGGCACGGTTCGTCCTGGTCGGCTCAGGCAACCCCGAAGAAGGTGAGCTGCGCCCACAGCTGCTTGACCGTTTCGGCCTTTCGGTCGAGGTGCGCTCCCCCACCGACATCGAAGAGCGGATCGAGGTGATCCGCCGACGGGATGCGTTTGAAACGGACAACGCCAGCTTCATGAAACGCTGGCGCAGTGCCGACACCAAGATCCGCAACCGCATTCTGGCGGCCCGCGAGGCCTTGCCGAAGATCATCACACCAGAGTCTATTCTGCGTGATTGTGCCACTTTGTGCATCGCGCTCGGGTCTGATGGTCTGCGCGGAGAGTTGACCCTTCTGCGCACCGCACGCGCCCTTGCCGCCTATGAGGGCGACACCGTTCTGACGCGAGATCATCTGCGCGCGATTGCCCCCTCCTCTCTCAGCCACCGCCTGCGACGCGATCCGCTGGATGAGGCGGGATCATCCACGCGGGTGGCGCGCACCGTCGCGGATGTTCTGGGGTGAGCGAGGGCAGCGACAGATGGGACGCCGCCTGTCAGGCGCTGCGCCTGCTGGCGATTGACCCGGCCGGGTTGAAGGGGATCAGCCTGCGCGGCAGGTCCGGCCCGGCGCGGCAGGCTTTTGTCGATCACCTGCCGATCCTGCCCCTGCCACGGCGCAAGTTTCACCCGACGATCCCGGATGAGCAACTCTTTGGCGGCATCGACCTTGCCGCCACATTGGCAAGCGATAAAGTTTTTTTAAATCAAGGTCTTACTGGAAACCCCGCAACTCTGATCCTGACCATGGCCGAAAGGGCCGGAGCAGACCTTGGGGCGAAACTGGCACAGCTTCTGGATTCCGACGCGGGGCATTGCCTGATCCTTCTGGACGAAGGGGCCGAGGATGCAGAGCATCCGCCCCCTGCCCTGACCGAACGGCTGGCCTTTCATCTGGATCTGGACGGGATCGGTGCCAGCGACCTTGCGGCGGCGGATATTGTGGCGACGGATCTCGAACAGGCGCGGAAGCGGCTGCCCCTTGTCCCCGCGGGGACAGAGGACATCACCTCACTTGTCACGATCGCCGCGCGCTTCGGGATCGACAGCCTGCGCGCGCCCTGGCTGGCCCTGCGCGCCGCGCGGGCGAACGCGGCCTATCACGGGCGCGACCGGATCGCACCAGAAGACCTCGCTTTGGCCGCGCGCCTTGTCTATCCGTCACGCGCCACCATGCTGCCCGCCGAGGAAGAGCAAGCGCCCCCGGCACAAGACCCCCCTGCCCCGCAGGACCAACCCGCAGACGGCGACACCCGTGATCCGGGCATGGACATTCCAGACGAGATGTTGATCGACGCCGTGCGTGCCCTGCTTCCGGCGCATCTGCTGGATCAGCTTGTCCCCGCAGGGACAACACGCGGCGCCGGCACTTCCGGGGGTGCAGGTGCGCGTCACAAGGGGAACCGTCGCGGCCGCCCCCTGCCGCCGCGCCCCGGCCGATTGGATGGAACATCGCGGATCGACCTGGTGGCGACTTTGCGCGCGGCGGCGCCCTGGCAACCGATGCGGCGCAAGGCCATGCCCACCGCCACGGGCCTCTTGATCCGCCCGTCGGATATACGCCTCAAACGCTATGAGGACACATCCGACAGATTGCTGATCTTTGTCGTGGACGCCTCCGGCTCAGCCGCCATGTCGCGATTGGGAGAGGCGAAAGGCGCGGTCGAGCTGCTTCTGGGCGAGGCCTATGCCCGGCGCGACCATGTCGCCCTCATAGCCTTTCGCGGAACATCGGCCGAGGTGTTGTTGCCGCCAACCCGCTCGCTTGTTCAGACGAAAAGACGCCTAGCAGCCCTGCCGGGGGGTGGCGGCACGCCCCTGGCCTCCGGGCTGAAAGCGGCGGGCGAGCTGGCGATGCAGGCGCGGGGGCGTGGGTTGACCCCGACCCTTGCCATGCTGACGGACGGTCGCGCCAATATCGCGCTGGACGGACAGGCGGATCGCACACAGGCCGGTGCAGATGCGGTTGCCCTGGCGCAGATGATCCGCGCCCAGGGCATTCCTGCGCTGGTTCTGGATATGTCGAACCGCCCGCAGGATGCGCTGCGCGACCTCGCCTCTCACATGGGTGCCCCCTATATCCCCCTGCCCCGCGCCGATGCCAAGCGGTTGAGCACGGCGATTTCCACAGCGCTGGATGGCTGAGCGATGGAATTTGCGCGGGATCGCCAGAACTGGCCGAACGGAGAGTGCTCGCGCCTGATTGCGCACCGCCCGCATCGCTGGCATGTGCAGGAGGCCGGTCGCGGGCCGCTGCTGCTTTTGATCCACGGGGCAGGCGGCGCAACACATAGCTGGCGGGACATTCTGCCCGACCTCGCGCGCAGCTATCACGTCGTGGCGCTGGATCTGCCGGGACAGGGATTGACCCAGAACGGCAGCCGACAGCGTTGCGGGCTGGAAAGCATGAAAGAGGACATCGCAAGCCTTTGCAGCGCGCAAGGCTGGGCTCCGGATGCGATCCTGGGCCATTCCGCCGGGGCCGCCATTGCCTTGCGCCTGTCGCAACGCCTGCCGTCCCCGCGGGGACAAGCGCCAGTGGTGATCGGGTTGAACGCGGCGCTTGGGCATTTCAAGGGGGTTGCGGGTTGGCTTTTTCCGGCTCTGGCCAAGCTGCTGGCCCTGAATCCGCTGACGGCGGGTCTCTTTGTGAAATCGGTCGCGGGGCAGGGGCGTATACAGGCTCTGATCCGCTCAACAGGCTCTGATCTGGACCCGCGCGGAATGGCGCTTTACGAGCGATTGATCCGCGACAAGGGCCATGTCGAAGCGACCCTGCTGATGATGTCCCAATGGAAGCTGGACCCGTTGCTGGACGGCTTGCCCCGGATCACGACACCGACCGTCCTGATCGCCGGAAGCAAGGACAAGGCCGTTCCACCCGAAGTGTCAAAGCAGGCAGCAGCCCGAATGCCCAACGCTCGCTTTGTAGAATTGTCAGGCCTCGGCCATCTGGCGCATGAGGAAGAACCGGCGCAGATCTGCAATCTGGTCCGCGAGATCCTCTCAGATGCGGGGATAGAGCCGCAAAACAGTGTCTAATCAGCTATCCAGACTATCCAGAAAGACCCGAAGCGCCTGTTCGAGCTTGCGCCTGTCCAAGGACGAGAAGTCGCGGGCAAACTGAACCTCGACCCGCCCATCGGAGGCGACGCATTTCGCCAACCCCTCTGGCCGGGCCAGACGGATCGTCGTCTTGGCCGTCGTGGTCGGCGCCACCTTGGCAACCGGCCTTTCAACACCCTGCGCGCTGGCGGGTTTTGCAGGCTTGGTCACATCGCGCAACAGAGCCAATTCCGCCTCGGCGTCTCGATCCGGCATATTCGCAAGGACCGCCCGGATGCGTCCGACAAGACCGGGATCATCATCCATCATCTTGACCAGTTGCAGACCCAAGGCACGCGGGATCGCCTCGGCATGGGCCAGATCGCTTCCCAGAAGCCGCATCAACTCGGCAAAATGTTTGATGTAGCTCCGCTTCTGCCGCCCGGCAGAGCCATAAAGCCGATCAACAGCAGAGCCTATATCAAGCGTTTCCTGCGTTTCCTCGCGCGCATAGGCCCAGGCCAGCTGCGCCATTTCCGCAAAGGAAATATCCCGCCGGATCAGGTTCTCATCCACCATCCGTTGATAGAGCTTGGCCAGACGCGCGCCCCGCGCCATCAACCCGGCAGGAATCCGGGCATAGGCCTCATCCCCGGTTTCGGCATAAAGCTCCTTATAGGCCGACAGACGCCGAAACCCCTGGATCAGCTCATATTCACCGTCGCCCACTTCTTCGACCCGGATCGGGTTCGACAAACCCACAGCCTTGATCGACGATTTCAGCTCGTCCAACTCAGGGTCGCGCTTGGCCACGCGGTCGCGGGTCAGCTTGGTCATCCGCACCTGATCAAGTGGGATCAGATCAACGATCAACCCGCTTTTCTTGAGAGCCACGAAAGCGTGGGCCAGCCGGTCATTCTCGGCCCGGATCGCCGCCTCGGCGGCTTGCCGGTCGGCAAGGGCGGCGGCATTCTCTCCGATCGCCGTGGCCATCGGACCGCGACGGGTATCCGGCTCTGTCCCTGCGGGGACAGGCTCTAACGCGGCGGAATCAAGCTCGGCCGCGTCAAACTCGATGTCGAAAACGCGTCTCTTCTTGCTCATGGCTTGACCTCCATCTGATCCCAGGCGGCAAGAACATTGCCTTTGAACTCTTCATAAGCGGTGTCAAACGACCCTCTGGCCCGTCGCCATGTTTCGCGGGTCATGTCGCGATAATCTGTCTCATAGATCGACGACAGAAACCGCCCCGACTGCTCGACCGCGCGGGTCATCTCGATCGTATTGGTGCAAAGCCTGTCTCCGAACACTTTGCCGAAGGCTTGCTGCATGGCGCGGTGCAACTCGTTGTTCGGCTCGAACCGGGTCAGCAGGAAGCGGATGTCGTAGAACGTCTTGGGCAGCGTCATGGTCCCCGCGGGGACAAGCCCGACAAAGCGCGACAGATCCTCGAGAGCTTCGGCCAGCTGTCCGATGAAGGAGGTGGTGCTGTCATACTCCCAATAGCCCGGCCCCGAGGGGATATAGAGCATATCCGCCGCGAAAACCGCGTTCATGGATTGATAGCCAATGGCAGGCGGGCAATCGAACAGCACCAGATCATAGGCATCAGCCGGCAACTGATCCAGAAACCGCGACACGGCCGCGAAGAAGGACCATTCCGGGTTCATGTGGCGGTATTGCGCGCTGGCAAACTCCACAAAGGCGGCATTCGCGCAGCTTGGCACGATGTCGATCGTGGACCAGTTGGTCTGCTTGATGAAATCCGTGACACGCAGATCGGCCAGCCCCAGTTCGGTGATCGACGCAGGCAGACGGCGCTGGGGCAGGGAAGTGCCGCTTTCCGCCCCCTGCGCGGCAGAGTTCATCCGCGCCGTCTCGCGCGCCAGATCGCGCGCCATGATGCCCCAGACGGTATACTCTTCGGTCACGTCGGTCAGGCCCATGGAATGCGACAAGGTGGCCTGCGGATCGAAGTCCACGCAGAGGACACGATACCCGTCCAGCGCCGCCGCATGGGCAAAGTGCAGCGCCACGGTGGACTTGCCGGCGCCCCCCTTGAAGTTGGCAATCGCCGCGCGAAAGGCACGCTTGCCCATGGGGCGACGCGGCATCAGGGATTTGCGGTTCACCTTGAGCTTGCGGCGCATCTCGTTGATCTCATCCAGAGTATACCACCGCTGACGACCGTCCTCCTCGACCAGACCTTGCGGCAGGCCGGGATCGCTGGCCAGACGACCGCGCAGGGTGGACTGATTGACCTTGAAGATCAGCTCGGCCACCTCCCAACTCGAGAAGCGGCGCAGCGTCTTTTCGCGCTGGGGGGAATAGGTCTGCTGACGGATGAAGCCCTGCATCTTGAGGGACTGGGCCTGAAGACGGGCCAGATCGGCATGGGTAAACATGGCTGCTCCTGTCCCCGCGGGGACGCTAATTATTCTTTATTTCTGATTTACGCCGGATTTGCCAAAAAGGCAAAAGCGAATATCATGTGGATGTGAATTCCTGCCTTTCGGCGCAACCCAGGGAAAACACAGGGCAAGACAGGCGGGTCAAAGCATGGGATTGATTCGGGCGCAGCGCAGGATCGTGGTAGGGTGCCACATCACTTGGGGGACAAGCCGCGACAAACCCCAAAGGAATGCGGGACATTTTCGCGACAATAGAGGACATCCAGAATGTCCCCCACTACCAGATCTACCCTTTTTTCAATCCATGGATTGAGGGAAGACAAGCCGCGCAAACTCAGTTCTTGACAGAATCGCGCAACTGGACGCAAATCAGAAAAGGGTGGCGAAAAGCGGTGTGTTCCGGTAGATTGCCCCAAGAACGACAATGATCAGGGCAAAGATCCTGACTGAGGCAGTCTCCGACACGGTCGGATCACGAGCGAGGATTCCCCATGGTGACGACCAAACCCGTCGGCCGCTCTGCGGCTGTGCGCAAGTATGACCTTCTGACGGCTCTCGGGGTATACGCTCTGTCGCAGGACAAATCCCTGCAACGGCGCGTGCTGCGGCTGATGACCTTGATCACCGCACGCTACAACTGGCAGAGGGATGAGCTCTCGGTCGGCCAGCGCGAGATTGCCCGGATGTGGTTCGTGGACGAGCGGACGGTGAAACGCGAAATGGCCCAGTTGCGGGCGATGGGTTGGCTGGTGGTCAGGCGGCAAGGCGCGCGTGGCCGGGTGACGGAATACAGTCTCGATTTCAGCCAGATCGAGGCGGATACCCAACCTGTCTGGGGCGAGGTCGGAACGGATTTCCAGCACCGGATGCAAGGTCTGCCCGAGGTGGATCAGCAGGTCGTCCCGCTTCCGCTGCGGGGAAGCGATGTGCCGCCCCCGGATCTCAGCCAGGGGACCGAGTGGGTCTTGGCGCAATCCGTCCTGCATCGCGAAGATCCCGCGCTTTATGGCGCGTGGTTCCGCGCCTTGACCCGGACGGGTAGGGCAGGGGGGCGGTTGCTCCTCAAGGCGCCAAGCCGGTTCCACGCGGCCTATGTGCAGACCCATCTGACGGCGCGCGTGCTGGCGGCTTGCAGACTTGTCGATCCCGAGGTGACAGAGATCAGTGTCGAGGGGTGAACAGTCACTATTCCGGCCCGAAAGGGTGTTTCGGGGCGAGTGACAGCAGGCGGGCAGGGCGGCTCAGCCCCGCGTCTTGCGGTGGGTCTGCCGCGCCCAACGGATCAGCGTATGCTCATCCGCTGCACCGGCCTCCTTGGCGACGCGGGCCATGCGAAGGGTCCGGCGCGCCTGTTCCAGTGCTTGCCGGACTGTCGCAAGTTCCCGGAACCGCTCGAGCATCGCGGTTTCAAGCTCTGCGATCCGTGGCGCGGCGCGGGTCACGGCACGGTTGATCTGCGCCTCCTCGGCACGGACGGCGCGGATATAGGCCCCGACATAGGGCGCGGCTTCCAGCGTGACGATCCTCGCCTCTGTCCGCATCTTGTCCAGCAGCAGGTCGCGCGTGCCCTCAAGCGTCGCGACATGGGCGCGCAGATCGCCCAGTTCCCGCGCTTCGGCCGCCATCTCATGTCGGCGGAGCCGCTCCAACAGGGTGAGGGTGCGCAGACGGTCAGTCATGTCCGCCAGAGCGCGTGACCGGATTGGCCGCCTGTGCCGCAAGCGCCGCGCGCATCCGGGTGAGGATCTCAGCCGGAAAGGCATTGCGCTCGGTGGGCAGGCTGACCGGAACGGAAGTCTGCCACGGCCCCAGTGGAGCAGCCAGTCCGGGCGCGGGTTCCTGCGTCTCCTCCTCGGCCGCAACTGCCATCGTAGGCGGCCAGAGCGCGGCGACAAGGGTCACGGGCAGGATCAGCCGCTTCATATCGCAGGAAGCTCTTTCTGCGCGGCTTCGACCTTGTAGAAATCGGGCTGCTTGTTGCTGGGAATGTTGCCGCGCCCGATCTCGACGCAGATATTGGGCGGATGGTTGGCGACCATGGCGACAAAAATATCCCGGATGATCAGATAGAAAGCCTCGTCCTCGTCTTCGATCTGCTTCAGGCGGCCGGAAATGGGCTGCACCATGCAATAGGCCAGAAACACCCCCAGAAACGTGCCGACCAGCGCGCCGCCGATCATCTTGCCCAGAACCTCGGGCGGTTGGTCGATCGAGGCCATGGTCTTGATCACACCCAGAACCGCCGCCACGATCCCGATGGCGGGCAGACCGTCCGCCATGGTCTGAATGGCCGAGGCAGAGGCGAGCGCCTCGCGGTGGTGCTTCTTGATCTTGCGGTTGATCACATCCTCGGTCTGGTACTTGTCGTCGAACTGCATCGAGAGCATTCTGAAACTGTCCGTGATCAACTCGGTCGCGAAATGATCCTTGAGGATGGCAGGATAGCGTTGAAAGATGCTGCTTTCCTTGGGGTTCTCGACATGCTCATCCAGCGCCAGGATGCCCTTGGTCTTGTAAAGCCGCGCCAGCTCGAACATCAGTTTGAGCAGCTCTTCGTAATGCGCGGCCTTGAACTTCGGGCCCTTGATGACCTTGCCCAGCCCGCGCGCGGATGATTTCAGAACCGTCATGGAATTCGCGATGACGAAGGCCCCGAGTGAGGCGCCGCCGATCATCATGCCTTCATAGGGCAGGGCATAGAGGACAATGTCCATCTTGCCGCCCGATAGCATGAAGCCACCGAAAACCAGTCCGAACACCATTGCAAGACCAAGAAAGATCGACATTTCGCACCCGCCATCGGTTCTGCGGGATGACCCGCGCGTTCCATGTGTTGATTTCTTATTCCGCATAATTGACAGCAACTCAAGAATAAACAAGAATAGACATGTAGAAAATCAGGCGAGAGGCCGTTTTGATGCGTGGATCAGGCACATTTGTGTATTTGCTGGAAGAAGAAGCCGTTTTGGCCATGTTGCCGGGCTGGCCATCGGAAATGCAGGTCGCCGTCTGCCTGTCCGCGGATGGTGGTTGCGATCTGGCCGTGCATCACAAGGAGGAAGTGACCCGCGTTCTGGACCGCATCCGCGAGTTGCACGGCTGGTCCAGCGAGGCGCTCTGTGTCGCGCCCGAGGTTGCGGGATACCCGACGCGCAAGGTGCTTTTCTCAGAGGAGCAGCAACTTCTGTCCGTCGTGGGTGAAAGCCCGCATCTGGTTGAACTCGCGTCCGACTACGCCCTCAACTACCGCTTCGCGCAGGATGAGGGGTTGGACACCGCCGCCGTGACAGGGGCGGATCAGCGGCAGACACCCGTCACGACCGCAGCGCAAGACCTGTCGGACACCGCCGGGGAACCTTCGGCCAAAGGCATGTCCCGGCGGTCGCAGGCCTTCATCACGCATCTGTCGCTTCCGGCTGGCTATGCCACGCCTGCCTCACGGCCCGAATGCGCCTTTGTCGAGGCGCATCTGCTGCGCCAGAACGGGCGGGTCCGGCTTCTGATCGAACCGGCCAGCGCCACGGGGGCAGAGATGGCGGTTCAGGTTGACCGGATCGGGTGCAGGGATGATTACGCCCGTTTCGTGCTGCCGCGACATGTGCTGAACGGTTGGTCCAGGGGGCAGGCCGCGCTGGTCGAGATGCCAGAGGATGTCTTTCCGGAAGCGGTCGTCGATCGCTTCATGCGCGTGCCACATCGGTGCAGCGTGACGGTCACAGTGCGGGGGGTGTTCATCACGCCGCTTGCGCCGGTTGACGCGCCCCAGACCGCGCCGGCCGCTCCTGTCGCCGCGCCCGCGCGACGCCGGTTCTTCAGCTCGGTGCATCTGGCCGTTGCCGGTCTGGTGGCCGTGATGGTGGTCACAGGTCATTTCGCAGCGGCCTTCGACCGGATGGCCGAACCGTCTGTGGCCGTCCACGCGCCGGGTGATGGTGCCGATGTCGCGTTGGACCTGATTGCCTCCATGGCGCTTGCCGATCGTGCGGATCAGGCTCTGGCCGTGTCCTCAGGGATGTCGAACAGATAGCCCTGCGAGCGGATCGTCTGCACAAGGTATCTGTCACCAAAGGCCGCCTTCAGCTTTTTGCGGATACGCGTGATGTGCACGTCGAATTTGCGATCACCATACAGCCATTCAGACCGGTCCAGCCGCTGCGCCAGATGGTTGCGCGTCACGATCTGACCCTTGCGGGACATCAGGATGCGCATGATCTCGGATTCAACCGGGGTCAACTGTGCATTGGCAAGGAAAGGCGTCCTGAGCGCCATGCTGTTTTCGGCCATCCCGGCCTGCCGCATCCGCAGCGCCACGCGCGCCTCGAACTCCTGCGCGGCGAAGGGAAAGCGCAGCACATCGTCCGCCCCGGAGGCCAGCGCATCGGCCGAGCTATGGGCCGTGCCGACATGATCGACCACGATGATGACCCAGTCGGGCAGGTTGCGCCGCAGATCCGCCACTTCGATCGGGCCGACGACAGCATCCCGCATCCCCGCCACCAGAACCCCGGCACGCGGCTTGTCGCGCAACGCCGCGCTGTCTTTGCTCCGCGCAGAGCCGGGCGGGCAGGGGGCAACCGTGGGAATCCCAAGGGTGCGCAGATGATCGGCGAGATTGTCGCTGAGCGTCTTGTCGCTTTCCCGGACCAAGGCCATGTAGGGTGCGCTGGGGCCTTGCCTGGTCGGTCTGTCAATCTTGATGAGGTTCATGAATCAGATTCACCGCTGGACCATACATTCGTGCAGTTCCCCGTGAGGTATCTTAACGTTCAAGCCCATGCCGCGCGCCGGAAAAGGGCGAGGCCGGGGCCGATTTGACAATCAATGTCCTTGTTTTTCAACAACACTATGGCATTTTTAAGGCTGTTATACCTTGGGATATGTCACTATCTTTAGACACAGTGTTTGTTAACCAAAGAACAGTTGTCTGAACTGTCTTTTTATGCAACAACAGAAGGGCCAGTCATTGAAGAATTCGATGTTCCGTAAACTAAGGATGGCGACTGCAACCGATTGTGGGCGTCACTATTAATGCTCGGAAAAGGCTTTCCCACAGTAGAGGGCATCCAATGACCAAATCTGATCCCAAAGTAGACCTGCTTGCAGCCGTTGCTGCATCCTATGCGTCGCGCACGGATGTGACCGCCGATGATATTGTCGCGCTCGTCTCCAAGCTGCGCCGTGAGTTTGGTGACGCCGACCCGATCCTTCCCGTCGAGGAGGCCGCGGTGCGGTCGCCCGGCCGGGCAGAGCCGGCCCTGCCGATTGAAAAGGCCGTGACGCATGACAAGGTGTTCTGCCTTTGCTGTGGCAAGGGGTTCAAGATGCTCAAGCGGCATCTTGGTGCAGAGCATGGGCTGACCGAGGCTGCCTATCGCGCCATGTTCGGCCTGTCCGAGGATGTGCCTCTCGTCGCGCCCAGCTATTCGAACCGCAAGGCCACTTATGCGCGCCAGGTCGGTTTCGGAAAATATGACCGCAGCGAAACCAGCGCGGGCCGTTCGGCATCTGAAGAAAATCAGAGCATCTCCTGAGCGGAAGATCGCAGCGGATCGGGTCTTCGGGCCCGGTCCCTGCGTTGCTTTCCAATCTCTCAAGAAGGCGCGGATGAATGGCCGAGCAACAGATCATCATCAAGAAAACCGATGACCATGGGGATCACGACCACCACGGTGGCGGATGGAAGGTCGCCTATGCCGATTTCATGACGGCGATGATGGCGTTCTTCCTGATGCTGTGGATCATCTCTGCGGCGGATGAGAAGAAACTGCAGGGTCTTGCCGAATATTTCACGCCCGAAGCCTCCAGTGACATCATGGGCGGCGAAGGGTTTCTGGACGGTCAGGTGTTTGGCCCTGACGGGGTCCATGGCGGCGTCGATGGGCAGAGTTTTCAGGTGCAGCCACCCAGTTTCGGCCGCGAAGATCCTGTCTCGGCGCCCAGCGACAGCCCCCTTGCACCCGAGCCGCGCATTGTCGTGGAATATGCGGATGGACCGCGCCCCGGTGACAACCCGTCCGCCGATCCCGCAACCATGGACAAGGGCCAGGACGCGCAGGTCGATCCGGCGATGCAGGCGGCGCGTGCCGAACGTATCGCGCGTCTCGAAGACGTGACCGAGGAGATCGAGGCCGCAGTTGCCGCGAATCTGGCGCTGGTCGAGCTTGAATCGAACCTGCGCATCGACAGAACGCCCGAAGGGTTGCTGATCCAGATCCTCGATCAGGAGAACCGCCCGATGTTCGCATCCGGCAGCGCGCGGATTGATGCGGCTACGGGTGAACTGGTCAAGATCATCGGTCTGGCTGTCGCCGACCTGCCCTATCCTCTGGCAATCACAGGTCACACGGATTCGGTTCCGTTCACGGGTCGCTCCGACTATGGCAACTGGGAGCTTTCGGCGGATCGCGCCAATGCCACCCGGCGCGCGCTTCTGGGGGCAGGGGTGGGCGAGGCGCGGGTGTCGCGTGTATCCGGCCTGGCTGACACGATGCCGTTGAACCTGACCTCGCCGGATGCGCCCGAGAATCGCAGGATCACGATGCTGTTGATCTATCCCGATCCATCGCTTGCCGTGGCCGCGCCCGTGCTGTCCTTGCCAGCGACAGGGGCGACAGAATCAGTCGATTGACGGGCACTGTCCAGGGCGGCCATGGCAGGCAACGATCCGCCTGCGATGCCGTCGATGTGCAGGTCTTGCGCAATTCTTGATCAGCAAGCGACCAGCCCGAATAGAAAAAAATCTGTCAAGCATATTTTCGTTAACATATGAACACAGACGCGTGTGGGTCACACAACCCATGGGAAATGTGCCCCCAAGGTCATGCGCGCATAAGGTGCGCCGTCTTCGGGGCCGTTTTTCTTGGGTTTTCGACACTCCCCGCCGCCCGCGCCGCCGGTCTGCGAGGCGACTTGGCGCCAAAAGAAAGTGCTGCGCCTGCGGTAGAAACGGCAAAGACGCGCACAACTTTAACATTTCATTTCTTTTAGAAAGGTTAACGCCCGCTTACTGTGGGGAAGGGCGGGCGATGGGTTAGCGGGATTTTTTCATGCGACATGACCGACTTCTTGAACTGATCTGGCAGGGCGATATTCAACCTGCCTCCGGGCCATGCTCCAGCCGATTGCAACGTGGACTGGGGGCATTGCTGCCGCTGCGCACGGTCTCTCTCGCGGCAGGCACGGGTGTGGATCGCAGATCTGTTCTGACCGATGACACCGAACTCCTGCCTTCCCTTCCCCTTGGCGACGTGATTGCCGAAGAGCTCGCGATCGACGTGCCTTTCGGCTCGCTTGTCGTGATCAGCGATGACCTCTTGCTGACCAATCCCGTGATGGATGACGAACTCTCCTATGATCTGGGTGTGCTGGTGGCCGAAGTCCTGCTGGGCGTCATTCGCAAGGGGATCTTTCCCTATGACCGCGAGTCGGATGCGCTTTTTGCCATGGCCAGCTCCTATCATGCCATGATCGGCGGCTCCGGCTTCGTGCACCTGGGGCTCATGCCCTCATGGTTCCGGGTCGGTCTGGCCGCAGGGCTTTGCACCTATTGGGCAGGTGCCAGATCGGCACGCAGCGACACCAGCGGATTGTTCCTGCGCCCCGATTTCCTGACCTGCCCAAAGCTGCACGCCTATCTGCGCAGCATGGACGCGAATTTCACCACGCCGGATCGCATTCCCGCCGGGTTGATGCTGTTTACGGGCGGGCTGTGCAGCTATGACGAATGGCTGGTCAAGGTCGAGAGCGCCGTGACAGCCGAACTGGACGCGCATGTTCTGCGGTCTTGCGACAGCGGCAGGCCACAGGAGCAGCGGGCCTGAGCAGGGGCCGCAGATTTACCGCCCTTTAACCATCTAGTCCTTTCTAAATTTCCGCATTTATGTATGACTATCCTTGTAACCAACTTGGGTAGTCATGATGACAACCACCCTGCAAGCCGCAATGCGGGAACCTCTTCTGACGGTGGATACGGAACGCGACGCGATCCGGCGCTGGCAGAATGACGGGGACAGGCGCGCACTCGAACTGTTGTTGCGCAGTCATGCGCGACAGGCCTGGTCGCAGGCGCTGCGATTTGCCGACAATCCTGTGGACCTCGACGATCTGGTGGCCGAGGGGATGATCGGCCTGATGCGGGCGGCGGACAGCTTCGATCTGAAGCTGAACCTGCGTTTCTCGACCTATGCGGCCTATTGGGTGATGAACGGCGTGTTCACGGCCCTGGCGCGGATCGGCACCGTCATCGACATGCCCGTGCGCACCTATCTTGACGCGCGGATGGGACGGTTGAGCGGGGATGATGGCGGTCTGTCACATCTGGCGACACAAGGGGCCGTCCCTCTGGATGCGGGCGGCGAGGAGCAGACACTTTCGGACCGGCTGCCCTGTTCCAGCCTGACACCTGCCGAACTGGCCGAGATGCGATCGGCGCAGGTCTTTCTGCGCCGTCTGCTGCGTCAGGCCTTGGCCTCTCTCGACCCGACCGAAAAGGAAATCATCCTGCGGCGCCGTCTGGCCACCGACCCTGAACCGCCCGAGGTGGTGGCGGCAGACCTTGGTCTGTCCTTGCAGGGGTTGCGACAGCGCGAAACCCGCGCGCTGACCCGCTTGCGCCGCGATCTGCTGGCCTTGGGGTTCAGCCGCACCATGCTGCATTGAGGGGGTGGGAATGAACGTATCGCCATTGACCACGCCGTTTCCAAGCGGCCCCGCCGCGCCCGCCAAGAGCGAGGGGGAGGGGGTCGCCAAACCCCGGATCACCGAGGAGGCGACGGCCGAGGCGGGATCACCGCCGCCCGCGCAGGCGGAAAAGCCAAAGGAAGGGGACTTCGCAGCCCTTCTTGCCGCAACCCGACCGCAGGGAGGGGCCGACAAACCCCTGGCCAAGGGTCAGGCCGGTGCCGGAAAACAGCCCGGTAGCGAGGCGCTCACGACGATGATCCGGGATGTGAACGCCCTGATCGCCCGGTTCCAGAAGGACGGCGACACCGCAGATCCCGCCGAGATGATCACCGCCTTCGTGGCGCTTTTGCAGGAGTTCGATGCCGCCACGGGCGGTGACGCCGCCGCGCGCCTTGCCGCATCGCTGGGACAGCTTGACGCCGCAGCACTTGCCGGGCTGGACAGTGCCGCGCAAGACCCTGCATCGCTCATTGCCGCGCTGGCCGGGCTTGCTGCTCTGCCTGTCACCGAAAGCGGGGGCCTTCTCGTTGCGGTCCAGAAGACGGCTCCGATGCTCTGGTCCAGCGCAGAAGGCGCGTCGCCCGCAGGGGCGATGCCACGTCAGGACCGGACAGAGCAGACCCCGCTGCCAACCCCGCTCTCCGCGCAACGCCCTGCGGTTGATGCCGGGTTGGACAGTCCCCAGCCCCCGGCCGCCGGTCCGGGTGATCTGCGCCCGGATGTGCGCGGCCTTGTGACCGTCGCGATAGCCGCCACCGTCGCCGGAACAGAGGCGGACGCCATGCCTGTCCCCGTCACGACCCTCGATGCCCGCCCGCTTACGCCGGGCGCGCCCGACATGATGCGCGCGCCTGATGCCGGGCTCCCGCCCGCCTCGGGCTTTGCGCGGAACCTTGTGCAGCAGATCCGCACCGCGCAGTTCAGCGACGGGCAGACGCGGATCTCGCTTGCGCCGCGCGGTCTGGGCGAGATCGAGATCGACATGCGCCCCGATGAGGCAGGCAAGCTGCGCATCATCCTGCGCGCCGAGAACCCGGCCGTGCTTCAGGCGCTGCGCGGCGACAGGGACGGCCTGTTGCTGACCTTGAGCAGTAGCGGGGCCGATGTCCGGGACGCGGATCTGAGCTTTGAGGATTTCAGCCACCGTCACCGCCGCGAGGCCGAGCAGGGCGAGGCGCCCTCTCAGCGCGCCCCTGAAACCGGACGGCTTGTCGAGGATGACGTGGTTCTGGCCGTTCCCCGTCAACGGCCCGTCGGCTCGCTTGATATGTTAACCTGAGGAAACATCATGGAAATCGCCCGCACCACATCCAATGTCGATCCGTCCATGTCCAATGGCGCGGGGGCGGCGAAAGACGCGCTTGGCGTCGATTATCAGAGTTTCCTGAAGCTGCTGATCGCGCAGGTCTCGAACCAGGACCCGCTGGAACCGATGGATTCCACAACCTTCGTGTCGCAACTGGCGCAGCTCACGCAGGTCGAGCAGTCCATCGCGACCAATGCGAACCTTGAACAGATCGACCAGCGGCTTGGCAATGTCGAAGCCCTGTCCGACGTGGCCCTGATCGGGCGTGATGTGACCGTTCCGACCGACCGCATCGAACTGCGCGAGGGGCGGGCGGCCCTGTCCTACGCCCTGTCAGGCGAGGCGCAGTCTGTGACGCTGACGATCAAGACGCTGGATGGCACTGTGGTGCGTGAACTGACAGGTCAACCCGGCACCTCCGGGACACCGCATCGGGTTGAATGGGACGGGCGGGATTCGGG
>JAMWZG010000250.1 GCA_024304855.1 Paracoccaceae bacterium
GCCTATTCCGGCGGCCTTGATACCTCGATCATCCTGAAATGGCTGCAAACCGAATACGGTTGTGAGGTCGTGACCTTTACCGCCGATCTGGGTCAGGGCGAAGAACTGGAGCCTGCCCGCGCCAAGGCCGAACTTTTGGGGATCAAGCCCGAGAACATCTATATCGAAGATGTCCGCGAAGAATTCGTGCGCGATTTTGTCTTTCCGATGTTCCGCGCCAATGCTCTGTATGAGGGGCTTTATCTGCTGGGCACCTCGATTGCGCGGCCTTTGATTTCGAAGCGTCTGGTCGAGATTGCCGCCGAAACCGGAGCGGATGCCGTGGCCCATGGGGCGACGGGCAAAGGCAACGATCAGGTGCGCTTTGAACTCAGCGCCTATGCGCTGAACCCGGAAATCAAAGTGATCGCGCCTTGGCGTCTGTGGGATCTGACCAGCCGGACCAAGCTGATCGAGTTCGCGGAAACGAACCAGATCCCGATTGCCAAGGACAAGCGCGGCGAAGCACCGTTCAGCGTTGACGCCAACCTGCTCCACACTTCGTCCGAGGGAAAGGCGCTGGAAAACCCTGCTGAGCAGGCGCCGGAATATGTCTATCAGCGCACCGTCGCGCCCGAGGACGCGCCCGATACGCCGGAGTATATCGAAGTCAGCTTTGAGCGCGGCGATGCGGTTGCGATCAATGGCGAAGCGATGAGCCCGGCCACGATCCTGACCAAACTCAACGAACTGGGTGGCAAGCACGGGATCGGGCGTCTGGATTTCGTCGAGAACCGCTTTGTCGGCATGAAGTCGCGCGGGATCTATGAAACGCCTGGCGGCACCGTCCTGCTGGAGGCGCATCGCGGCATTGAGCAGATCACCCTGGATGCGGGTGCCGGCCATCTGAAGGACAGCATCATGCCCCGCTATGCAGAGCTGATCTATAACGGGTTCTGGTTCAGCCCCGAGCGGGAGATGCTGCAAGCCCTGATCGACAAGAGCCAGGAACATGTGACCGGCACTGTGCGGTTGAAGCTCTACAAAGGTCTGGCGACCTGCGTGGGACGTTGGTCGGATCACAGCCTTTATTCCGAGGCGCATGTGACCTTCGAAGAAGATGCCGGCGCTTATGATCAGAAGGATGCTCAAGGCTTCATCCGCCTGAACGCGCTACGGCTGAAGCTGATTGCAACGCGGAACCGCCGCGTCAAAGGCTGAAACGGTCTCTGATTCAGGTGAAGGGGCGGCTTTCGGGTCGCCCTTTTGCGTTCAGAGCTTGATCGCCTCTAGCCTGCGGTAATGCGGCAAGGCCTGCTCGACCAGTGCGGCGGCGGCACCTGTCATCTCGGGCAGCGGCCCCTCTGCCGGGGCAAAACCGGTTGAGGCGTGGACAGCCCCATACCAATGCGGTGCCCAGATGCCATCAGCGGGATGTCCGCCGAGGGGCCATGACAGCATGGCCGGATCAAACGGCAAATCCAGCGCTTCACAAAGGGTCGTCAGCATCCCCTGCGGATCGCGACGGATGTCGGAGGAGTCGATGACAAGCGGTGCGATACCCTGCGTTGTCAGTTCCTCGAAAATCTCGGTCTGCTGGGTGAAGCCGATGTCTGCCAGCGTCGGATTGTCATATTTTGCCCCGAAACTGGCCACCACCCGCGCCGGATGACGAATGAGGAACACATGGCGCGCCTGACCAAACCAGTCGCGCGGGACACCGGCAATCATATGCTGGGTCATGTGCTTCTGATAGAAATGGGCGCGACCCTGCGGAATCGGGCCGGTCAGCAGGGACGCCACCTCATCGGGGTCGTTGGGCTGCGAGGCGATGATCTGATCGCGCATCGGATGATCCAGCCCAGTTCTGGCCAGATACGCGGCATAGAACGGCTCGTCCACGACCGCGAAGTCCTGGCGAGCGCCAAAGGAATACATCATCGCTGTCGAAAGATTGCGCGGACCGGACCACATCGCAATACGCATGATCAGGCCGTTTCCCGCTGAATCAGAGCCTGATACAGCATCCTGATATGCTTGGTCAGCGGACCCATTTGCCCCTCTCCGATCTGCCGGCCGTCAATCACGCCCACTGGCGTTTGCGCGCCAAAAGTGCCGGTGAGAAACGCCTCATCCGCACCATAGGTATCGACAAGCGAGTAATTGCGTTCGAACACCGGGATACCGTTCTCGCGGCAGAGGTCGATCACTTTCTGCCGGGTGATGCCGTTCATGCAATAATCACCCGTGCTGGTCCAGACCTGCCCCTTGCGAACGATGAAGAAGTTGCAGGCATTCGTCGTGTTCACGAAACCATGCACATCCAGCATCAACGCCTCGTCCGCCCCGGCCTTCTCGGCGGCGATGCAAGCCAGGATACAGTTCAGTTTGGAATGGCTGTTCAGTTTGGGATCTTGCGTCATCGGCAAACCACGCAGATGCGGAACGGTGGCAAGGCGGATCGGGCGCGGAATGCTGGGCTTGGAATGTTCCATGATGATCGCGATGGTCGGACCTTGCTGCGACAGCTTGGGGTGCTGGAATGGCCGTGTCTTGACCCCACGCGTCACCATCAGGCGGGCATGGGCGTCATCGGACATTTCATTGGCGTGCTGCGTGTCTAACACGGCCTGAACCACCTGATCGCGAGTCGATCCGATGTCCAGATCAATGGCCTTAGCCGCCTCGAACAGACGGTCCATATGTTCGTCAAGAAAGGCCCACTTTCCGTTATAGAGACGAATTCCTTCCCACACCCCATCGCCCAGCATGAAGCCGCTGTCATAGACACTCACGACAGCTTCGGCTTTGGGCACGATGCGCCCGTTTAGCCAGATTTTGATCGTTTCGTTGCGCGCGTCCTCTGCCGCCTGATGCGTGGTCACGTGGTCGGTCATCTGCCTCTCCTGTTTTCCAGAAGGCTAGACGGGAAAACGCAGATTGGAAAGGCGTTCACGCCATCTCACCCTTGCGTGACCGGGCCCTTTCAGGGCTATGCCAAGAGCCGATTCAGGCGCAATCTGCGGGGGAAATTGGAGGTATGACATGACCCGACGACCCAATGACCTGAAACTGCTTGTTCTGGCCCTTGCCATGGCGGCCGGGTTTTCGCTGACCGGGCGCGCGGCCGTCGCGGCGGATACCCAGACCCTGACTGTGGCAGGTGGGTGCTTCTGGTGTGTCGAAGCGGATTTCGAGAAAGTCCCCGGCGTGCAGGAGGTTGTGTCTGGCTACACCGGCGGGACCACGCAGAACCCGACATACAAGCAGGTGACAGGCGGCAGGACCGGGCATTACGAAGCGGTCCAGATCACATTTGACGCAGACAAGGTTTCACGGGAAACCCTTTTGGCGATGTTCCTGCGGTCTGTCGATCCGACGGATGCGGGAGGGCAGTTCTGCGACCGGGGCGACAGTTACCGCACGGCGATTTTCGTCTCTGATACTGCGGAAAAAGGCTTGGCTCAGGCGGCAGTTACTCAGGCTCAAAAGGATCTTGGGCAATCCATCGTCACACCTGTTCTGCCCGCAGCACAGTTCTATCTGGCTGAAGATTATCATCAGGACTACTACAAAGGCGACAATCGGGTTCTGACCCGGTTCGGACCGATCAAGCAATCGGACGCTTACAAGCGATACCGTGAAGGCTGTGGCCGCGATCAGCGTGTGCGACAGCTTTGGGGCGATCAGGCACCCTTCGCGGGCGGCTGATACATCTGCTGAACCTCAAGAAGGTCGGGGATCACATCTGCCGCCCCTACCCTTGTGACCATGAGAGCCGCAGCCCTAGTCGCCAGATGAAGGGCCTGTTCCATTGGCATACCACGATCCAATCCTGCCAGCAGATACCCCGTAAAGGTGTCACCGGCCCCGGTTGTATCGACGGGCGTGACGGCCAGCGCCGGGACATCAAGAGCCTGAGCGGCGCTGCGGGTGAACCAGCGACACCCCCTCGCCCCAAGCGTGATGACGACATCACTCAAGCCCAGCGCCTCTGGCGGTTTTCCAAGAGCGTTCGATAACTGCTCCGCCTCGACCTCGTTCAGGATGAGCATGTCGATATGCGGCAACACGGCCAGAACGGCATCCACCTCGAAAGGGGCAGCGGCATAGACGACGCGCAAACCAAGATCAGAGCCCATCCTTGCGCAAAAGCCTTGAAGCGTCGTCTCGTTCTGCATCAGAAGAATGTCACCCGGCGAGGCTTCGGCCAGTGCCAGCCCGACCTGATTTTCGGTCAGGGCATGATTGGCGCCGTGATCAATGATGATCGTATTCTCACCATGCGGGTCCAACAGGACAATCGCATTCCCGGTGGCTTTTTCAACGACAGCGATATGGCGGGTGTCCACGCCATATTCCGTCAGCAGGTCAAGCGCCCAACGCCCATCGGACCCGACAGCCCCGATGTGAACAGCGCGCGCAGCCGCGCGGGCAGCGGCGACGGACATGT
>JAMWZG010000251.1 GCA_024304855.1 Paracoccaceae bacterium
GCATGATGGCGGCGATGGCGTCCAAATCGAACACCGTGGGCTTCATCGGCGGCATGGACGTGCCCCTGATCCGCAAATTCGCCTGCGGCTATGCGCAGGGCGTCAAGGCGGTCAATGCCGATGCCACCATCATCGCCAACATGACCGGCACCACCCCGGCGGCCTGGAACGACCCGGTCAAAGGGTCCGAACTGACCCTGTCGCAGATCGGTCAGGGCGCGGATGTGATCTATGCGGCCGCAGGCGGCACCGGCGTGGGCGTGCTGCAAACCGCCGCCGACGAGGGTATCCTGTCGATCGGCGTGGACAGCAACCAGAACCACCTGCATCCGGGCAAGGTGCTGACCTCGATGCTCAAGCGTGTCGATGTGGCCGTGTATAACGTGATGAAGGCCGGGACCGAGCTGGAAGCGGGGGTCGAGGTGCTTGATCTGGCGGCCGAAGGCGTGGGCTATGCGCTGGACGAGAATAACGCGGATCTGGTCTCGGACGAGATGAAGGCCGCCGTGGATGCTGCGCGCGAAAGGATCATCGCGGGCGAGATCAGCGTGCATGACTATACCTCGGACGACAGCTGCCCGGTCCTGACCTTCTGAGCATGACCGAAGCGCAGACAGACGCGGCGCGGCAGGAGACTGCCGCGCCGGACGCACAGGTGCCCGCCATCGAGTTGCGCGGCATCTCCAAGGCGTTTGGCCCGGTGCAGGCCAACAAGGGCATCTCGATGCGCGTCATGCCCGGCACGATCCACGGTATCATCGGCGAGAATGGCGCGGGCAAATCCACGCTGATGTCGATCCTTTACGGCTTCTACAAGGCCGATGACGGCGAGATTTTCATCAGCGGGACAAAGACCACCATCCCCGACAGTCAGGCCGCCATCGCCGCCGGAATCGGCATGGTGTTCCAGCATTTCAAGCTGGTCGAAAATTTCACCGTGCTGGAGAATATCATTCTGGGCGCCGAGGACGGCCACCTGCTGCGCCCCAGCCTGGCCAAGGCGCGGGCGGCGCTGAAATCGCTGGCCACGGAATACGAGCTGAATGTCGATCCCGATGCGGTGATCGAGGAGATCGGCGTGGGGATGCAGCAACGGGTCGAGATCCTCAAGGCGCTCTATCGGCAGGCCGACATCCTGATCCTGGACGAGCCGACCGGCGTTCTGACCCCGCCCGAGGCGGATCACCTGTTCCGCATCCTGCGCAACCTGCGCGATGAGGGCAAGACGATCATCCTGATCACCCACAAGCTGCGCGAGATCATGGAGATCACCGATACCGTCAGCGTGATGCGGCGCGGCGAGATGACGGCGACCGTCAAGACCGCCGAGACCAGCCCCGAGCAACTGGCCGAGCTGATGGTGGGGCGCAAGGTGCTGCTGCGGGTGGAAAAGACCCCCGCCACCCCCGGCAAACCCGTGCTGGAGGTGGACAACCTGCGTGTCGTCGATGCGGCGGGGGTGGAGCGGCTGCGCAGCATCGCGCTGACCGTGCGCGCGGGCGAGGTGCTGGGTCTGGCAGGGGTTGCAGGCAACGGGCAGTCCGAACTGCTGGAAGTGCTGGGCGGCATGATGCCCGCCACCGGCACGGTGCGCGTGAACGGCGCGCCCATCGACCTGAGCGGCCCCCATGCCGATGGCCAGAGCCGCCGCGCGGCGGGTATCGCCCATGTGCCCGAGGATCGGCAGCGCAAGGGGCTGATCATGGATTATGCTGCCTGGGAAAACTCGGTCTTCGGCTATCACCGCGACCCGTCCATCGCCAGCGGGCCCTTGATGCGCAACGCGGCCATTCTGGACCATGCCACGGCGCAGATGCAGCGCTTCGACGTGCGCCCGCCCAACCCGCGCCTGCCTGCCAAGGCATTCTCGGGCGGCAACCAGCAAAAGGTGGTGCTGGCGCGCGAGATCGAGCGGGGACCGGACCTTCTGCTGATCGGGCAACCGACGCGCGGGGTGGATATCGGGGCCATCGAATTCATCCACCAGCAGATCGTGGCCCTGCGCGATGCGGGCAAGGCGATCCTTCTGGTCAGTGTAGAGCTGGACGAGATCATGGCCCTGTCCGACCGGATTGCCGTCATCTTTGACGGCCGCATCATGGGCGAGGTCGCGGCCGAGCAGGCCAGCGCCCGCGAACTGGGCCTGATGATGGCCGGCGTCTCGACCGGAAAGGCCGCCTGATGGAGCGGATGCCGAAATGGGCCGATGTGGTGCTGATCCCGCTGATCTCGCTGTTTCTGGCGGCGATGATCTCGGGGCTGGTGATCCTGGCGATTGGCGAAGACCCGATCAACGCGCTGAACCTGATGGTCAAGGGGGCGCTGGGATCGACCTATGGCTGGGGCTATACGCTCTATTACGCCACGAATTTCATGTTCACCGGGCTGGCCGTGGCCGTGGCCTTTCACGCGCGGCTGTTCAACATCGGCGGCGAGGGGCAGGCGATGCTGGGCGGGCTTGGCGTGGCCTTGGTCTGTCTCTATCTGCCCTGGCCGCATTGGTCGCTGGCGCTGATCGCGTCAACCCTGGGCGCGGCGCTGTTCGGCGCGGCCTGGGCCTTTCTGCCCGCCGTGCTGCAAGCCAAGCGCGGCAGCCATATCGTGATCACCACGATCATGTTCAACTTCATCGCCGCCGCCCTGCTGAACTGGCTGCTGGTCGGCCCGCTGAAGCCGCGCGGGGGGATGGACCCTTCGACCGCGCGCTTTCCCGAGGCGACGAATCTGCCCAGCCTGCATGACCTGCTGGCCCCGCTGGGGATCGGCTTTTCCAAGGCGGCCCCGGCCAATATCTCTTTCCTTGTGGGGATTCTGGCCTGCGTGCTGGTCTGGGTGCTGATCTGGCGCACGCGTCTGGGCTATGAGATCCGCGCCTTCGGCCATTCCGAACCCGCCGCGCGCTATGCCGGCATCAGCCCCACCAAGATCACCGTGATCACCATGCTGATCTCGGGCGGGCTGGCGGGCATGATGGCGATCAACAACGTCATGGGCGAGGCGGAACGGCTGGTCCTGAACGCGACCGAAGGGGCCGGCTTCATCGGAATCGCCGTGGCACTGATGGGGCGCAGCCACCCGTTCGGGGTGTTTCTGGCGGCGATCCTGTTCGGGTTCCTGTATCAGGGCGGGGCAGAGCTGGCGCTGTGGACATCCATCCCGCGCGAGCTGATCATCGTCATTCAGGCGCTGGTGATCCTGTTCACGGGCGCGCTGGACAACATGGTGCGGATGCCGCTGGAGCGGATCTTCATGGCCCTGCGGCGGAGGGGCGCGTGATGGATCTGATCACCGTTCTGCAAATACTCGATTCCACCGTGCGTCTGGCGACGCCGCTGCTGCTGGCCTGTCTGGCCGGGCTGTTCAGCGAACGCGCGGGCATTTTCGACATCGGGCTTGAGGGCAAGATGCTGGCCGCCGCCTTTTTCAGCGCGGCCATCGCGGCGGTCACGGGGTCGGTCTGGCTGGGGCTGGGCGCGGGGATCGTGGCGTCACTGGCGCTGTCGGGTCTGCACGGTCTGGCCTCGATCACCTTTCGCGGCAATCAGCTGATCTCGGGCGTGGCCATCAATTTTCTGGCGGCCGGCCTGACCGTGCTGATCGCGCAAAGCTGGTTCCAGCAAGGCGGCCGCACCCCTGCCCTGCTGGCCAGCGGGCGCTTCGGCGGGATCACCCTGCCGGGGGCCGAGGCGCTGCGCGAGGTGCCGGTCATCGGACCGATCTATTATGAGCTGATCTCGGGGCATTCGATCCTTGTCTACATGGCCTTTGCCTGCGTGCCGCTGACATGGTGGGTGCTTTATCGCACCCGCTTCGGCCTGCGCCTGCGCGCGGTGGGCGAAAACCCCGAGGCGGTGGACACGGCCGGCATCTCGGTCGTGCGGCTGCGCTATGCGGCGGTGCTGATCTGCGGGCTGCTCTGTGGTCTGGCGGGGGCTTACCTTGCGACCGCGCTGCAAGCGGGGTTCGTGCAGGACATGACGGCAGGGCGCGGCTATATCGCGCTGGCGGCGCTGATCTTTGCCAAATGGCGGCCCTGGCACGCGCTCTATGCGACGCTGCTCTTTGGCTTCCTGCAAGCCATTGCCCTGCGCTATCAGAACCTCGACCTCGGGTTTGTCACCCTGCCGGTGCAGGTGATGGACGCCCTGCCCTATATCCTGACCGTGGTGATTCTGGCAGGCTTCATCGGCAAGGCCGTGCCGCCCCGCGCGGGCGGCGAACCCTATGTCAAAGAACGCTGAGCGCGGCGGATAAGTCCAGAACGGCCCGCAGGATCATGCCTGAGGGGAAATCGGCCGCGCTTCGCTTGCCTTTTGAAGCCACAGCGCGCTAGGGATAGCCATGCAGATCTACCTTCCCATAGCCGAAGTGTCGGTCAACGCCTACCTCCTGCTGGGGATGGGC
>JAMWZG010000252.1 GCA_024304855.1 Paracoccaceae bacterium
TCCGGATGTCGTGGGTTTCCGAAGGAAACCTGCGATGAGGGGCGCATTAACGCCCCCCAATCTCTTTAGCTGCACCCGCTCGTCGCGCCGCAGGTGTTGCACTTCATGCAGGTGCCGTTGCGCACCAGCGTGTAGTTTCCGCAATCGCCGCAGGCCTCGCCCTCATAGCCCTGCATCTTGGCCTTGGTGCGTGCATCCATCGTCACGGTGCCGCTGGCCATGGCCGTGGTCGTGGTCACGCTGGCCGAGGCGCGGATGCTGGTTTCGGGCACCAGTGTCTGCAACGCCGAGACCGGGTCCGTGCCAGTGCGCATCAGCTCGGTCATGCCGTTCTGGCCGCCCTGAAACACTACCAGTTCCTGCGGCAGACGCTTGCGCAGATAGCCGGTCGAGCTGATCTGTTTCAGCACCTCAAGGCTGCGCGAGGCTGCGTTCTCGGAGATCTCGGAGACGTTCGACACGCCCTCTTCCTCGCCCCGACCCAGATCGTCGAAGCTGGCACCCTGCGGTTTGACATGGGCCAGATCGGTCCGGTCCAGATAGGACACGGCCAGTTCGCGGAAGATGTAGTCCAGGATCGAGGTTGCGTTCTTGATCGAGTCGTTGCCCTGCACCAGCCCTGCGGGCTCGAATTTGGTGAAGGTGAAGGCGTCCACGAACTCCTCCAGCGGCACGCCATACTGAAGACCCACGGACACGGCGATGGCGAAGTTGTTCATCATCGCGCGGAAACCGGCACCTTCCTTGTGCATGTCGATGAAGATCTCGCCCAGCTGGCCGTCGGCATATTCGCCGGTGCGCAGATAGACCTTGTGCCCGCCGACAATGGCCTTCTGGGTATAGCCTTTGCGCCGCTCGGGCAGCTTTTCGCGGCCGCGGGCGATTTCCTTGATGATGATTTTCTCGACGATCTTCTCGGCGATGACGGCGGCCTTCTCCTGTGCAGAGCCGGACTCGAGGATCTCCAGCGCCTCGTCATCATCCTCGACCAGCGCCGATGCCAGAGGCTGGCTGAGTTTCGAGCCGTCACGATAGAGAGCGTTGGCCTTGACCCCCAGTTTCCAGCTCAGCTCATAGGCTTTCTGGCAATCCTCGATCGTGGCATCGTTGGGCATGTTGATCGTCTTGGAAATCGCGCCCGAGATGAAGGACTGCGCGGCGGCCATCATGTAGATGTGGCTGTTCACGCTCAGGTAACGCTTGCCCTTCTTGCCGCAGGGATTGGCGCAATCGAAGATGTGGTAGTGCTTGGGGTCCAGATGCGGCGCGCCCTCAAGGGTCATGGTGCCGCAGACATGGTCATTCGCCGCCTCGATATCCGCCTTGCTGTAACCCAGATGACGCAGCAGGTCGAAGGTGGGATCAGCCAGCTTCTCGGCCGGGATGCCCAGCACGTTCTGGCAGAATTCGGTGCCCAGCGTCCACTGGTTGAACACGAAGCGGATGTCGAAGGCCGACCCCAGCGCACGTTCCACCTTCTCGATCTCGCGCGGGCCGAAGCCATGGCCGATCAGGCTGGTGGTGTTGATGCCGGGCGCGTTGCCGATGCTGCCGTGGCCGACGGCATAGGACACGATCTCCTCGATCTGGGCCGAGCCATAGCCCAGCTTCTCAAGGGCGCCGGGCACCGAGTGGTTGATGATCTTGAAATAGCCGCCACCGGCCAGTTTCTTGAACTTCACCAGCGCAAAGTCAGGCTCGATCCCCGTGGTGTCGCAATCCATCACCAGACCGATGGTGCCGGTCGGCGCGATCACGGAGACCTGCGCGTTACGGTAGCCGTTCTTTTCGCCAAGGCGCAGCGCCTCGTCCCAGGACGACATGGCCAGATCGACCAGTCGCGCATCGGGGCAGTTGGCGTGATCCAGCGGAACCGGCTTGGTCGCCAGCGCCTCATAGCCATCGGTCGCCCCATAGGCGGCGTTGCGATGGTTGCGGATGACGCGCAGCATGTGCTTGCTGTTGCGCTTGTAGCCGTCGAAGGCCCCCAGCTCGCCCGCCATTTCTGCGGATGTGGCATAGGACACGCCGGTCATGATCGCGGTCAGCGCGGCGCACATGGCGCGGCCTGCGTCGCTGTCATAGCCCAGGCCCATGTTCATCAGCAGACCACCGATATTGGCATAGCCCAGACCCAGCGTGCGGAACTCATAGGAGAGCTGCGCGATTTCCTTGGACGGGAACTGCGCCATCATCACGCTGATTTCCAGCGTCACGGTCCACAGGCGGGTGGCGTGCATATAGTCTTCGACCTGGAACTGGCCATCCTTGTAAAAGGTCAGCAGGTTCATCGACGCAAGGTTACAGGCGGTGTCGTCCAGGAACATGTATTCCGAGCAGGGGTTCGACCCACGGATCGCGCCATCTTCGGGGCAGGTGTGCCAGTCATTGACGGTGTCATGATACTGAATGCCCGGATCGGCACAGGCCCAGGCAGCATGGCCGATGTCTTCCCACAGGTCGCGCGCCTTGATCGTCTTGGCGACCGAGCCGTCGGTGCGGCGGATCAGCTCCCAATCGGCATCGTTCTCGACCGCCTTGAGGAAGGCATCCGTCACGCGGACCGAGTTGTTCGAGTTCTGGCCCGACACGGATGCATAGGCCTCGGAGTCCCAGTCGGTGTCATAGGTCGGAAATTCGATCGACCCATAGCCCTGCTTGGCGTAATCCAGCACGCGCTTGACGTAAGTCTCGGGGATCATGACCTTTTTGGCGCTGCGGATCGCGTCCTTCAGCTGCGGGTTCTTGGCGGGGTCAACCGAATCCTCGGAACTGCCGTCCCAGGCCTTGATCGCGGCGAAGATCGCGTTCAGCTTCTGCTCGTGCATCTTCGACCCCGCGACGATGCTGGCGACCTTCTGCTCCTCCTTCACCTTCCAGTTGATGTATTCCTGAATATCGGGGTGATCGGCATCGACGATCACCATTTTGGCCGCGCGGCGCGTGGTGCCGCCGGATTTGATCGCACCCGCAGCGCGGTCACCGATCTTGAGGAAACCCATCAGGCCCGAGGATTTGCCACCGCCCGACAGCCGCTCTCCATCCGCGCGCAGCGAGGAGAAGTTGGTGCCCGTGCCCGAGCCGTATTTGAACAGGCGCGCCTCGCGCACCCAAAGGTCCATGATCCCGCCGTCGCCCACCAGATCGTCCTTGACCGATTGGATGAAGCAGGCGTGCGGCTGCGGATGCTCATAGGCACTGGAGGATTTGGTCAGCTCTTTGGTCTGGTAATCCACATAGTAATGCCCCTGCGACGGGCCGTCGATGCCGTAAGCCCAGTGCAGGCCGGTGTTGAACCACTGCGGGCTGTTGGGCGCGGCGCGCTGGGTGGCCAGCATGAAGCGCATCTCGTCGAAATAGGCGCGGGCGTCTTCCTCGGTGCTGAAATAGCCACCCTTCCAACCCCAATAGGCCCAGGCCCCGGCCAGACGGTCGAACACCTGCTTGGACGATGTCTCGCCCGTCTTCTCGGTCTTGTCGCTGGCGGGAACCGATCGCCACAGGAATTCGGGCACGCCCTCTTCCGCGACTTTCTTCAGTTTGACCGGAATGCCGGCCTTGCGGAAATATTTCTGCGCTATGACGTCAGAGGCGACCTGCGACCAGGTGGAGGGCACTTCGACCTCGTCCAGACGGAACACGACGGTGCCATCGGGGTTGCGGATCTCGGATGCAGTCTTGACGAAATCCAGCGCCGCATACGCGTCTTGCCCGGCTTTGGTGAATTTTCTCTCGATTTTCATGACGTGCCTCATCTCATAGCTTTGCATTTCGATCCCGCGTCATTGCGCGGCACCGCCGGACCGAAACTGGACGGACAAGGCACACCAGTGGCTTGCCCCTGAACGGGGCAGTCCCTATTGCGGGTCATTCTGGCGGCTCCGTCGTTGCGCAAGCCGCCCTGCCCGATCTGGTTTTTGTTTGTCCCTCGCCGCGGCCCCTTCTGATAAACACTATATCTAGTGGGTCGCTCTCTCGGCCTACACAATCTGACGTATGAGAGGCCCCATCGTCAACTTAAGATTTTACCATTCTGGCAAGAAAATCCGCTTGACCCATTTTTCTGCGAGTCGCGTCGCGCTCGCGCAATGGCAGTTGGTTTTGCACCCTTGGGGACAGCTTTGTGGATATGCGATGAAAGCCGTTGATTTCGGCGCGCTTACTCCCCATTTCTCAGAGGTTGGCTTCAGTCTGGCTGGGTTGCAGGTGACAGTGCTGCATCTTCGGGCAAATCGCCGGATGATGCGGAAAGGACACGGGGCAACTACCAGATGTTGACGACAGATCGATTCTCTCGGACCGACTCATGGGGGCATATCCTGCGCAAGGGCACAGGTCGCGTGGCGTGGATCGCCCCCCTGTGCCTGCTGCTTGCGGCCTGCACGCCGCCCCCTGCG
>JAMWZG010000253.1 GCA_024304855.1 Paracoccaceae bacterium
GCCCGGTCACTCGGATTTTTCCGAGGATACCTATCGCACGCTGACGGCGGTGGATGCGGCGGTGATGGTGATCGACGGCGCCAAGGGGGTGGAGAGCCAGACGCGCAAGCTGTTCGAGGTGTGCCGGTTGCGCGATCTGCCGATCCTGACCTTCTGCAACAAGATGGACCGGGAAAGCCGCGACACATTCGACATCATCGACGAGATTCAGGAGAATCTGGCGATTGACGTGACGCCCGCAAGCTGGCCCATCGGGATGGGGCGCGATTTCATCGGCTGTTACGACATGCTGCGCGACCGGCTGGAGCTGATGGACCGGGCGGATCGCAACGTGGTGGCCGAGACGGTCGAGATCAACGGGCTGGACGATCCGCGTCTGGCCGCGCATGTGCCGGCGGCCCAGCTGGCGACCCTGCGCGAGGAGGTCGAGATGGCCCGCGCGCTGCTGCCTGCGCTGGACATCAAGGCGGTGCAGGACGGGTCGATGACGCCGATCTGGTTCGGTTCGGCCATCAATTCGTTCGGGGTCAAGGAGTTGATGGACGGAATCGGCCATCTGGGGCCGGAGCCGCAGCCGCAACGGGCCGAGCCGCGCGCGATTTTGCCTGAGGAAACAAACGTCTCGGGCTTTGTCTTCAAAGTTCAGGCGAATATGGACCCCAAGCATCGCGACCGGGTGGCTTTCGTGCGTCTGGCGTCTGGGCATTTCATCCGGGGGATGAAGCTGACCCATGTGCGCAGCAAGAAGCCGATGACGATCACCAATCCGGTGATGTTTCTGGCCTCTGACCGCGAACTGGCCGAGGAGGCCTGGGCGGGGGATATCATCGGCATTCCCAACCACGGGCAGTTGCGCATCGGCGACACGCTGACCGAGGGGGAGGCGCTCCGGGTGACGGGGATTCCGTCCTTTGCACCCGAGTTGTTGCAGACCTGCCGCGCGGGCGATCCGATGAAGGCCAAGCATCTTGAGAAGGCGCTGATGCAGTTTGCCGAAGAGGGCGCGGCCAAGGTGTTCAAGCCGGCCTTCGGGTCGGGCTTCATCGTGGGCGTGGTGGGCGCGCTGCAATTCGAGGTGCTGGCCAGCCGGATCGAGCTGGAATATGGCCTGCCCGTGCGGTTCGAACCGTCGCAGTTCACCTCGGCGCGCTGGGTGAAGGGCGAGCGGCAAGCCGTTGAAAAGTTTGTGGCGGCGAACAAGCAGCATATCTCTCATGACCATGATGGCGACATTGTCTATCTGACGCGGCTGCAATGGGACATTGACCGGATCGAGCGGGATTATCCCGATGTCACCCTGACCGCGACCAAGGAAATGATGGTCTGAACCGGGCGGGTCCGGCGCTGTGGCATGGCAGTCCTGCCGCAGCGGCGGCTTATCTGCAAAAAGGGGCTTTGAGCGGGCTTGCAAGCGGCGTGGCCACCACCCATTCTGCGCCGCATGAGTGATGCCAGTGCCCCCACCTATCCCGGCGGTTTTGACGCCATCCTGACGCAGATGGAGGGGCGACGAGAGCCCTTTACCTATGAGGGGGCGGAGGGTTTGCCGCCGCTCGATCTGGATTTCGCGCCGCTCAAGACGGCGCGGGTCGATGGGCGGGCCCCGGATGTGGCGGGATCGCGCTCTACCTATGCGCGCAAGCTGCGTGAATTGTCCGAGGAATTCGACGGGCTGCCCGCGCTGATGCTGTTGCATGGGCTGTTGATCGCGCATCTGCGCCGCCGCGCGGCACCTGCGCAGACGGCGGCGTTGTTCCTGCGCCTGTGGACCGAGGAATCCGACTGGCTCTTGCAGCGGCTGGACGCGCGCTGGCTGGTGTCGGCCATCACCACATTCGGGGATCATGGCGCGACCGAGGTGCAGCGGCGGCTGGGGCAGAGCCTGAGCCTGATGTTCGGGATGATGAAGCTCTATGAGACGGAGCGGCTATATTCCGGAAGCAAGCCCGATCAGCCCTTTGACTGGGCGCGGCGGCCGCAGACGCCGCTGGCCTTGCAGATGGATGCCTATGCGCTGGGGGGTGGCGGGCTGGATGTGAACCTGCTGGGCCGGCTGTGGCAGGAGGCGGGCACGGATGCGGTGCTGGCGCCCTTGGCGCGGCATCTGCTGGAGCTGTTGATCGCGGATCAGCGCACCGTGTTCCGCCGCTTGCGCCTGATGCGGCAGCAGCGCGAGAAGATGCAGAAGGCCGAGGGTATCCGGCCCAAGCGCGGCCATGCCGCCCCGACGCAGCATATTCCGGTGCCGGCCCGTGTGGTGAAGACCGATCCGCGCGCGCTGCGCTGGGGCACGGTGTCGCTGGTCAAGGCGCCCCTGCCCCGGATCGCGGCCTTTGCGGCGCATCATCTGGATCTTGGCGCGGATCGTCTGCATCTTTTTCTGGACGAGCCGCATCCCGAGGCCGTCGCCTATCTGTCGCGCCATCCCAGAATCGAGGTCACGACCTGCGACGCGGACTGGTGGGAGGGGCAGAAGAAACCCCGGATGAAGACCCATCAGCTGCGGCAAGCCTGGGTGGCGACGCAGACCTATCAGCGCAGCGATCTGGATTTTCTGGCGCATGTCGATGTGGACGAGTTTATCCTGTCCGACGCGGCGCTGAAGCCGCAACTGGCGGGCTTGCCGGGCGATATTGCCGCGCTGCATCTGCCGCCGGCCGAGTTGCTGGCGGGCACGAGCGACTGCTTCAAGCTGACCCCGGCCGATGCCGGGCAGGAGAAGGCGGTGCTGGAGGATATTTACCCCACCTTCGGCGGGCATCTGCGGGGCGGGTTCATCAGCCACCGCGAGGGCAAGCTGATGGCGCGCTGCGGGATACCGGGGCTGCGTTTCGGTCTGCACGCGCTGTTGCTCAACGGACAGCCCGCCAGCAATCGCATGGCGCTGCCGCAGGTCAGGCTGGGCCATGCCCATGCCCCCGATTGGGAGACGTTTCGCGAACATCTGGTGTTCCGCATGATGCAGGGGTCTTATCGCAAGGCCGAGGATGAGGGGCTGGGCCTGCGCGACATTCTGGAACTGTTGCAGGAGGATGAGGGCGAGGCCGGGTTGCGCGGCTTTTTCGCGGAGGTCTGCGAGGGCAATCCGCGGCTGATCGCGGCGTTGGAGGCGCATGGGATGCTGTTGCGCGCGCCGCTGGAGAGCGCGGCCAAGATCCGGCGCGTCTTTGGCGAGGAACCGCAGGGATGACCGGGGCGCAGCCCTCTGCCCCTCTGCCGCGATGGGGGATCGTATCGACGATCAAGGCCCCGGTCGCGGCGATCCTGGGCTTTGCCGCCCATCACCTTGATCTGGGGGCGCATCGGATCTTTGTCTATCTGGATGATGACAATCGCGCCGCCCATGGCATCCTGAAGGCGCATCCCAAGCTGCGCCCCATGCTGACCGATGACGCCTATTGGGCAGCTTTGGGCATGAAGCGGCGCGCCAAGCACCAGTCGCGCCAGTTCGAGAATGCGCGCCATGCCTATGGCCGCGCGGGCGATCTGGACTGGCTGGCGCATATCGACGTGGATGAATTCCTGCTGCCGGGTGCGGGGACTATCGCGGCGCAACTGGCTGCCCTGCCCGCCGGGTGTTTCTGTGCGCGGGTCCGCCCGATCGAGGCGCTGGCGCAGGCCACCCCCGATCAGCCGCTCTATGCCAAGGCCTGCGCGCTGGACCGGGGCAAGCGGACGCGGCAGACGGAGCGGCTTTATCCCGATTACGGCGCGCATCTGAATGGCGGGTTTCTGAGCCATGTGGCGGGCAAGCTGTTCTATCGGACGGGCGTGGCGGATCTGAAGGTGAATATCCACAACATCACCGTGGGCGAGGTGCAGAACCCCGGCCAGCAGGAGATGACGGGGACAGAATTGCTGCATTGCCATGCCAAAAGCTGGGAGGCTTTCATCGCGGCTTTCCACTACAGGTTGGAGAAGGGCAGCTATCGGTCCGAACTCAAGCCGAACCGGCCGGTGGACCATGGCGGTCTGACCCTGCATGAGATGTTCAAGGCCATTCACGACGCGGATGGCGAGGGCGGGTTGCGGCATTTCCATGAGCAGGTCTGCACCGCGACACCGGCGCATCTGGCCGCGCTCGAGGCGGAGGGGTTGCTGCGCCGTCCGACGCTGGACCTGCGCGCGGCTGTCGCGCGGCATTTCCCGGATGTCTGACAGGATGCCTGCCCGGATGCCTGACACTCCGGCCATGCGCGCTGGCAGGGCGCGCGCGTGAGGATGCCCCGCTCTCATTGACCGCCGCCGCGCTTTAGGCTATGGCCAGCGCGGGGATCACATATGTGGATAACCACGGGGCCATAGGGGTCCGACCCCCATCAGACGCAACGGGCCGTGACGTGTCCGTACTCAACGGATACACATGATAAAATTTTCTGATCTC
>JAMWZG010000254.1 GCA_024304855.1 Paracoccaceae bacterium
CCCGCGGGCATGTAGCTTGCCCGTGGCGATACCGATCTCGGCGCCCATACCGAATTCGCCCCCATCCGCGAACTGGGTCGAGGAGTTGTGCATCAGGATGGCACTGTCCAGCCGCTCGAAGAACCGCGCAACCGCCTCGGGATCTTCGGTCAGGATGCAATCCGTATGCTGCGAACCATATTGCCGGATATGGGCAATGGCCTCATCGACATCCGCGACGACGCGGGCTGCGATAATGCTGTCCAGATACTCGCGCCCCCAGTCCTCTGCGGTGGCCGGCACCGTGCCGGGAATCGTCGCAAGGTCCGCGTCCGCGCGCACCTCGACCCCGGCGTTCAGCAGGTCACGGATCAGATCGGCCCCCAGCGTGGCGGCAAGATCGCGATGGATCAGCAGACATTCCGCCGCCCCGCAAATGCCCGTGCGCCGGGTCTTGGCGTTCAGCACAACGCGCCGCGCCAGATCCGGGTCGGCCTTGGCATCGACATAGATATGCACGATCCCTTCCAGATGGGCAAAGACCGGCACCCGCGCCTCGCGCTGCACCAGCCCGACCAGCCCCTTGCCGCCACGCGGCACGATCACGTCGATCCATTCCGTCATCCGCAACATCGCGCTGACCGCCTCACGGTCGCGGGTGGGCACCAGCTGGATCGCATCCGCAGGCAGCCCCGCCGCGCGCAGCCCTTCGACCAGACAGGCATGGATCGCGGTCGAGGAATGGAAACTCTCGGACCCGCCACGCAGGATCACCGCATTCCCCGCCTTGAGGCAGAGCGCCCCGGCATCCGCCGTCACATTGGGCCGGCTTTCATAAATGACGCCGACCACACCCAAAGGCGTGGCCACACGGCGGATATGCAGCCCATTGGGCCGGTCCCATTCTGCCAGAACGCGGCCCACCGGATCATCCTGCTGCGCCACGGCACGCAGCCCGGCGGCAATCGCCGCGATGCGGGATGCGTCCAGCATCAGCCGGTCCATCATCGCAGGTGTCAGCCCCTTGTCGCGCCCATAGTCAAGATCGCGCGCATTGGCGGCGATGATCGCCTCGGCCTGCGCCGTGATCGCATCGGCCGCCGCCATCAGCGCCGTGGCCTTGGTGGCGGATGGGGCAAAGGCCAGCTCCGCCGCCGCGGCACGGGCGCGGCGACCGATCATGTCCATCTGGGCGGAAAGGTCGTGGCTTTGCGTCATTGTTCAGATCCGTCTGCGGGGCCGGATGCCTCCGGCGGGGATATTTCAGGCAAAAAGAAACAAGGGGTTACAGCGCCATGTCATCACGGTGGATCAACGCGGCGCGTCCCGGATAGCCAAGGATCGCCTCGATCTCATCGCTGCGATGGCCGATGATCGACGCGGCTTCCGCTGCGGTGTAGCGGATCAACCCCTGACCGAGGCTTGCCCCGTCCGGGCCAAGGATCGCGACCGGATCGCCGCGCCCGAAACGGCCCGAGGTCGCGGTGACACCGGCGGGCAGCAGGCTTTTGCCACCGGCCAGAGCCGCTACGGCACCTGCGTCCAGCGTCACCTCTCCGCGCGGTTTCATCGCGGCGATCCAGCGTTTGCGCGCGGCCTGCGGATCGACCTGCGCCGTGAACCATGTGGCGCGGGCCCCCTGCGCCAGAGCCTGCAAGGGGCGCAGCACCGATCCTTCCGTGATGGCCATGGCGCAACCGGCCGCGGTGGCGGTCTTGGCGGCCATCAGCTTGGTCTTCATCCCGCCCTTGGACAGGCCCGATCCGGCATCGCCCGCCATCGCCTCGATCTGCGGGGTGATCCGGTCGATCACCGGGAAAAACTCCGCATCCGGATCGTGTTGCGGATTGGCCGAGTAGAAGCCATCCACATCCGACAGCAGGATCAATTGATCCGCCCCCACGGTCACAGCGACCTGCGCCGCCAACCGGTCATTGTCGCCATAGCGGATTTCATCCGTAGCGACCGTGTCATTCTCGTTCACGATGGGCACGACGCCCAGCCCGATCAGCATTTCCATCGTCGCGCGCGAGTTCAGATAGCGGCGGCGGTCCGTGCTGTCCTCCAGCGTCACGAGGATCTGACCCGTGGTGATCCCATGCGGAGCCAGCACCTCCTCATAGGCGCGGGCGAGCCGGATCTGACCCACCGCAGCGGCGGCCTGCGACTGTTCCAGCGCCAGCGTCGTGGCCGGCAGGCCCAGCACACCGCGCCCCAGCGCGATCGAGCCCGAGGAGACCAGAATCACATCCTTGCCCAGCGATTTGAGCCAGACGACATCCTGCGCCAGACCTGTCAGCCAGTCCTGTCGCAGGCGGCCCGTCTTGCGGTCCACCAGCAGGGCCGAGCCGATCTTGACGACGACCCGCCGCGCCGCCGTCAGGCGCAGGGCGCTGTCCGAGAGACAGGCATTTACGGACGCCACGGCTGATCCTCATCCGCATCGGCCTGCGTCATCCGCAGCCGGTCCGCCGTGATCTGCGCCCGCACCGCGCGCAGCACCTCGGGCACGCCTTCGCCCGACACACCGGACAGCATCATCACTGGCCCGCCCACCTCGGCCTCCAGCCGGGTGCGGGCTTCGATCCGTTCCTCGTCATCCAGCGCGTCGATCTTGTTCAGCGCGGTCACGCGCGGCTTGTCGGCCAGATCGCCGCCGTAAAGCTCAAGCTCGGTGATGATGGCACGGTAATCCTCGTCCAGCGTGGGCGAGGTGCCATCGACCAGATGCAACAGCACCGCGCAACGCTCCACATGGCCCAAGAACCGATCCCCCAGCCCCCGCCCCTCGGAGGCGCCGGCGATCAGGCCCGGAATATCGGCCATGACGAATTCCGCATTGTCGATCCCCACGACACCCAGGTTAGGGTGCAGCGTGGTAAAGGGATAATCCGCGATCTTGGGCCGCGCATTCGAAACAGCCGCCAGAAAGGTGGATTTGCCCGCATTGGGCATCCCCAACAGCCCCGCATCCGCAATCAGCTTGAGGCGCAGCCAGAGCGTGCGTTCCACCCCCTCCTGTCCCGGATTGGCGCGGCGCGGCGCCTGATTGGTCGAGGTCTTGAAATGCAGGTTGCCCCAGCCGCCATTGCCGCCCTTGGCCAGAAGCACGCGCTGGCCCAGTTCGGTCATATCGGCCAGAACGGTTTCCTCATCCTCGTCCAGAATCTCGGTGCCGACGGGGACACGCAACACGATGTCATCGCCATCCTTGCCCGTGCGTTGGCGGCCCATTCCGGCCTGACCGTTCTGGGCAAAGAAATGCTGCTGATAACGGAAGTCGATCAGCGTGTTCAGACCGTCCACCGCCTCGACCCAGACCGAGCCACCAGAGCCGCCGTCGCCACCATCGGGGCCACCGAACTCGATGAACTTCTCGCGCCGGAAGCTGACTGCTCCGCCGCCGCCCGAACCGGACCGGATATAGACCTTTGCGAGATCAAGAAACTTCATGCACTTCCCCTATCGCAAAGACCCTGCCCTGCTCAATCCAGTTTTCGACTATAGGTCCATGTGGCGACCTTGGCACCACGCGCGACCGAAAAGGTTTCCGCATCGCCCAGATACTCGAACCCGCAATTCGTCAGAACCCGCGCCGAGGCCGGATTGTCCTGAAACACTTCCGCGAACATCGTCCGGCAGGACTGCGGATTGGCCGCCACCAGCGCCGAGACCGCAGCCGAGGCCACGCCCGAATTCCAATAGGCCGGGGCCACCCAATATCCGACTTCCGACTGGTTCCGCTCCATCCGCGCCAGGCTGATGACGCCCATCACCTCGGGTCCGCCCATCTTGGTGCCGTCCATCGCCCAGACATCCTCGACCCGGTTCGGAGAGACGGCACGGGCGACAAAGGCCTCGGTCGCGCCGGGCGGCAACGGGTGCGGGATCGACCGCGTGTTCATCGCCACGCGCCGGTCGGCCCCGTGCATCTCGATCAGCCCTTTATCCGACAGGCGCAGCGGGCGCAGATCGAACCTTTCGGTTTCGATCACGGGTTGGGCGAGTATGGGGTCGATCTTCATCCGTCGTCTCCTCCGAAACTGGTCAGTCCTGCGGCACAGGCCGCGACACAGCCCTTGCTGCATCCCCGGCATCACGCGTTACCCTGTCACCGCCCCCTCCCCGGAACGATGACAGCTGTCACACAAGGATGGCGCACCTGCCCTCTGTGCCACCGCAGCATGGCGGTTCTGTGAACAGATCAGGGCTGGAACGTGCCTCCGGCCTTGCCGCAAGGACGGGGGCCGGAAAAGGAAAAGGGGACCGGCTGTCTTGCCGATCCCCTCATGTGTGTCACCTGAAGGACGGCTTACTCAGCGGCCTCCGCCACCGGCAGGACCGAAATAAAGGTGCGGCCTTTCAGGCCCTTGTGGAATGTC
>JAMWZG010000255.1 GCA_024304855.1 Paracoccaceae bacterium
GGCCTGCCCGCCTTCCATGTGCAGGGCATCAACCCGCGCGGCGTGGCCGAGGCGGATGTGATCGCGCTCCACATGGAAGGCGGGCAGGCCTGTGTGCAGGTCTTCTTCATCCGTGCGCATCAGAACTGGGGCAATGCCGATTTCTATCCCCGCATCGGCGCGGACATCGACGCCCCCGAAGTGCTGGAGGCGTTTATCGGCCAGTTCTACGACACCAAGGAACCGCCCCGGCAGCTGATCCTGTCGCATCCTTTGGACAACCCCGATCTGATGCAGGCGGCACTGTCCGAAAAGCTGGGCCGCAAGGTCGAGATCCTCGTGCCCCAGCGCGGCGAAAAGGCCGAGCTGGTGGAAGGTGCGGCCCGCAACGCCCGCGAATCCCTTGCCCGCCGCATGGCCGAGGGGGCGACACAGACCAAGCTCCTCAAAGGTCTGGCCGAGGCTTTTGCGCTCCCCGCCCCGCCCAACCGGATCGAGGTTTACGACAACTCCCACATTCAGGGCACCGATGCGGTAGGCGCGATGATCGTGGCGGGGCAGGACGGGTTCATCAAGGGCCAGTATCGCAAGTTCAACATCCGTGGCGACGAGCTGACCCCCGGCGATGATTTCGGCATGATGAAAGAGGTGCTGACCCGCCGCTTCAAACGCCTGCTCAAGGAAGACCCGGATCGCAGCCTGGGCCTTTGGCCTGATCTACTACTGATCGACGGTGGCGCCGGGCAGGTCAGTGCGGTGGCGCAGATCATGGCCGAACATGGCGTGCAGGACATCCCGATGGTCGGTGTGGCCAAGGGGATCGACCGCGACGCCGGCAAGGAGGAATTCCACCGCATCGGCCAGCGCCCCTTCGCGCTGCGGCACAACGATCCGGTGCTCTATTTCGTGCAACGCCTGCGGGACGAGGCGCATCGCTTCGCCATCGGCACCCACCGCGCCAAACGCGCCAAATCCGTGGGCGCGACCCCACTGGACGAGGTGCCGGGCGTCGGTGCAGGGCGCAAACGCGCGCTTCTGGCCCATTTCGGCAGCGCCAAGGCCGTCAGCCGTGCCGGGCTCGAGGATCTGAAGGCCGCGCCCGGAATCTCGGATGCCATGGCCGAGACGATCTATGCCTTCTTCCACGACAAGGGGTGATGGCGCGGGCCTGATCCGATCCGTGATCTGCTGAAATTCTGGACAGAACCGTTTCCACCGCATAGGAATCGGGCACAATATGCGTTGGCCACTCTGGCGCGGTGTGCAGGGCCCTTCGGACCCGTGCAACTGCCCCGTCAGGGATGCAGAACTGGCGCAAACACCAACCGGGAGTGACCCATGATCCGCACCACATTTGCCGCCGCCGCGGCTGCCCTGACGCTGGCCTCATCGCTGGCCGCGCAAACCGCCATGCCCTTCGCGCTGGACTGGAAATTCGAAGGCCCCGCCGCCCCCTATTTCGTGGCCGTGGACAAAGGCTATTTCGAGGCCGAGGGACTGACCGTCGAAGTCTCCGAAGGCGCAGGCTCGCTTGACGCGATCCCCAAGGTCGCCACTGGCGCCTTTCCCGTGGGCTTTGCCGACATCAACAGCCTGATGAAGTTCCTGGACCAGAACCCCGGCGCGCCCGTCATTGCCGCCATGATGGTCTATGACAAGCCGCCCTTCTCGGTCGTGGGGCGCAAATCGCTGGGCATCAACGCCCCCGCCGATCTGGCGGGCAAGGTGCTGGGCGCGCCGCCGCCCGATGGCGCCTGGGCGCAGTTCCCGATCTTTGCCGCCGAGAACGGCCTCGACATGGCCTCGATCACCGTGGAACCCGTCGGTTTCCCGGTGCGCGAACCGATGCTGGCCGAAGGCAAGGTGGCCTCTGTCACCGGCTTCTCCTTCTCCTCGACCCTGAACCTGATCCGTCTGGGCGTGCCCGAGGATGACATCACCGTGCTGCTGATGGCCGATCACGGTGTGGCGCTTTACGGCAACGCAGTCATCGTGAACACCGATTTCGCCGCCGCCAACCCCGAGGCCGTGACCGGCTTCCTGCGCGCTGTGGCGATGGGCTGGAAAGACGCCATTGCCGATCCCGATACCGCGATCGAGGCGCTGATCAAGCGCAACCCCGCCGCTGACGCCGCCCTGGAAAAACGCCGTCTGCAAATGTCGGTCGAGGCGAATGTTCTGACAGATTGGGTCAAGGCCAATGGCATGGGCAACATCGACCCCGCGCGGATGGCCACGGCCATCGAGCAGACAAAATCGGTCTACACCTTCCAGAATGCCCCCGATGCGGCGCTTTATTTCACTGCCGATTACCTGCCCACCGATGGCAGCCTGATGCTGGAATAAGCGGCCCTCTTTGACACCCGGCGCTTCCCTGACGGGAGGCGCCTTTTCCATGTGACGCGTTCCCGGGGTTTTTCCAGCATATGACCAATCTCATCGAGATCAAGGGCGTCACTCACGCCTATCGCACCAAGGCCGGCCCCCTGCCGGTGCTGGACAACCTCAATGTCGCCGTGCCGGAAGGCGAGTTCTGCGCCGTGGTCGGTCCGTCCGGTTGTGGCAAATCGACCCTGACGCGGCTGGTGGCCGGGCTGATGAAACCCGATCAGGGCGAGGTCTGGCTGCATGGCGAGCGTGTGACATCCCCGCGCAAGACCGTGGGCATGGCCTTCCAGAACCCGGTCCTGCTGGAATGGCGCACGATCCTTGACAACGTGATCCTGCCGCTGGAAATCGTCGCCCCCCGGATGCCGCAGCGCGACCGCGAGGCCCGCGCGATGCATCTGCTCGAGATGGTGGGCCTCAAGGGCTTCGAGGGCAAGCGCCCCTCCGAACTCTCGGGCGGGATGCGGCAGCGGGCGTCGCTCTGCCGGTCGATCGTGCATAAACCCGATGTGTTGATCATGGACGAACCCTTCGGCGCGCTGGATGCCTTCACGCGCGAAGATCTGTGGCAGACGATGCGCGACCTGCGCGCGGCCGAACCCTTTACTTGCGTGCTGATCACCCATGACCTGCGCGAATCCGTGTTTCTGGGTGATCAGGTGATCGTGCTCTCGGGCCGTCCCGCCCGCACGCAGCATGTGCTGCGGGTGGACCTGCCGGCAGATCGCACCATCGACAGCCTTTACACACCCGAAGCCGCCGAAATGCTGCATCTGCTGCGCGACCAGATCCGCATCGCGCAGGGCCGTGACGGAGAGGTGCACTGATGGAAACCCTACAGAAAATCGCCGTCCCGACACTGGCCATTCTGGCCTTTCTGGGCCTGTGGGAATTCATCGTCTGGGTCAATGACTGGCCCAACTACAAGATGGCCTCGCCCTCGGACCTGCCGCCCGCTTTCGCGCGTTACAGCCATCTTTTCCTTGAAATGGGCTGGCAGACCCTCTGGCGCACGATCGCAGGGCTGGGCCTTGCGGTGCTCTTCGGCACGCTGCTGGGCATGGCCATGGGCTTCTCCCGCATCGCGCGCGACGCGCTTTACCCGCTGCTCGTGGGCTTCAACGCCATCCCCAAGGCCACGCTGGTGCCGGTGATTGCGCTGATCTTCATCGGCCAGCATGATTTCAATACCGTGCTCATGGCCTTTCTGATCTCGTTCTTTCCCATTGCCGTCTCGGTGGGCATCGGCCTCTCGACGCTGGAACCCGAATACCGCGACATCCTGCGCAGCCTCGGGGCCTCGCGCGTCACGATCTTCCGCAAGATCGCTCTGCCCAAGACCCTGCCCGAATTCTTCGGCGCGCTGAAAGTCTCGGTCACGCTGGCCTTCATCGGCACCAATCTGGTCGAGATCGTCTCGCCCCATGGGCGCGGTCTGGGGGCGCTGTTCAAATCGGGCGAAACGAATGGCGACTACCCGCTCATGTTCGCGGTGCTCATCGCCCTCGCCGTGCTCGGGATCGTGCTCTACTACGCCGTCGTCGCGCTGGAGCGGATCTTCGCAGGCTGGGCCGAACGCCCGCAAAGCTGACCCTGCGGCGGCAAACGACGGCGCCGGGGCAGGCGGTTTCCTGCCCCTTCATCGTTCTGCAAATACTCAAGGCCATGGGCCCGTCTTATCACCTTCCCTGTGTCGTCAAGACCCGCTAGGAATGGGGCATGACATGGACCTTGCCGAATATCCTGACCGCAGGACGGTTACTGGCTGCGCCCGGCGTGGCGGTGATGTTCCTTTATTTCACAAGACCCTATGCCGATTGGTTCGCCCTGATCCTGTTCATCACGGCGGCCCTGACCGACTGGATCGACGGTTATCTGGCGCGGGAGTGGAAGCAGGAAACCCGGATGGGCGCGATGCTGGACCCGATTGCCGACAAGGCGATGGTGGTGATCGCGCTGATGGTGATCGTGGGCTATCTGTCTCTTAT
>JAMWZG010000256.1 GCA_024304855.1 Paracoccaceae bacterium
CACGATGGCGGCACAGACCTGCGGAAGCAGGAAATTGGCGCAGCCATCGGGCGCGCCGATGCGGATCTGCCCCGAGAGGGCACCTGCCTGCCCCGCCAGCTCCTCGACCGCCGCCCCCATCGCGGCTTCGGCCCGCTCGGCATGGGTCATGAGGCGCTGACCCGCGTCGGTCATGGCATAGCCCTGCGGGGATTTGGCGAAAAGCGGGGCGCCAAGGCTTTCCTCCAGCCTTGCGATGCGCCGGCCCACGGTGGCAGGATCGACCTTGAGGACGCGCCCTGCCCCCGAGAGGCTCTCGGTGCGGGCCACGGCCAGAAAGATTTTCAGATCATCCCATTGCAGGTCCATACTGGCCACCCCTTTGCAGAAACGCAAAACCCTTTTGGGAAGTTGCCTCTTTTCGGATCAATTTTGCAAGCCTATCCTGCGCGCAGATTCAGGAGGAGTGATCCCAATGCAGGAACTGACCCATTACATCGGCGGCGCGCATGTCAAAGGCACGTCGGGCCGTTTTGCCGATGTCTATAACCCCGCCACCGGCGAGGTGCAGGCCAAGGTGCCGTTGGCCAATGCAGCCGAGCTGGCCCATGCCGTCGAGGTGGCCGCCAAGGCGCAGCCCGCCTGGGCCGCCGTCAACCCGCAGCGTCGGGCGCGGGTGATGATGAAATTCGTGGATCTTCTGAACCGCGACATGGACAAGCTGGCCGAGGCGCTGAGCCGCGAGCATGGCAAGACCCTGCCAGATGCCGCCGGTGACGTGCAGCGCGGGTTGGAAGTGGTGGAATATTGCATCGGCGCGCCGCAACTGCTCAAGGGCGAGTTCACGGATAGCGCGGGTCCGGGCATCGACATGTATTCGATGCGTCAGGCCCTGGGTGTAACTGCGGGGATCACGCCCTTCAACTTTCCGGCGATGATCCCGATGTGGATGTTCGCGCCGGCCATTGCCTGCGGGAACGCCTTCATCCTGAAGCCCTCGGAGCGTGATCCGTCGGTGCCCTTGATGCTGGCCGCGCTGATGGAGGAAGCGGGTCTGCCGAAAGGGATCTTGCAGGTCGTCAATGGCGACAAGGAAGCGGTCGATGCGATCCTGGATCATCCGGTGATCCAGTCGGTCGGTTTCGTGGGATCGACCCCGATTGCCGAGTATATCTATGGGCGCGGCTGTTCGAACGGCAAGCGCGTGCAGTGTTTTGGCGGCGCCAAGAACCATATGATCATCATGCCTGACGCCGATATGGATCAAGCGGCAGATGCGTTGATCGGTGCGGGCTACGGCGCGGCGGGCGAGCGGTGCATGGCGATTTCGGTGGCCGTGCCGGTGGGCGACGAGACGGCGGATCGTCTGGTCGAAAAGCTGGTGCCGCGCATCGAGGCGTTGAAGGTCGGGCCCTATACGGCGGGCAAGGATGTGGATTACGGTCCTGTCGTCACGGCGGCGGCCAAGGCGAATATCCTCAAGCTGGTGGAATCCGGTGTGGCGCAGGGGGCGGAGCTGGTGGTCGATGGCCGCAACTTCAACCTGCAAGGCTATGAGGACGGGTTCTTTGTCGGCCCGCATCTGTTCGACCGCGTGACCAAGGACATGGACATCTACCGCAAGGAGATTTTCGGCCCTGTTCTGTCGGTCGTGCGCGCGCAGTCCTATGAGGAGGCGCTGGGTCTGGCGATGGATCATGAATATGGCAATGGCACCGCGATTTTCACCCGTGACGGCGATGCGGCGCGGGATTTCGCGAACCGTGTCAATGTGGGCATGATCGGCGTGAACGTGCCGATCCCGGTCCCGCTGGCCTATCACACCTTTGGCGGCTGGAAAAAGTCGGCCTTTGGCGACCTGAACCAGCACGGGCCGGATGCGTTCAAGTTTTACACGCGGACGAAGACCATCACCTCGCGTTGGCCGTCGGGGATCAAGGATGGTGCGGCGTTCAACTTCAAGCCGATGGATTGATCGGTTCTGCGGCCTTCGGTGTGATGCACCGGGGGCCGTTTTTCTGTGTGCAGCCGTGGTTTTGAGTATTTGGGGCAAGATGAAGCGGGGCTTTGGGCCCGGCGGGCGGTCGTGTCGCAGTTGCAAAACTGGTGCAACAGTTCAGAATTAAACATGCGTTCAATTCGACCTCGGGAGGAGGAGAGACCATGGATTTCGCACTGAGCGAGGAACAGTCGGCCATTTTCGACATGGCACGGGATTTCGGACAGGCGCAGATTGCGCCCCATGCGCGGGAATGGGAGGCGGCGGGGACGATCCCGAAGACGCTGTGGCCCGAGGTGGGGGCTTTGGGGTTCGGCGGGCTTTACGTTTCGGAGGAATCGGGCGGCGCGGGGTTGAGCCGGCTGGAGGCGACGCTGGTGTTCGAGGCGCTGAGCATGGCCTGCCCCTCGGTCGCGGCATTTTTGTCGATCCACAACATGTGCGCAAGGATGCTGGACAATTTCGGCTCGGATGAGCTGAAGGCGCGCTACATGCCGCAGGTTCTGAGCATGGAGACGGTGCTGTCCTATTGCCTGACCGAACCGGGGTCCGGGTCGGATGCGGCGGCCCTCAAGACGCGGGCGGCGCGCACGAACGAGGGTTATGTGCTCAACGGGACCAAGGCGTTCATCAGCGGTGGCGGCTATTCCGATGCCTATGTCGTGATGGTGCGCACGGGCGAGGATGGGCCCAAGGGCGTGTCCACCGTGATCGTCGAGGACGGGGCCAAGGGCCTGAGTTTCGGCGGGTTGGAGGACAAGATGGGATGGCGCAGCCAGCCCACGCGGCAGGTGCAATTCGACGATTGCCTTGTGCCCGCCGACAATCTGGTGGGCGAGGAAGGCAAGGGCTTTACCTATGCGATGAAGGGTCTGGATGGCGGGCGGTTGAATATCGCGGCCTGTTCGCTGGGCGCGGCGCAACAGGCGCTGGATATGACGCTGGCCTATATGGGCGAGCGCAAGGCCTTCGGCAAATCCATCGACCAGTTTCAGGCGCTGCAATTCCGGCTGGCGGATATGGAGATCGAGTTGCAGGCCGCGCGCACCTTTCTGCGGCAGGCGGCGTGGAAGCTGGACACGGACGCGCCGGATGCGACCAAGTTCTGCGCCATGGCCAAGAAATTCGTGACCGAGGCGGGCAGCCGGATCGTGAACCAGTGCCTGCAACTGCATGGCGGCTATGGCTATCTGGCGGATTACGGGATCGAGAAACTGGTGCGCGATCTGCGCGTGCATGAGATCCTTGAGGGCACCAATGAAATCATGCGCCTGATCGTGTCGCGTCAGATGCTGGCCGACCGATGAGCGATATCGACATCCGGGTGGAGGGGCGCGCCGGGCGGATCACGCTGACGCGTCCGGCCGCGTTGAACGCGCTGACCTATGACATGGTGATGGCGGTCGAGGCGGCGTTGGAGGCGTGGCGCGATGCGGCGGACGTGGCGCTGGTGGTGCTGGATGCGGCGGGCGACAAGGCCTTTTGCGCGGGCGGCGACATTGCCGATCTTTACGCCAGCGGCAAGGCCGGGGATGTCGCCTATGGCCGGCGGTTCTGGGCGGATGAATACCGCGTCAATGCCAAGCTGGCGGAATATGGCAAGCCGATTGTCAGCCTGATGCAGGGCTTTACCATGGGCGGCGGTGTCGGTCTGGGCTGCCATGCCGGCACCCGTGTCGTGGGCGAGACGAGCCGCATCGCCATGCCGGAATGCGGGATCGGGCTGGTGCCGGATGTGGGCGGATCATGGCTGCTGGCGCGGGCGCCGGGGCGGCTGGGCGCCTATCTGGGCGTGTCGGCCGCGCGGATGGAGGCGGGCGACGCGATCCTGGCGGGCTTTGCCGACCATTTCGTGCCGCAAGCGGCCTGGCCTGATCTGATCGCCGCGCTCTGCGAGACTGGCGATGCGGGCGTGGTGGCGCGGGTCAGCGAGAAGGCCCCGCAGGGGCCGCTGAGCGCCATGACGGCGCAGATCGACAGGCTGTTTGCCGGGGTCACGCTGGCTGAAGTCGTGGCGGCGCTGGAGGCGGATGACAGCGCCTTTGCTGCCGAGACCCTGAAAGCCCTGCGGCGCAATTCGCCACTGGCCATGGCCTGCACCCTGGCCATGCTGGACAGGTTGCGCGCGGCCAAGACCACGATCCGCGACGCGCTGGATCTGGAATATCGTTTCACCGCGCGGGCCATGCAGCAGAGCGATTTTCTGGAAGGTATCCGCGCTGTCATCATCGACAAGGACCGCAAGCCGGTCTGGAAACATACAATCGAAACCCTGCCCGACGCTGCCGTGTCCGCGATGCTGGCACCGCTGGGGCAGGATGCTCTCAGCCTTTGAAAGGACCATGACATGAAAATCGGATTTATCGGG
>JAMWZG010000257.1 GCA_024304855.1 Paracoccaceae bacterium
CCGCGATCCGCTCCAAGATTACCGTGGACGGCGTGATCGCGCTGGCCGATGCCGAGGCGGTGGCGGCGGGACGTTTCGCGCCCGATGTGGCGGCGGTCGATGCACAGCGTCAGGCGGATGACTCGTTGGATCACGAGACACCGCTGTCCGAGGTGTTCGAGGACCAGCTCGCCTGCGCCGATGTGGTGCTGATGACCAAGGCCGATCTGGCGGGCGAGGAGGGGCTGGCCGCAGCCCGCAAGGTGATCGAGGCAGAAACCCCCCGCAAATTGCCGATCATCGCCATGACCGACGGTGTGATTGACCCGCGGGTGATCATCGGCCTGAATGCGGCGGCCGAGGATGATCTGGATGCGCGCCCCAGCCATCACGACGGCGATGACGGTCACGAGCACGAGGATTTCGATTCCATAGTCGTGGCGCTGGACGAGGTCGCGGATATCGATGATCTGGTCGCCCGCGTACAGCGTTTGTCGCGCGAGCAGGATATCCTGCGGGTAAAGGGCTATATCGCCGTGACGGGCAAGCCGATGCGTCTGCTGTTGCAAGCCGTGGGGGAACGTGTGCGCCACCAGTTCGACCGTCCATGGGCAGACACGCCGCGCCAGTCGCGTCTTATTGTCATCGCGGAGCATGACAATATCGACGCTGCCGCGATCCACCGCGTATTGCAGGGCTAAGGGCACATCATGCATGTCGTCTTCCGCGAATCCCATGGTTTGGAAGAGGCTGAAACCCCGTTCGATCCGGGGCAGGACCCTGCCGATCTGGTGGTGCTGTCCTTCTCGGACAGTGACCTCGGGGCGTTCGCGGCGGGTTGGCACCGTGCGGCGGGTGCTTTGCCAGCGCTTAGGTTGCAGAATATCGTTGCGCTGAAACATCCCGTCTCGGTCGATACCTATATTGAGAACACCCTTTGGGGGGCAAAGGCGATCCTGATCCGTCTGATCGGGGGGGAGGCTTACTGGCCTTACGGTCTGGCCTCTATTCAGGATCTGGCGCGCAGGCGCGGAATTGCGCTGGCGGTGCTGCCTGCGGACGGGCGGCCCGATCCGGCGCTGGATGCACTCTCGACGCTGCCGGTCTCGACCCTGCGGCGGCTGACCGAGCTGTGCGAGGCAGGTGGCGCGGTTGCGGCGCAGGCGGCATTGGCGCAGCTCTGTATTGCGGCGGGGCTTTATGCGGGGCCGGTGCCCGGCAACAAGCGGGTGCCCGATATGGGGTTCTATGATCCCGATCAGGGTGTGATCTCGGCCCCCCCCGCGGGGCAGCCCTTTGTTCTGGTCAGTTTCTACCGCTCCTATCTGACGGCGGCGGATACATCGCCGGTTGACGGGATGATCCGCGCCCTGCGTGATACGGGTTTCGCGGCCTGCGGGGTCTTCGCGGCCTCGCTCAAGGCGGCGGGTCTGTCGGACTGGTTGCGCCCCTGGCTAGAACAGGTGCCGCCTGTGGCGATTGTGAATGCGACAGCCTTTTCGGCACGTAGCGAGGACGGAACTACACCTTTCGACAGTGCCGATTGTCCCGTGTTCCAAGTTGCCTTGTCCACCGCGCGCCGGCGTGACTGGGCTATGTCGGATCGCGGACTGTCGCCTGCGGATCTGGCGATGCATGTCGTCTTGCCCGAGGTGGACGGGCGCATGTTCGCGGGCCTTGTGTCCTTCAAATCCCCCGGCAAGCGTGACCCCGACCTGCAATTCTCGCGCTTCGCGCATCGTGCGGATGCGGCGCGTGTGGCGGCTGTCGTGGACAAGATCAAGGCGTGGCATGATTTGGCAGTTGCGGCGGCGGACAAGCGGCAACTGGCGCTGGTGCTGTCCACGTATCCGGGGCGCGCGCATCAACTGGCCCATGCTGTCGGTATGGATGCGCTGGCCTCGACCGAGGCTTTGCTGGGTGATCTGGCGGCTGCGGGCTATGATGTTGCGGCGGGGACGGGTCTGGGTGCTGCGCTGATCGAAGCGCGGATGGACTGGCCGTTGGCCGATTATCTGGCAGCGTTGGAGGGCTTGCCGCAAGGCTTGCGTGATAATCTGCATGCAGCGTGGGGTGATCCTGCCGATGATCCGGCTTGCACCGGCGGGGTGTTCCGCTTTGCCGCGCTGCGCCGTGGCAATGCGCTGATCGCGCTGCAACCAGAGCGCGGCGATGTCGTCACGCGGGACGGGGATTACCACGATCTCGCGCGGATCCCGCGTCATTCCTATGTAGCGTTTTACCTTTGGCTACGGGCGCAAGCGCCGCATGCGCTGATCCATATGGGCGCGCATGGTACTCTTGAATGGCTGCCGGGCAAATCTGTTGCCCTGTCGAGCGATTGCTGGCCCGAGGCGCTAATCGGCACCTTGCCTGTCATCTATCCTTTCATCGTCAACGACCCCGGCGAGGCGGCGCAGGCCAAGCGGCGCATTGGGGCGCTGACGTTGGGCCATCTGCCGCCGCCCTTGGCGCAGGCTGAAATTCCGGCAGGGATGCAGCGGCTGGAGCGGCTTCTGGATGAGTTTTCCACCGCTGACGGGCTGGACCCCGCGCGGCGTGACCGTTTGATCGGGGATATTCTGGGCGAAGCGCGGGCATCCGGTGTCGAGGCTGATCTTGGCCTGCCGGAAGGCGCAAGCCCTGCCGAGGCGCTGACACGGCTGGACCGTTTTGTCTGCGATATCAAGGAAAGCCAATATGGCGAGGGGCTGCATGTTCTGGGGCGCGGCGCTTGTGGCGATGCGGAACGTGACGGGCTGATCTGCGCGCTCGCGGGCAAGCGTGTGGCGGCGGGGCCATCTGGCTCGCCCGCGCGGGGACGCTCGGACGTGCTGCCAACGGGGCGCAACCTCTATGCTGTCGATCCGCGCGCCGTGCCTTCGCGCGCGGCCCATGCCCAAGGCGTCAAGCTGGCCGAAGAGGTGTTGCGCAAGCATTTGCAGGATCACGGCGACTGGCCGCGCGGCTTGGTCATTGACCTTTGGGGCAGTGCCACGATGCGGACTGCGGGCGAGGAATTCGCGATGGCGCTGCATCTTGCGGGGCTGGCGCCTGTCTGGGATGCGGGATCAGCGCGGGTGTCGGGGGTCGAGGTGGTGCCGCTGGCGCTACTGGACCGACCGCGCATCGACGTGACATTGCGGGTGTCGGGCCTGTTCCGGGATGTGTTTCCAGGGCTGGCGACCCTGTTCGAAACAGGGGCTGCGGCCTTGGCCGAACGGGACGAGGCTGATGATTTCAACCCCTACCGCGCCAAGGCAGCCCGCGTTTTCGGCCCCAAGCCCGGCCAGTACGGCCTTGGAATGGGCGCTGCGATGGACGAATTCACAAAAGAGGCGCGTGCGGCTGCGGGCGAGTCATGGCTTGCCGCGTCAAGCTGGGCCATCGGTGCGGACGGGCTATCGCGTGATGATCGCGCGGGGCTTGAGGCGCGGTTGCAAGGGGCCGACAGCTTTGTGCATGCGCAAGACCTGCCGGAAAGTGATCTGCTGCTGGCGGGCGACTATGCAGCACATGAGGCTGGATTTGCCGCTGCCATGGCGCGGATTGGGGCGGCTGCGCCTGCGCTTTATCATCTGGACGCCACGCAGCCCGACCGCCCGCGCGCGCGCGGGCTTACCGAAGAGATCGCTCGCGTGGTGCGGGCGCGGGCCAGCAATCCGGCTTGGGCTGACGGGATGATGGCGCATGGTTTCCGTGGAGCAGCCGAAATTACCGCAACGCTAGAGAACATGGCTGCTTTCGCTCATCTGGCAGGCGTCGTGCCGCCGCACTTGTTTGATGCATATCACGAGGCCACTCTTGGCCGCGAGGACCTGGTGGCTTTCATGGAGCGCGAGAATCCTACCGCCTTGGCTGCAATGCGTGATGTGTTCCAGAGCTTGCGCGGTGCGGGGCTATGGGTGACGCGGCGCAACTCGATTGCGGCTGCGCTGGAGGCGGATGCATGAGCGCCGCGAAGGATTTCGCCGTGATGGGCTGGTGCCCTGGAGCCTTGCGCCCGATGATGTCGGGCGACGGATTGGTGGTGCGCGTGCGGCCACGTGGTGGGCGGCTGACTCAGGCGCAGGCGGCGGGGGTCGCAGCGGCGGCGGCTGCGCATGGCAACGGACTGATTGATCTGTCATCGCGCGGCAATGTGCAGTTGCGCGGCGTGTCCGAGGCGACGCACGGCCCGCTGATCGACGATCTTCGCGCCTTCGATCTAATAGATGCAGACGCGCAGGCCGAGGCGCGGCGCAATGTGCTGGTGACACCCTTTTCGGATGCAGGTACCGATGACCTAGGGGCAAGACTGGGGCAGGCGCTAGGCGACGCACCTGCATTGCCCGCTAAATTCGGCTTTGCGGTAGACTGC
>JAMWZG010000258.1 GCA_024304855.1 Paracoccaceae bacterium
AACCGGATCATTGCCGCCGTTCAGGCCAAGTCGAACAACTACAAGGTTCGGCTTGCCGGTTGCGTTGCAAATCGCAGCAAGGATACCGATGAGGTGGATCGTTATTGCCGCACCGTCGGTTTCAACCGCATCGGCCATATGCCGGATGTCGATGCCCTGCGCCGGTCGCGGCTGAAGAAGAAGACCCTGTTCGAAATGCCCGATGACGAGGATATCGTCCAGTGCCGCGCCGAATACATGCGTCTGGCTGAAGCGCTTTACAACTCGACCGCAACGTTGGCCCCCGCCCCGCTGCCGGACCGCGAAATCTTTGAACTGCTTGGGTTTGATTGATGACCTATGATCGCACCCTGACGCGTGTCGAGACCTATTTCGACAAGACTGCGACCCGCACCTGGGAGCGGCTGACCTCGGATGCGCCTGTCTCGCGGATCCGCGAGACGGTGCGGCGTGGGCGCGACGGGATGCGGGCCAAGATGCTGGCGCAACTGCCCGAGGATCTGCGCGGCGCGCGGGTTCTCGATGCCGGTTGCGGTGCCGGGCAGATGACGGTGGAACTGGCCGCGCGTGGTGCGGATGTTCTGGCGGTGGATATTTCCCCGGCTCTTGTCGAGATCGCGCGCAAGCGTTTGCCCGCGGGCCTGCCGGGGCATGTGACCTTTGCCTCGGGCGATATGCTGGCGGATGCCTTGGGTGCGTTCGATCATGTCATGGCGATGGACAGCCTGATCTATTACAGCGACAGCGACATCCGCCACGCGCTTGAGACGCTGGCCCGTCGCACCACCGGGTCGGTGGTCTTTACCGTGGCACCCCGCACCACGCTGCTGATGGGGATGTGGTATGCGGGCAAGCTCTTTCCGCGATCCGACCGTTCGCCGGTCATGATCCCCCATTCCCCCGCGTCGCTGGCACATGGTCTGCGCGACAAGGGGCGTATCCGCGACCTCGGGCGGATCACCTCGGGCTTTTATATTTCTCAGGCGTTGGAGTTTGCGAAGTGACACGCAAGGCCCCCCGTTTCATGACCCGGATGACAGCGAACATGCTGCCTTTTGCCGATGCGGCCAGTGCCGAGCTGCCGATGTCGCAATTGCTGCGGCTGTCGCTGTTTCAGGTTTCGGTCGGGATGGCCTCGGTCATGTTGCTGGGCACGCTGAACCGGGTGATGATCGTCGAGCTGTCACTGGCCGCGATGATCGTGGCTTTCATGATCGCCCTGCCTGTGTTGATCGCGCCGTTCCGGGCGCTGCTGGGCTTCCGGTCGGACACGCATCGCAGCGCGATTGGCTGGAAGCGGATCCCCTATCTCTGGTTCGGCTCGCTCTGGCAGTTCGGCGGGCTGGCCGTGATGCCTTTTGCCCTGCTGGTTCTGGGCGGCGATGTGGTGCATGACGTGCCCTTCGCGGGCGAGGTTCTGGCGGCGCTGGCCTTTTTGATGACGGGACTTGGCCTGCATATGACACAGACCGCCGGTCTGGCCCTGGCCAGTGACCGCGCGACCGAGGAGACGCGCCCTCGTGTGGTGGCGCTGCTTTACGTCATGTTCCTTCTGGGGATGGGGGCATCTGCCCTGATCATCGGCTTTTTGTTGCAGGATTTCACCAGCCTCAAGCTGATCCGCGTCGTGCAGGGCGCGGCTGTTGTCGGGCTGGCGCTGAACGTGATCGCGCTGTGGAAGCAGGAGCATGTGCGCCCCATGACCAAGGCCGAGCGCAACGCGCCGCGCCCCAAGTTTGCGGATGCCTGGGCCGATCTGATGGCGGGGGGCACTGCGGGCCGCCTGCTGGCTGTCGTTTTTCTGGGCACGATCGCCTTCAACATGCAGGACGTGCTGCTGGAACCCTATGGCGGCGAGATCCTGGGCCTGTCTGTGGCCGCGACGACCACGCTGACGGCGATGTGGGCGATGGGCGCGCTGTTGGGCTTCGCCCTTGCCGCCCGGCTGCTGAGCCGCAAGGCGAACCCCTACCGGATGGCGGGGGGCGGTATCCTTGCGGGGATCATGGCCTTTTCGACGGTGATCTTTGCGGCTCCGATGAACTCGCCCACGATCTTTTTCGCGGGGGCCATGATGATCGGTTTCGGCGGCGGGCTGTTCGCCGTGTCAACACTGATGGCGGCGATGGCGATGCCGGCGCGCGGGCTGGCCGGGCGTGGTCTGGCGCTGGGGGCCTGGGGTGCGGCGCAGGCGACGGCGGCGGGCACATCCATCGCCTTCGGCGGCGCGCTTCGCGACTGGGTCAACCACATGGCCTTGAGCGGGGGGCTGGGCGAGGCGCTGAATACGCCCGCCACGGGCTATTCCGTCGTCTATCACACCGAGATTGCAATTCTTTTCATCACCCTGGTTGCCCTGGGCCCGCTGGTGCGGACCGTGACCTCCAGATCCGACCAACCCGACCATGGGCCGACCGGCATCGGCCTGGCCGACTTTCCAACCTGATTCAAGGCTCCCCTAGGAGGACAAAACCATGACGGCAACTTTCTTCGGCGAATTCGATCTGGCCAGCCTGACACTCTGGCTCTTCTACGGCTTCTTCGCCCTTCTCATCATCTACATCCAGCGCGAGAACATGCGCGAAGGCTATCCGATGGAGGATGATGACGGCAATGTGGCCGCCAATCAGGGCCTGTTCCCGGTGCCGGATGACAAGACCTTCAAACTGGCCCATGGCCGGGGTGACGTGACTGTGCCCAGCGGCCAGAACCCTGACCGCACCGACCTTGCCCTGCGCAAGACCGCCGCCGGCAACGGTTTTCCGTTCGAGCCGACCGGCGATCCGATGATCGACGGCGTCGGTCCCGCCTCCTGGGCGCCGCGCCGCGATGTGCCGGAACTGGACGGCAAGGGTCATCCCAAGATCATCCCGATGGCTGCGACCGAACATTTCCATGTCTCGGCCGGGCGTGACCCGCGCGGTCTTCCGGTGCAGGCTGGCGATCTTGAGATCGTGGGCAGCATCGTCGACATGTGGATCGACGAGCCGGAACAGCTTGTCCGCTATCTGGAGATCAAGCTGGATGCCGCATGGGGCGAAGGCACCCGCCTTGTCCCGATGACGCTGTGCAAGATCAAGTCGGACCGCGTCAAGATCCACTCGATCTTCGGCAAGCATTTCAACAACGTGCCCAAGACCGCATCGCCCCGGCAGGTGACACTGCTCGAGGAAGACAAGATCTCGGGCTACTACGCTGGCGGCAAACTCTATGCCAGCCAGGACCGGCTTGAGCCGCAACTCTGACGCAAGAAAAGGGGTCCATCATGTCCCATGACGATTTCGACCAGGAGCCGATCAAAGGCCTGCCGGAACTGCCGCCGGAAGGCGAGGTCATCCTCTGGCAAGGCCGTCCAGACTGGTGGACCCTGACCAGGGAATCGCTGAACCTGTATTGGGTTGCCGGCTACTTCCTGTTCCTCTTCGCTTGGCGCTTCATCGTGCTGAGCGATCAGGTCACGCTCTCGCAGGCCATCAGCGGGGCTTTCCCCTTCATCGTGCTGGGCGGGATCGTCGCCGGGTTGCTGATGCTGACCGCCTTCATTCAGGCGCGCGCCACGGTCTACACGATCACCAACCGTCGCGTCGCGATGCGGATCGGTGCGGCGCTGACGGTCACGCTGAACCTGCCCTACACGCAGATCGCCAATGCGACGCTGGATCTGCGCAAGGGTGGCACCGGCACCATCGCGCTGGATCTGATCGGGGACAACCGGCTGTCCTACCTCGTGTGCTGGCCGCATGTGCGCCCCTGGGTGATGCGCCGCACGCAGCCTGCCCTGCGCTGCATCCCGGATGCTGCGAATATTGCGCAGATGCTGAGTGATGCCGCCGAGAAACGGGTCACAAGTCCGGTGATCACCCGCAACACGCCCTCTGCGCAGGGCAATGCCGTTGCGGCGGAATGAGGATCAGACCATGACCATGCCCGTCCACCCCTACAAGGCCAGCCCCGAGGTCGAACTGATCCCGCGCGTTCTGGGGCGCAGCCTGACCGCGCTTGTGCTGATCTGTCTGGCACTGGTCACGATCGCCACACTGACGGATCGCCCGCTTGAAGCCACCCCCCCGCGCGAGGCGGTGGTGGCAGAGCGGATCATCATCCTGTCCGGTGACTTGAGCGGGGCTGCCCGCGTCATGGATGTCAACGGTCAGGTCATCGCTGAACTCTCGCCTGAACAGGGCGGTTTCATCTCGGGTGTGCACCGGGTGCTGGTGCGCGAACGCACCAAGCACGGTGTGGCCCTTGACGGTCCCGTGCGGCTGGTCCGCACGGAAGGCAACCGGATTGCCATCTATGACGACACGATCGGATGGAGCGCG
>JAMWZG010000259.1:0-3940 GCA_024304855.1 Paracoccaceae bacterium
CCCCGTTGGGATACGCGCCGGGTTGTCCTACTGATATGGCCAATTCAGTATAAACGGGAGGAGACTTCAATGACAGATGCACCCAGCTACGGCTTCGACACGCTGCAAATCCACGCGGGCAGCCGCCCCGATCCCGCCACCGGCGCGCGCCAGACGCCGATCTATCAGACCACGGCCTATGTGTTCCGCGACGCCGATCACGCCGCAGCCCTCTTCAACCTGCAAGAGGTGGGCTACATCTACTCGCGCCTGACCAACCCCACCGTGGCCGTGCTGCAAGAACGCATCGCCACGCTCGAAGGCGGTGTGGGCGCGGTCTGCTGCTCGTCCGGGCACGCGGCGCAGATCATGGCGCTCTTTCCGCTGATGGCACCGGGGCGCAATGTCGTGGCCTCGACCCGCCTTTACGGCGGCACGGTCACGCAGTTCAGCCAGACGATCAAACGCTTCGGCTGGTCCGCGAAATTTGTCGATTTCGACGATCTGGACGCGGTCAAGGCCGCCATCGACGATGACACCCGCGCGGTCTTCTGCGAATCCATCGCCAATCCGGGCGGCTATATCACCGATCTCGACGCGATCAGCGCCATCGCGGATGCCGCGGGCGTGCCGCTCATCGTGGACAACACCTCGGCCACGCCCTACCTCTGCCGCCCCATCGAACACGGGGCCACGCTGGTCGTGCATTCCACCACCAAATACCTGACCGGCAATGGCACCGTCACGGGCGGCGCCATCGTCGATTCGGGTAAATTCGACTGGTCGGCCTCGGACAAGTTCCCCTCGCTTTCCGCACCCGAACCCGCCTATCACGGCCTGAAATTCCACGAAACCTTCGGCCCGCTCGCCTTCACCTTCCATGGCATCGCCATCGGCCTGCGCGATCTGGGCATGACGATGAACCCGCAGGCCGCGCATTACACGCTGATGGGGATCGAAACCCTCAGCCTCAGGATGCAGCGCCATGTGGAAAACGCCGTGACCGTGGCCAGCTGGCTGGAGACGCACCCGGCCGTGGATTACGTCACCTACGCAGGCCTGCCCTCCTCGCCCTACAACCACCGCGTGGCGGCGATCTGCCCCAAGGGCGCAGGCGGCCTCTTCACCGTGGCCCTCAAGGGCGGCTATGACGCCTGCGTCAAATTCGTGGACAGCCTCGAGCTCTTCAGCCATGTCGCCAACCTCGGCGACACCCGCAGCCTCGTGATCCACTCGGCCTCCACCACCCACCGGCAGCTGTCCGAGGCGCAGCAGGTCGCCGCAGGCGCCGGCCCCAATGTCGTGCGCATCTCCATCGGGATCGAGAATGCAGACGACCTGATCGCCGATCTCAATCAAGCCCTGAACAAAGCCTCGGCCTGAAAACGACAAAGGGGGGCGCCGCATGATCCGCCGCCCTCCCACCTCCACCCGCGCACCGGGTTTCCCGTTATCACTCCGGACAGGTGATGGACGACCCCGGTCAGGCAATGGCTTGACGCAGAGACGATTGGCAAGTCACTGTCACGCCAGAACGAAAGTGTCTGCATCGGCCACGCCGTCAAAGGATGGCAAAAGAGCGGGAGCTTGCCATGACCAAGCGTCTGGCTGTCCTGGTGGACGGCGACAACATCAATGGCCTGCACGCGGATGAAATCCGTCAAACCTCGCAGGCCCATGGCACCCCTGACATCATCCGCGTCTACCTCGACGCGCAGCGGCCCTCGAACTGGCACGGTGCCGAAGGGTTTCGGCTGATCCACGCCGGTACGGGCAAGAATGCCTCGGATGTGCTGATGGCGATTGACGCCATGGAACTGGCGCTCTCATCACGGCTTGACGCGGTCGTGCTGGTCAGTTCGGACGGGGATTTCACCCATCTGGCCCAAAGGCTGCGCGAGCACGGGTTTCCCGTCATAGGTATGGGCGAGGCCAAGGCGCCAAGGCCCTTCAGGGCGGCCTGCACGACATTCATCGACATCGGGCAGACATCCGCCAAGCCGAACACCGCGCGGCCAACTGCGGGAAGCGCCCCCGCATCGCCCGCGACAGGCACGCCAAAACATCGGCCCGTTTCGGACCTCGACCGCAAGATTCGCGCCATGATCGCAACCCACAGCACCAATGGCGCGGGGATGCGGCTGAACGAAATGGCCCCAAGGATGCATAAATCGCACAGGGTGCAGATCAGCACCCATCCGGAACGCACCTGGCGCGCCTATCTGACTGCGCGCCCGCATCTTTTCTCGCTCGATCCTAAGGGGCCCGAGGCCATGGTCAGGTTCAAGTCCGACGGCTTCCGGGACGGAGCCTGACGCCCCCCCCTTCTTCTTGCCGGAAATATCCCGGGGGGGCGTCGAACACAGTTCGACGCGGGGGGGCAGCGCCCCCCGCCTTCACCCGGCCTACCCGGATCACTCCAGCGCAAAGACCATCTGGACCGAGGCGGAAATGCCCACCTCGCCTGCGGCCACGGGGACGGAATCGGCGCGCATCGCGGCCATTTCCATCATCATCGGGCGTGGCATCCCGCCACCTTGCTCGCTCAGGCTGATGACCTGCCCCAGCCCGACGCCGGCCGCCTCGGCATAGAGCGCGGCCTTGCGCTGTGCATCGGCCACGGCCAGACGGCGCGCCTCGTCCATGGCAGCCTCGGGCTCTTGCAGGCCAAAGCTGATCCCGTCCAGACGGTTCGCCCCATCGGAGACCAGCGCATCCAGCACCTCGCCCAGCGCGGCGATGTCGCGCAGGCGCAGGCTGACCACATTGCTGGCCTCAAACCCCCATGGCATCGGCTGGCCCTGCTGTGCGGGAGTGTCGCGCCAGACCGGGTTCAGGCTCAGACCCGCCGTCTGCACGTCGCGGCTCTCGATCCCCAGTTCGGTCAGACGCGCCAGCATCGCGGCCACCTTGTCCGAGGTCTGCTGCATCGCGGCGGCCGCATCCTCGTCCTGATGGGTGACGCCGATCCGCACGGTGGCCATGTCGGGGGCCAGATCGACCTGCCCGGTGCCGCTGACGCTGATCTGGCGCGGGGCGGTCTCGGCCTGCGCCATGGCCGCGCCAAGGCCCGATCCCGCGCCATGGCCCGCGCTCAGGCTCGCGCCCGCCAAAGGCAGCGCCAGCATCATGGCCCCGGCCAGGGTTGTCACCATCACGGGTCTACGCATCTGTCGCATCGGTTTGTCCTTTGTCTCTGGCCCGGAAACGGGCGGTTCTGTGTCGCAGACTGCACCAGAGCCACGGCAGGGCCAAGGGCAGGTCGATCCGCCACGGGGTGTTTTCCTTCCCCTCGGCATAAAGCTGCTGTAAAACCAATACGTGATCGCCGCGGACTCCCGTCGCGCGCGGGGGAATGTTAGTCAGGGGCAAATGAAACCGAACTTCGCTCTTACCCTGTCCTTTGATGGCATCGGGCTGCTTCATCGCGTCCCGGGCGGCTGGCATATGGTGGGCGATGTGCCGCTGGACGCGCCGGATCTGGCGGCGGAACTGGCGGTCCTGCGCCGCACCGCCGTGCAACTCGACGCCGCAGGTCTGCGCAGCAAGCTGGTGATCCCGAACGAGCAGATCCGCTACCTCAGGCTGCCCGCCCCCGCCAAGGGCGTAGACATGGCCGCCCATGTGGCGCGCGCGCTGGACGGAACCACGCCCTATGACGTGGCCGATCTGCGCTTTGACTGGATCGTGGTGGGCGATGATCTGCATATCGCCGCCGTCGCCCGCGAAACCCTGGACGAGGCCGAGGATTTCGCCGAGGAGCATGAATTCTGCCCGGTCAGTTTCGTCGCCATCCCCGACAGCGACAGCTTCCCCGGAGAGCCCTATTTCGGCCCGACCATGGCCGCCGCCCGGCTGATCGACCCCGGCGACCGTCTGCTGCGCGACACCCACGCCATCCGCGTGCTGGGCCGGAGCGAAACCCCGCCCCTCGCGCCCCCCGCTGTCGCGGATGCGGCCG
>JAMWZG010000259.1:3950-4289 GCA_024304855.1 Paracoccaceae bacterium
CCCCGCCGCAGCCGAGACCGCAACCGAGGCTCCAGCCGCACAGCCCCAGGCTGCGGCGGAACCCGCACCGTCAGACAAGACCGGGACCGCTGACACGCCCGTTGCGGCGAATCTTCCCGTGGCAGAGGACAGCCCCCTCGCCACCGACACTCCCCAGCCGGAAGAGCAGCCCGCCCCCGACACAGCAGTCGCGGACACGGACGCAGACACGGGCACGGGCACCGACACGGACGCAGACAAGGGCATCGACAAGGACGCAGACACGGGCACCGTCACCAGCACCGAGGCCGAGACAGCGGCCGAGGACGCGCTTGACGCCACCCCGCCCCCCGCCTTCAC
>JAMWZG010000026.1 GCA_024304855.1 Paracoccaceae bacterium
GGGATGGACTATGTCGCGGGCGGGCACAGCTATTACAGCGCCGAGACGCATATCCTGCATCTGGGCGAGGCCAGGCTGGGCGACCGGTTGACCGGATCGTTGCAGGTCCTCTCGGCGGATGAAAAACGGCTGCATGTCTTCATCCGCATCGAAAAGGATGGCGCGCCGGTGGCCACGCTTGAGCAGATGCTGCTGCATGTGGACATGAAGGCAGGCCGCGCCTGCCCGGCGGCACCCGGCGTGCTGGACAGCCTCTTTGCGATCCGCGACGCCCATGCCGCCCTGCCCCGCCCGGACAGCGTGGGGCGTCATGTCGGGGAAAGGAAAGGCTGATGCATTTCGCCCTGACCGACGAACAGCGCATGATCGTGGACACCACCCGCGCCTTTGTCGCGGCGGAGTTGTATCCGCACGAGGCGTTGGTGGAACGCACGGGCCATCTGCCGATGGAGGTCATCCGCGAGGTGCAGGCCAAGGCGATGGCGGCGGGGCTTTACGCCGCCAATATGCCCGAAGATGTGGGCGGGGCGGGCCTCGATACGCTATCATGGCTGCTCTATGAGCGGGAATTGGGGCGCGCCAATTATGCGCTGCACTGGACCTGCGTGGCGCGGCCGTCAAACATCCTGCTGGCAGGCACGGCGGCGCAGCGCGAACGCTATCTGATGCCCTGTATCCGGGGCGAGACATGGGATTGTCTGGCCATGACCGAACCGGGGGCCGGATCGGACCTGCGTGGGATGCAGGCCAGCGCGCGGCAGGACGGCGGCGACTGGGTGCTGAACGGCACCAAGCATTTCATCAGCCATGCCGATATCGCCGGTTTCACCATCGCCTTCATGGCCACCGGAGAAGAGGACACGCCGCGCGGCAGAAAGAAAAGGATCACGGCGTTCTTCGTGGACAAGGGCACCAAGGGCTTCACCGTCCGCGATGGATACCGGAACGTCAGCCATCGCGGATACAGCAATGCCGTGCTGGAATTCGACGACTGCCGCGTGCCGTCGGAGAATGTGCTGGGCGAGGTGCATCGCGGGTTCGAAGTCGCGAATGACTGGCTGGGGGCGACACGGCTGCAAGTGGCCGCCACCTGTCTGGGCCGCGCCGACAGGGCACTGGGGCACGCCATCCGCTATGCCGCCGAACGCCGCCAGTTCGGACAGGCCATCGGCAAGTTTCAGGGCGTCAGTTTCAAACTGGCCGACATGGCGATGGAGCTGAAAGCCGCCGAACTTCTGACATGGGAGGCGGGGTGGAAGTTCGATCAGGGCAGCGTCACCGATGCGGATATGGCCATGGCCAAACTCAAGGCGACCGAGGTGTTGGCCATGGTGGCGGATGAAGCGATCCAGATCCATGGCGGCATGGGTCTGATGGACGAGCTGCCTCTGGAGCGGATCTGGCGTGATGCGCGGGTGGAACGGATCTGGGAAGGCACCTCGGAAATCCAGCGCCATATCATCAGCCGCGAATTGCTGCGCCCACATGAATGAAGGCGGGGGGCTTCCGCCCCCAACGTCGAACAGAGTTCGACGTCCCCCCGAGGATATTTGAGGACAGAAAATGCGCGCAAAGCTCATTGATCTTCAACAGATGTTAACCTCGCACCGCCATGGTGGAGTGACGGTACAGGCGGGGACGCCGATGACCGTGACGGGAAATGGCACCCCGCTGGCCGATGGTCGGCGGGGTGTTTACATTTTTCGTCCCCAAATATCCCGGGTGGGGTGTGGGGAGGGCAGCGCCCTTCCCGCCTTGCCGGCGGGCGCGGGGCGACGGTCATGACGGATCTGTCGCGCCTGCTGCGGCCCCGCACGATCGCGGTGCTGGGGTCTGGCTGGGCGGCCAATGTGGTCGAACAATGCGCGCGGATGGGATTTGACGGGCCGGTCTGGCCGGTGCATCCGACGCGGGATCAGATTGCGGGGGTCCGCTGCTATCGCAGCCTGGCCGACCTGCCCGCAGCACCCGATGCCACCTTCATCGGCGTGAACCGCCATGCCACGCTGGATGTGGTGGACGAACTCTCCACGATGGGTGCGGGTGGCGCGATCTGTTTCGCCTCGGGCTGGCGCGAGGCGGGCGAGGCGGATTTGCAGGATCAGCTTGTGGCGCGGTCCGGGGACATGCCGATACTCGGCCCCAATTGCTATGGGGTGATCAACTATCTGGACGGCGCACTCCTCTGGCCGGACCAGCATGGCGGGCGGCGGGTGGAGCGCGGCGTGGCGCTGCTCAGCCAATCCTCGAACATCGTGATCAACCTGACAATGCAGGCGCGCGGACTGCCTGTTGCCTATGTCGCCTGCCTGGGCAATGCCGCCAAGGTGGGACTGGCGGCGCTGGCGGGGGCCTTGCTGGACGATCCGCGGGTAACGGCGCTGGGGCTATATATCGAAGGTCTGGGCGATGCGGCGGAGTTCGCCGCGCTGGCACAGGCAGCACGGGCGGCGGGCAAAGGCATTGTCGCGATCAAATCGGGCAAGACCGAAGCCGCGCGCACGGCGGCGGCCTCTCATACCGCGTCACTGGCGGGGGGCGGGGCGGCGTCGTCCGCCTATCTGCGCCAGATCGGGGTGGCCGAAGTGGACACGCCAGCCGCCTTGATCGAGACGCTGAAAATCCTGCACATCCACGGCCCCGGTCTGGGCCAGCGTCTGTGTTCGCTCTCCTGTTCAGGGGGCGAGGCGGGCCTGGTGGCGGATCTGGCCGCACCCACGGGACTGGACTTCCCCGCCCCGTCCAAAGCACAGCGGGCACGTCTGTCACAGATCCTCGGCCCCATCGTCACCATTGCCAACCCCCTGGACTATCACACATTCATCTGGGGCGACGGGCCGCGCACCACGGATGTCTTCACCACCATGCTGGAGGGCTATGACGCGGGCATCTTCATCATCGACCCGCCGCGCCCGGACCGCTGCGATCCATCAAGTTTCGAGCCCGCGTTGGAGGCCATCGTGGCAGCGGGCAAGGCGACGGGCAAGCCGGCCTTTCCTGTCGCCTCTCTGCCCGAGAATTTTGACGAGGACCGCGCGATCACCCTGATGGAGCAGGGGATCGTGCCCCTGATGGGGTTGGAGACGGCATTGGCCGCAATCCGGGCGGCGCAGGTGACGGCGGGGCGTGACGGGTGGCGGCCCTGGCCGGTCACGGCGCAGCAAGCGCCATCTGCTCTGATGCCGGAACCGGCGGCCAAGGCCTTGCTGGCGGCGCAGGCTATTGCGGTGCCGCGCGGGGTAAGTGCGGGCGATCTGCCCACTCTGGAGCGGCAGGCCGCAGGTCTGACCCCGCCACTGGCGCTGAAAGGGTTGGGCTTTGCCCATAAGACCGAGGCCGGCGCAGTGCGCCTGAAGCTGCCCTCGCTTGCCGGGCAGGAGGAGATTTCCGGGGCAACGGGCTACCTGGCCGAAGAGATGGTGACAGGGGCCGTGGCAGAACTGCTGATCGGTGCGCGGCGCGATCCGGTCTATGGGGCCACCCTCACGCTGGGGTTTGGCGGGGTGACGGCGGAGCTGCTGGCCGATACTGCGACGCTGGTGTTGCCTGTGACCGAGGGCGAGATCGACGCGGCGCTGCGGTCCTTGCGTCTGTGGCCGCTGCTGGATGGCTATCGCGGGCGGCCACGGGCGGATGTGGCGGCGGTGGTCAGGGTCGCGCTGGCCTTGCAGGACATGCTGGCGGCTGACAGGTTGCTGGAGGAGATCGAGATCAACCCCCTGATGGTGAAGACGACAGGGGCCGTCGCGGTGGATGCCGTGATCTGGAAGGAGGAACAATGATGCAGATGCGAGACAGCGGGCCAATCCGCACAAGGCGCGAGGGCGCGATCCTCGAGGTGACGCTGGACCGGCCCAAGGCCAATGCGATTGATCTGGCGACCAGCCGGATCATGGGCGATGTCTTCCGCGATTTCCGCGACGACGATAGCCTGCGCGTGGCGATCCTGCGGGCCGAGGGCGAGAAGTTCTTTTGCCCCGGCTGGGATCTGAAAGGCGCGGCGAATGGCGATGCGGTGGACGGTGATTACGGCGTCGGCGGCTTTGGCGGCTTGCAGGAATTGCCGCATCTGAACAAGCCCGTCATCGCGGCGGTGAATGGGATCTGCTGCGGTGGCGGGCTGGAACTGGCCTTGAGCTGCGATCTGATCCTGGCCTCGGACAATGCCACATTCGCGCTGCCGGAAATCCGGTCGGGCACGGTGGCGGATGCGGCCTCGATCAAACTGCCCAAGCGCATCCCCTATCATGTAGCGATGGACCTGCTGCTGACGGGGCGGTGGTTTGACGCCGAGGAGGCGCGGCACTGGGGGCTTCTGCGCGAGATCACGACGCCGCAGGATCTGCTGCCGAAAACCTGGGATCTGGCGCGTGTGCTGGAATCGGGGCCGCCGCTGGTTTACGCCGCGATCAAGGAAGTGGTGCGCGAAGCCGAAGCGATGCGGTTTCAGGACGCGCTGAACCGCATCACCAAGCGGCAGTTCGCGACCGTGGACCGCCTTTACGCCAGCGAGGACCAGAAAGAGGGCGCGCGCGCCTTTGCCGAAAAACGCGATCCTGTCTGGAAGGGGCGCTGAGGCGCGATCTTGGGGTCTGCGCCTCCATGTCACCGGAAGTGATTGACTTGATACCGGGCAATCAACAGGCTTGCCCGGCAATCAGGAGGAGAGCGCGACCATGACACCTACGCAGACCAAGACCGTCCCGCATCTGGGCGGATCACAGATCGGCTATCGGATGCCCGCCCCTTTCGACCCGACACGGCCCACATTGGTGATGGTGAATTCCTTCAGCACCTCGGCCGATCTGTTCACACCGCAATTCGAGGATGAGAGCCTGTCCGGCATGGCCAACCTGCTGGCGATCGAGCTTTATGGCCATGGCGACACCCGCAGCCCATCCGAACAGTTCACCTATTGGGATACGGCCATCGCGAACCTGCAACTGATGGATGCGCTTGGCATCGACAAGGCTTTCGTCATGGGCACATCACAGGGCGGTTGGGTGGCCGCGCGGATGGCGATGCTGCAACCGGAACGGATCGCGGGCATCATCCCGCTGGGCACGTCGATGGACCGCGAAAGCACGCGCAGTCACGAGATGGGCTGCTGGAATGGAGACGAGGTCTGCTCGCCCGTCATCGCGCAACTGTCGACGCCGGTGGGCGAGGATTGGACCGTGGATGGCGGTTTCACGGATTTCATCCTCTCGGCCGGGATCGGCGGGCCGACGTCCGAGGAACAGCGCCAGCATTGGCACCGGGTGCACCGCGCCAATTACGCCGGTGACGCCGGGCGGCGCAGGCTGCTGATGGCGGCGATCAACCTGCGCGACCGGGACGGCCTTCTGGGGCGGCTGGGCTATGTGACCTGTCCGGTGCTGTGGATGCATGGCACCGCGGATCAGGTCTATTCCGTGGCCAATGCGCAGGACAATATCACAGGTTTCACCGCCGCACGCGAGGCGCGGCTTGAGGTGGTCGAGGGCGGGCAGCATTTCCTCTCGGCCTCGCACCCTGAGGCGGTGAATGCCGCTACAGCCGCGTTCATCGGCACCTGGGGCTGACAGGCGCCGCAAGATGTCTGGCGCGGCTTGCGGGCCGCGCCGGATCAGACAGCCCTTCCCGTCTCAAGCAGCGATTTGCGCATCATCATATGCACGCCCTTCTCGCGGTTGACCGTCTGGGTGATGCGCAGATCACCCGCCAGCGAACACAGCATATATGCCTCTTCCCGCGTGATCCCCGCGCGGTGTGAGACCAGCGCGATCATCCGGCGCAGGGCAATCTCGACGCAGACATCCAGATCGGGATGCATCCCCATCGTGATGACATGGGTGGCCGTCTCGGCCTCCGGGTAGATTAGGTCCATGTCGCGGCGGATCGTCAGGCGGAAGCGCCCCTGCAATGCGGTTTCGATGGCGGTCACGCAGACCTCGCCATCCCCTTGCGCGCCATGCCCATCGCCGCAGGAGAAAAGCGCCCCCTCGGTCATCACCGGCAGATAGAGCGTGGTGCCCGCCACCAGTTCCTTGTTGTCCAGATTGCCGCCATGGGCGCGCGGCTCGATCGTCGAGATGCGCCCCCATGCCGGCGGCGGCGCGACCCCCATCACCCCGAAAAAGGGCGCAAGCGGCAGGTCCAGCCCCCATGGCAGCCTCGCCTCGCTCCGCGCGGCATCCAGCGGGATCGTGATGTGGTGGTAGTGCTGAAACTCCAGCGGCAGCGTCCCTGCCAGCGGGCGGATGAACGTATAGCCCCAGTCCTGTCGCAGATGCACATCCAGAATATCGACCTGCAACACATCACCGGGTTTCGCGCCCGCAACCGCGACGGGCCCGGTCAGGATATGCCCCGGCATTCCCGGCAGACCTGCGGCATGGATGGCGCGCAATTCGGGGGGCACATGGAAATCCGGCCCCGGCAAGACCTGCGGCCCGCCCGAGACGGTGTTGATCGTCACCTCATCCCCGCTGGCGATGGTGACAACCGGGGCAAGCCCCGCATCGAAAAAGCCCCAATGGCAGGTGGACGGTCCGGCCTCGACGATCATGCAAGTCCCTTTGCATCTGTGACCTTTGGCATCGCGGCCTCTGCGGTCATGGGTGGGTTCTGCCCGGATGCTACACGCCCGCGCGAACCAACGTAAGCCCGGGTTCCACGGCACGGGCGGCAGCGCCGTGGCTGGTGCGCTCCGGCCCGCCGCGCACCTTCGAGAAAGCGACTCTCGAAAGACAGCACAGAAAACAACCTTTTGGTGAGTTTTTGCGAACAATTCACAGATTCAGGCAGGATTATGGCGGCTCAAAAGATCAATTCAGGCCTATATGGCAAAAAATTGGCCCTGTCGTTAAAAGAAGTTTGATCCGAGAAGCGCTATGCCTTTAGGTAAGGGCACAAAGGTGTCATAGGGTTCAGGACTGCCACATTCTGCCACAATCGGTTGTTGACGGCCGCGTGACAGAAGCTGGACCGACACAAGATGCAGTATTGGCATCACAGGGGGAGAGACGCGGAAAAAGCACTGGGCATAAACATGTCGAGACTGTGGCAATTGCAATCCATCAAGGATTCCTTTTGCGGAACGGGCCTCTTTCGCGGCCATCGAATTTAAATACAACCAGAGGAAGTTGAAACGTGAAATTTACAAAACTCGCACTCGTCGGAACCACCGCACTGACCCTGTCCATGACCACGGCCATGGCGTCTGACAACAAGGCCTTCCTGACGCAGGACGGCACCAACAACGCGGCCCTCGTGACTCAGTCGGGCAATCGCAACGAAGCGGGCGCCGCCACCCCGACGATGACGCAGGAAGGTGCAAACAACCAGCTGACGATCCTGCAGTCGGGCAACCGCAACGACATCGGCCTGGAAGGCGGCGGCGTGTTTCAGGACAATCCCTACAACAACGGTTCGCAGATGCAGATCGACATCACGCAATCGTCCAGCAACAACGTCGTGGGTTCGGTCTTGCAGTCAACGACCGATCAGAATGTGGCCGGCAGCGGAAACAGCACGGAGATCACCCAAGCTGGGTGGGGCAGCAACAGGGTTGGTTACGTCAAGCAGACGCAATCCGGCACCGGCGTCAACACGCTGGATGTGAGGCAGTCAGGCTGGCTCGATCGGCTCGAGACGGTGACGCAGAACTCAAGCGTTGATGCCGGAGCACCGAACCTGATCACCGTAAGGATGGACGGTGTTCGCAACGGCTCTGGCAGCCTTGCCGGCTTTGCATCCGAGACCGGCGCCGAAACGTCTACCTTGCGTCAGGGCAACCTCAACGCGGCCAGCCAGGGCAACTCCATATTCCTGAAAGTGACGGGCACCGGCAACGACTTCGGCGTGACTCAGAATGGCAATGACAACAATGTTGGCACCCTGAACCTGGGAGGACTTTATAACGACCTGGGCATCACGCAGGAAGGCAACGGCAACACCGTCGCCATGGCTTCGGTCAGCGGCACATTGAACGTCATTGGCGTCAAGCAATTGGGAGATATGAACCTGGCGACTGTTTCTGTCAGCGGGTCGTTCAACCAGATGGGCGTCTCGCAAGAAGGTGCCAGCAACAATGCCACCGTCACTGTGTCGGGTCTGAACAACGGTCTGGCACCCTCGCTCTGGGGTTCGACCAACTGGTCTGGCGCGGCCCTGACCGTGGCCAGCGCGAACCCGATGCTGGATCGCGGCATGGTCAAGCAGATGGGCGAGTTCAACACGGCCTCGCTGATCGTGACCGGCAACAACAACGCCTTCGGCCTGCTGCAAGACGGTGACAGCAACGCGATTACCGGGATGCAGAACGGCAACTACAACCAGGCTGCCGTGGCGCAGGTGGGCAATGGCAACACGGCCAACTTCACCCAGATCGGCAACGGCAACTCTCTGGGCATCTCTCAGTAACATCCCAAGACCGCGTCCCGAACAGCCGGGGCGCGGTCTCATACAATTTGCCCCCCCAACAAGGACGTCTTAGATGAATTTCGCTAAAATCGCACTCGCAGGCGGCACCGCCCTCACCCTGTCGATGACCATGGCCATGGCCAATGACAACAAGGCTTTCATTGCTCAACAGGATGCCGGCAACAGTGCCCTGATCACGCAGTCGGGCAATTCCAACCAGGCGGGTTCCGCCGTTGATGCCATGGTGCAGCGCGGCGACGTGACCTCCTCTGGCTACAACACGCTGAATATCCTGCAATCCAGCGACAACAACACCATCGGCCTGAGCAATGGTGGCGTGGACCAGCTGGCGAAATCCGGCGTCATCTCGCAAAACATCGCCACGCTGACGCAATCGGGCACCGGCGGCAACGTCATCGGCGGCGTAACACAGTTCGCCAATGGCGGTCCGGGGTCGGGTGGCAACTCGAACATCCTGACGGTCCTTCAGGATGGCGGCAACAACACCATCGCCAAGATCGACCAGGAAGGTAAACGCAACGACCGCAATACCGCGACCGTGACGATGTCGGGCACCAACAGCAATATCGACCTGGTGCAGCAGCGGGTTTCGAACAATGGCAGCGGTGACAATCGGTTGACCATCACCATGACGGGCTCGGACAACGGGAACGGCGATTTTTCGGCAGGCGGTGCGGCAGCTTTGTCGGGCGCGACTGCGGCCAACTACGTGCAGGCACTCGCGACCAGCACGACGGCGAATATCGTGATCTCGGGCACCAACAACCTTGTCGGTTCCAAGCAGTCTGGCAAGACAAACACTGTCGGCACGCTGGACGTGGGCGGCAATGGCAACCAGTTGGGCGTGCGTCAGGCTGGCGATACGAACGTCATGGCCGTGGCGGCCATCACCGGTGACGACAACAACGTCGGTGTGGCGCAGGTGGGCAATAGCAACATGGCAAGCGTGACCGCCGCAGGCGACCGCAACGCCTTCTATGTCTCGCAAAATGGTGTGTCGAACGAAGCAACCGTGACCGTGACCGGCAACGATAACGGTCAAGCCAACGCCTTTGACGGACTGGCTGCCACGCTGGGCCTCAGCTCGGGTGTCGTGTCCCAGATGGGCACTGACAACGCGCTGACCTTTGACTCGATGGGCGACAAGAACGCCTTTGGCCTGTCGCAGCTTGGCAATGACAACACGATCACCGGCTCTCAGAAAGGCGACATGAACCAGGTCGCCGTGGCGCAGGTTGGCAACAACAACATCGCCAGCTTCAGCCAGAACGGCAATGGCAACAACGCCGCCATTTCGCAGTAAAGCCATCAGCCGCGCCCCGATCACCGGGGCGCGGCCTCATTACCTCGACACTCGTTAGAAGGAGAATTTGACATGAATTTCGCTAAAATCGCACTCGCAGGCGGCACCGCACTGACCCTGTCGATGAGCATGGCCATGGCCAATGGCAACGAAGCCTATCTGAAGCAGAATGGCGCCGGAAACAGCGCGCTGGTTCAACAGGCCGCTGGCCCCGGCAGCAACCGCGTCGGCACAGAACTGAACCCGATCCTTCAGGACGGCGACAACAACAGCTTCCGCGAGACACAGGCGACCGGCGGCGGCTTCAGCCGCGGCAACAACGTGATCGACGCGGCCACCCAGCGCGGCGACAACAACTCCTTTTCGTCCGGCTACTCGAACAACGCGGGCGGCAACATGATTGAGGACGCCTTGCAGGACGGTGATCGTAACGTGATCGCCATCGGCCGCAATGCCTCGATCGATGGCACTGTGGGGACCGTGTTGCAGGATGGCGACCGCAACATCATGACCGTTACGCAGCAATCGGGCACCGGCAACACCGTGGCCCTGATCCAGATGATCGGCGACCGTAACGGCGCAGGCACTGTCAACGCAAACAATGTAGGCACCCGGATCATCCAGTCAGGCAACAACAATATGATCACGGAATCCACTGTGCGCGGGTCCAACAACAACCCGACAGCCGGGAATGGCCCGCTGAACGTCAATGTCCACAGCATCCTGCAATATGGCAATGATAACGGTCAGATCGCATCGCGCGCTGTCACGCTTGGCTCGAACGGGAACACCATTCAGGTGCTCCAGAACGGTAACGAGAACAATTTTGATCTGACCCAAGGCATCAACGAAGCCTCGACTCGCAACAGCATCATTCTTAACCAGATTGGCAATGGCAACGCGTTGACAGGTGTGCAGGCGGGCGACCGCAATGCAATCGCCGTCGACAAGACCGGCAATGAGAACATTGCCAGTGTGAAGCAATGGGGCGATGACAACAGGGCCACACTGACGATCATTGGCAACCGCAATGGTGAGGTCAGCGGTTTCTCGGGCGTTGCCGCGTCTTTGAACCTGTATTCGGGCGACATCCTGCAAACCGGTGCGTTCAACGTAGCCTCGCTGTCGATCGTCGGCGACAAGAACGCTTTTGCCTATAACCAGCACGGTAACAGCAACTCGATCACCGGCAGCATCACCGGCGACATGAACCAGGCCGCCGTGGCGCAGGTTGGCAATAGCAACATCGCCAGCTTCAGCCAGAACGGCAACGGCAACAACGCGGCCATTTCGCAGTAATACTGCCAGACCCTTCCCGGTTCCGCGCCGGGAGGGGTGTCCCAAAGGAAAGACCAGGATCACACCCTGCGGTGATCCGGGTCTTTTCATGTCGGCGCTGCGGATTATTCAGAGGCGAGGCGGAAGGTCACGATGGGCCATTCGTTCTGGCGCAGCGCGGTTTTGGCCAGCCAGCCCGGTTCCGTCCCGAAAACCGCGCGGCACCAGACGCCGTCCGAGGCGACGGTGCAATATTCCACGGTGACGGGCGTTCCCTCTTGCAGCACGCCCAGAACCGGGGCGTCGCGGCGCGGCTGGCTGCGCACATTCAGATTGGCCAGCACCTCGATCCGGGAAAGGGCGGCATCCTCGGCCCCCGGCTGTGGGGCGGCCATGGCATCCGGACCGGCGCAGGTCCGGGTGAAGCCCAGAAAGTAGCAGCGGTGCCGGGCCAGCGCATTGCCAAGCGCAACACTGGCCCCGTCGCCGCCTGCCCGCTCGACGATCAGGCCCTGCCCGCTGTCGGCCAGCGTGCCGGTGATCCGTTGCTGATTGCCACCCATCGCGGCAATCAGTTGATCGGCGCCATCGACCAGCATGATCTGGCCATCCTCGATCCGCCAGGCGGCGATACCCACCAGCGCCGAGCCGCAGCCCGTGACCTTGGCCGCCATCTGTTCGTCCAGCGCGACCTTGCATTCGTTCGATCCGCTGCGAAACGCCGGATCAAACACGAACCAGTCGCCGGAGAAGGCCGTGACCAGCTCTTGTTGCGATTGTGCCATGGCTGCCGGGACCATCAGCACGGCCACAGAAGCCGCGCCCAACAGGGCCAAAGCCTTTTGCGTCAGGGAACCTGTCATGTCGCCTCGATTCATGGAGATTTCACCGGGTTTCGATCTGACCATCGCGCACCGAAGCGGCGATACTGTCGAAGGGCACCCCATCACGGCTGAGCGTCAGGACAGCGTCGATCTGCCCCTCTGGCCCCAATGAAAGCGTGCTCTGCGCGAGGGTCTGCGTCTCGCCGGGGGCAAGGGTGATGTCGCGGCCCTGGGTGCTGCTGACCTGACCGGACGTGTCGCGTTTCGCGATGGTCAGTTCGGCATGGACGGCCGCATCCTCGGTCCCGGTGACAAGCGCCGAGATCGTGAAACCGTCGCCCGCAGGTTCGATCGCGATGCGGCCCGTGGCCGGGGCTTGCGATGTGCCCTGCGCAGCCAGCGGCAAGGCCGTGGCAGCCGCAAGGCCCGTGGCGGCAACAAGGTGGAGCAGGCGGCGCAGAAGCATCGGCCCGCTCACTCAGAACTGGGTCTGGGTGATCGTCACCGAGGCACCGTTCGAGATGACCATCGGTCCGGTTCCGGCGGGAGCCATGTTGTTGCCGATCGCCGTATAGCTGGCCGAGGCACCTGACCCGGAAACAGTAAAGCCGAACTGGTTGTTGTCGCCCTTCTGGATCAGCGAGCCCTGCGCGCCCGCGCCCACGGTCAGATCCGCCAGGTTGCGGTTTCCGATCTGCTGGATCGTGCCCCCGACACCCAGGGGATCGACGGTCAGCGTGGCCGCATTGCCGATGCCGTCCTGTTGAAGAAAGGCAAGTCCAAGCGCCGAGGATAGCGTCACATTGGCCGTATTGCTGATCCCTTGCTGGAGAAAGGCAACCTGACCGTCCTCACCCGAAATGATGATCTGGCCGCTGTTGTCGATCCCGCTTTGCAACGCCGGGGTCGTGCGCCCCGCCGGGTCGAAGTCACCCGCCACGGTCGATCCGCTGGCGGCACTTTGATCGACGTTGAGCGTATTGCCACCATCCAGCCCAAGAGGGCCTTGCTGGAGGATATAGATCTGGTTGCCATCACCCGCCTGCGCCGCAACGGCGCCAAGGCACAAAACAGAAGCGGAGAGGCCGGTTCTCAAAAACCGTTGAATATAAAACATAATGTGTCTCCCAATTTGGGTTGAGACTACCATGCACCCTGCTGTATGGAAACTGAATTCATTACCCCTGATTGCGTAATCTGGGCAAAATTGCGCAACCCGCCTTGCAGGATCTGGATGCTGTTGCCTGCCCCCTTCACCGACAGACGCGCCTGATGACCGGCACCGGATTGGACAACCAGAAGGCGGTTCCCGGTCCGGTCATCCCGCAACGCCAGTTTCTGTGCCAGATCACCTTGCAGGATAAGTGTTCCGGGTTCAGCAAGTATGGCTTTGTCCGGCGCGGGGATCGCCAGAGCTTCCACTCCCAAACCACTGATAAATATCGAGTTTTGTGACTCTGCGCCAAACAGCGCATCCTGTTCCCCGGCCAGTGCCGCGGTGCCTGTCACAAGGGTCATGGCCAGAGCCAGAACAGCGGGCATGGCGCATCGGCAGAGATGGGCCGGAGGTTGGTCTGATCTTGTTGACTGTCGCATCGCATCACCCTGACTGGTGGTCCTGAAACCCCGAGGCGGCAACCTGCAAACTCAGGTGACGGTCGGGCGAATAGGGAGATAGCGAAACAGTATGGCCAGAATAGGGAAATTCGAAACCTGCCGAAAATTAAACAATCTCCCGGCAGGTTCAGGATCAGAAAAGATCAACCGACGATTTCATTCGGCGCAGCCCCTTGCGGCGGCAGGGACGGCGGGCTGTCCATGCTCATGCTGGGGTCTGGCGTGGCTGCCGGCGTCAGGACACGCTCGCTGACGCGGGGCATTGCGCGGGGGCGTGTCTGCACGGTTGCGGCAGGGTTGGTGGTCATCGGACGACCGCGATTCTGCGCCGAGGCAGGCACCGCACCATCATAGAGCTGCGCGCGATAGCCAGCCAGATACTGCTGACCCGCAGCATCGCTTTCAAAGCCCCAGATTCCGGCCTCGGTTCCTTCGGCGATCAAGGCCATCACGGCCTTTTCGATAGCCTGCTGCACGGCGATCTGGCGCGGCTCGTTGCTGGCGCGCCCCACTTCGGCCTCAAGCAACTCGTCCAGTGCGACATAGCTGAACACGCTGCCCCTGTCGGAATAGGAGGCCAGCGGCTTGCGCACGACGACATTGGCCAGCACCTCGCCCGTGGCGGTCGAGACGGCGCGCAGGCTGACGGTGACGACATCCAGTTTCCATTGACGATCCGCCCCGATCCCCAGATAGCGCGCGCCCGCGCCGCCGGTCATCGTATTGGTATCATAGCCGATGATCCCGCCTTGCAGGATGATACCGGCATGGGCCAACGGGGCCAGCGCATTCGGATCGACCGTTGTTTCGCCACGATACTGGCGGCGCATCTCGGTCACGATGGTGCGTTCGCGCACCAGCGATTCCAGGTTCGAGCGGTCCAGCACGGTGAACCAGCGCCGGTTGCCGGCATCCTGCAAGGCCCCGATCAGGATCGGCGCACCGCCCTGCGTAACCGCACGAGAGACGGATTGCACGTTCTCACGCTCGCGATACTGGCCGGTCAGGTCCGGGAAATCATAGACCGAGACCATGACGCGATGCTTGGGCGGAGGAATGTCCCGCAGCGCGCGGTTTTGCGCGGTCAGATTGCCGACACTGGCGATATATTCGCTTTCATAGGCGTCGGGAAGAAATCCGGTGCAGCCCGCAAGAACTGCAGATGCGGTGACTGTCATGGCGATGGTCCGCACCCGGCGGTGCCAGGGTTTCAGGTGGTCTGTCATGTGCTTGCCTCAATAAGATGCGCCCGTTTGCGGACGTCATATTTTTTGCGAAGAAATGTTCAGCCGTTCGTAACCAATTGCGGCACGACGATTTCGGTAACGGTCCCGTCCAGCGAGTCGATGATGACCAGACGGATGGAATCGAGCGTTCTCTGGAATTCGACGGTGGTTGTGCCAAAGGTCACAAGGCCGCCCTCCTGCGGGTTCTCGCCAAAGATCGCATCCGTGACCTGGCTGGCCAGTGCGGACAGCAGGCGCCCTTCCAGCTGGCGCACGAAAAGATCCGCGTTCGAGCTGCCCGGCGTATCCAGCCCGGCGCCACCCAGCGCGTCATCGTCATTGGCATCCCGTGCCGTGGCCGTGCGCTGCGCATTCGCCGTGGACAGAAGATGCGAAGAGTTCAGCGGACTGCCGCCAAACGAGGGGTTGATCGGTGTGTAGACCAGATCCTGCGCCAGCGTCATCTGCGCGGCCGTGCAAAATGTCGCGACCATCAGCGTCCGCCCGGCGATCCGCCGCGAGCGTGTGCCGCCTGCCGCCTTGCCTTGTCCGGTTGTCATCCTGTCGTTTCCTTCAATATCTGTGTCAGGTCGGGGCTTCCCCGAGGGGCGATACACGCCTGCCCTGCCTGCTCTGATTTGCCTGCTCTCAACTTTGTCGATGTGCGTTTTATAATCAACTTCTGGCAGTTTTACGGCAATTCCGCCTTACAACTATCTCAATCAGAATGTTTTTTTAACCTGTGCCCAATTGAACACGCCAATTTCAACATGTGATTATTCAATGAAAACTCTTAAGAAGTCTATTTATGGTAGACCATCTTTACGGACCCGCAGCATCTTGGGTCAGGTCACGCGCCAGGGCGCGTGCTGCCCTGTTGCCAGGAGCGCAGTCGTCTGGGTGACAGTGATGCACCCCAGCCCGTCGACCCCTCAATCAAGGTGCGGATAGGCGGGGGGAAAGATGTCATCGACCGGGGGATGACCCCATGTCCGGTCGGGATATTTGGCGCGCAAGCCGTCGAACTGGGCCTGCGCGCGGGCGCGGGCGGCGGTCATGTCGAAGCCTGCCACCTGTCCGTCACGCATCGACAGACGCCCATCCACGAACACCGCCTGCGTGACGCGGCCTGTCGCGCCAAGGATCAGCGTGCGGACAGGATCGACGCGCGGGGCCATCAGCGCGTCCTGCATGTCGAAGATGGCGATGTCGGCCTTGGCACCCGGTTCCAGCCGGCCCAGATCGGACCGGCCCAGCGCCTTGGCCCCGCCCAGCGTGGCCGCATCCAGCATATGTTCGGGGGCCGCGTCATGGATGCTGTCCCCCGCCATGCGCGCCATCATCACGCCCACAGCCATGTTCAGCACCATATCGGGCGGCGCGATATCCGTGCCCATGCCGATGTTGATGCCCATGTGCCGCAACTTGGCAAAACTGCGCAGCATCGCGCCCGAGCGGGCAAAGACCAGCGGGCAATGCGCAACCGTGACGCCATGATCGGCGTAAAGGTGCAGGTCATCTTCGGTGGCATAGGTCGCGTGAGGCGCAATCAGGCGCGGGGTCAACGCGCCGAAGCCGGCCATCCACTGCGGGGCTGTCGTGCCATGCAGGGTCTGCACCGTATCGCGTTCCATCTGCCCCTGCGCCATATGCAGGCGCACCGGCACGTCCAGATCATCCGCCACCGCCATGGTGCGGGCCAGCAATTCCTGCGTGCAGGTTTCCACCCGGTCAGGGGCCAGCATCCCCTGCACCAGCCCGTCGAAGCGTCCCGCCTGCGCGGTGATGAACTGCACCGCATCCTCCAGCCCGGACATGCCGCGCGCCTGATCAAAGCGCGGCTCCAGCACACCCGGCGCGGTGCAGACCATGCCGCCCGACCGATAGGCCGGGCCCAGCCAGACACGCAGCCCCAGATCGCCTGCCGCCTCGGCTGCTGCCTCGAACTCTGCCACGGTTTCGCCCCATTCACGATAGAACAGCGAGGCGATGGGCAGGGCCGAGGTGATCCCGTTGCACAGCAGTTGCGCAAAGCTGAAGCGTTTCTGAAAGGCCAGCTCTTCGGGGGTGTACATCTCGTAGGGACCGCGATTGACATAGGACTCGGGCCAGACGCGGCCCTTGGCCCATGCGGGGCCGCAATCCACGCCCAGCATGGTCGTGTCCAGATCGGACAGCGCGTCCAGGTCGATCAGACCGGGAGAGATGAGCACCTCGCCCAGATCAATACGCCGCGCCACATCGCCGTTGAACCGGGCGCCGACATGGATGATGCGGTCGGCGTCGAACACCACTTCGCCGTTTTCCAGCAGACGGTGCCCACCATCCCGGTGCGCCACGATCCAGCGCGCGGCCAGTGCGGTGCGGCCCTTGGGGCGTTGGCCCAATGTCAGATCGGCCAGCATCACGGCGCCTCCCTCAGGGGTTGGCCATTGCGGCCGGTGACGCGCCCGCTCTTGACGGTCAGATGGACGGGGCCACCCATCGCCACCGCCTCGGCCAATGTGCGACCGGGCAGGAGTGCCAGATCGGCGGGGCAGCCCACGGCCAGACGGTGATCCATCACCCCCATCACAGCCGCGCCGCCGGTCGTGACCAGATCCAGTGCCAGCGCCAGATCGGCATCGGCGCGCAGGTTGTTCTTCTGCGCCACGATCCGGGCGCGGTCCAACATGTCGGGACGGTTCCAGGGGTTCCAGGTATCCAGCACCCCGTCGCAGCCCGCGCCCATCCGCAGACCAGCCGCCCGCACGCGTTTCAGGTTCGGCACCTCGCGCGACGGCGCCCCCGTGGTCAGGATCGCCACATCCTGCTCTGCCAGTTCGGCCAGCAGCACCTCGACCCGGTTCCAGTCGGGCATCCCAAGGCAGAAGGCATGGCTGACCGCGACCTTGCCCCGCATCCCCAGCGCCGCCGTGCGTTCCAGGATCAGCTCCAGCGAAAACGCCCCCATCTCTCCCGGTTCGTGCAGATGGATGTCGATCCCGCGCCCATGCCTGTCGGCCAGCGCAAAGATCGCATCCAGATGGCCTTTCGGGTCGCGGTCGATCCCGCAGGGGTCCAGCCCGCCCACCAGATCGGCCCCCATGGTCATCGCCCTGTCCAGCAGATCCAGCGTGCCGGGGCGGATCATCAGCCCGGACTGGGGGAAGGCGACGATCTCGATCTCGACCATATCGCGCAGCGTCTCGCGGGTGTGCAGCACGCCTTCCAGAACGGACAGGCCGTTGTCCGTGTCCACATCCACATGGCTGCGGATATGGGTGGTGCCATTCCCCACCAGCGCCAACGCGTGCCGCATGGACTGGCGCGCGGGATCAAGGCCAAGTTCGCGCCGTGCGCGGCGTTCATTGTTGATCATCGCCGCCAGATCGGTGCCCACGGCGTTTTCATACCAGCCCATGCCCATCACGGTCTTGTCCAGATGTGTATGCGCCTCGACCAGGCCGGGGATGGCGATGGCCCCGCCCGCATCTTCGACCGCGATGCCGGGTGCGTCGATCCCCGGCGCGATGGCGGCGATACGTCCATCCCGGATCAGCAGGTCAGTGGCGGGCGCGCCCATGGGGCGCAGATTGCGGATCAGCAGGTCGGTCATGCGGCCTCCGGGGCGAAGCCCCCTGTCTTGACGCGCGGCCAGGCATAGCCGCCCAGTTTCGATGTGCGGTAGCCCATGCCCACCAGCGCCTCGGCCTGACGCACGGCGGCGGTGACGCCGTCGATCACCAGAACGCCCGTATCACGCGAGAGCTTGTCGCACAGCTCGGCCATGCCGGCGCAGCCAAGGATCACCGCCTCGGCCCCCTCCTCCGCGCGCGCAGCGCGGATTTCGGCAGCGATCAGCGCCTCGGCACAGACCGGATCTTCCTCCAGCGCCAGAACGGGCAGGTCGATGGCGCGCACGCGGCGGCAGCGGCGACCTGCGCCGTAAGCATCGGCCAGATCCTCGATGATCGGGACCGAACGCGGCAGGGTTGTCACCACGGAAAAGCGCGCGGACAGGGTCATGGCCACGCTGATGGCCGCCTGACAGATGCCCAGCACCGGACCTGCGGCGACTTCACGCGCGGCAGACAGGCCGGGGTCGTCGAAACAGGCGATCACATGGGCCGCCGCCCCCCGCGCTTCGGCGGCACGGATGGCCGACAGCATGGCGGGCACAGCCAGCGCCTCGTCGGCATAGCCTTCGATGGACACGGGCGTGGCCTGCGCCGTGACAAGGTCGATCCGGGTGCCGGGGGACGCGACACGCCGCGCCGCGCGCCCGATCTGGTCGGTCATGCTGGCGGTGGAGTTGGGGTTGATGACATGGATCAGCATCATCTGGCCTTTTCTGTCGCAGGTGTCAGTTGCGCCGCTTCCCATTCCGCCGCCCCGGCAGGCTTGAGCAGCTCGAACTGGCGATCCGCCACGATGTAATTATCGGCATGCAGCCGCGCGATGGGCTGATAGACCTCGGGGTTCACATAGCGGCCCTGCGCGTCCATGCAGTCGTCGCGCACGGTCATTTCCACCACTTCGCCCAGAATGATGGCGCGGCGGGGAAAGTCGATGATCCGTTCCACCCGGCATTCCATCGCGCAAGGGGTGCGGGCGATGTAATGCGCGTCGATCTGGCGGCAGGGGGCGGTGTCCAGCCCGGCAAAGGCAGGCTCGTCCACATCGGAGGCGAAATTGACACCGCAGAGGATCATCGCCTCGGCCAGCTCCATATCCACCATATTGACGCAGAATTGCGATGTGCGGCGGATATTGACCAGCGTGTCCTTTTCCTGCCCATCGCCGCGCGTCTGCACGCCCAAAATCACGATGGGCGGATCTTGCGAGAAGACGTTGAAAAAGCTCATGGGGGCGGCATTGCTATGCCCCGCCTCTGACCGCGTCGTGACCAGCGCGATGGGGCGAGGCCCCACGAAATTGGTCAGCAGGCGATAGCGATCCTGCGGCGGCAGTTGGGTAAAGTCAAAGTCCATCATCCGGCCTTTCTGAGTGGCATGGGATCGGTGCGCCCTTCCTCGACCGCGTGGCAGCGCACATGGCTGTCACCACGGGTGCGGAAGGCCGGAGCCTCGGACCGGCAGCGGTCATTGGCAAGGGGGCAGCGCGGGTGAAAATGGCATCCCGTGGGCGGCGTGATGGGATTGGGCACCTCGCCCGCCGGGCGATCCATGTCACGATGCGCCATGGTGATGTCGGGCACGGTATCCAGCAGCAGCCGCGTATAGGGGTGCTGCGGCGCGGCAAAGATTCGATCCGCCGGGGCCAGTTCCACCAGAAGGCCCAGATACATTACTCCGATCTGGTCCGAGATGTAATTGACCACCGCCAGATCGTGACTGATGAACAGATAGGTCAGGCCCAGCTCGCGTTGCAATTCCCGCATCAGGTTCAGGATCTGCGCCTGCACCGACACGTCCAGCGCCGAGGTCGGCTCGTCGCAGACCAGAAACTCCGGCTTGGTGGAAATCGCCCTTGCGATGGAAATGCGCTGCCGTTGCCCGCCCGAGAATTCATGTGGGAACTTCTCGCCATCCGCGGCCGAAAGGCCCACGAATTCCAGCAGCCGGTCCACCTCCTTACGGCGGGCCACAGGATCGGGATGGGTGCCGAAACTCTTCATCGGTTCGCCGATGATCCGCGCCACGCGCCAGCGCGGGTTCAGGCTGGCATAGGGGTCTTGAAAGATCATCTGCATCCGCCGCCGCACCGCCGGGGGTTGGCCGGCGCGGGTGCCCGCCAATTCATGCCCGTCAAATCGGATACTGCCCGCCGATGGCTGGGTCAGCCCCATCAGAAGTTTCGCCACGGTGGATTTGCCGCAGCCCGATTCACCCACAAGGCTGAGGGTGGTGCCGCGCGGGATCGTGAAATCGACCCCATCCACCGCGTGCACATATTTGCGCCCGCCGCCTTGCGTCAAACGCGTGAGGAAAGGCTGCGACAGATCGAAGGTCTTCTTCAGACCAGTCACGGTCAGGATCGGATCGCTCATGCGGGAACCTCCTTGCTCAGATGGCAGGCGACGGACCTTGTGGCGTGGCCGGTCAGGTCGGGGCGGGTCTGGCTGCATATGTCGATCCGCACGGGGCAGCGCGGGGCAAAGGCACAGCCCGCGGGCCGCGCATGGGGGCGCGGCATCGCCCCCTCGATCTGCGGCAGCACATCGGGCCGCGCGCCGATCCGCGGGATCGACGCCATCAGACCGCGCGTATAGGGGTGGCGTGGCGCGGTCAGAACCTCGGCCACCGACCCCACTTCGACGATGCGGCCCGCATACATCACCGCTACCCGGTCGGCGGTTTCGGCAATCACGCCCATGTCATGCGTCACAAGGATCACCGCCACGCCGGTTTCGCGCGCCAGTTTGCGCAACAGCGCGATGATCTGCGCCTGCACGCTGACATCCAGCGCCGTGGTGGGTTCATCCGCGATGACCAGACGCGGCTCGGCGCAGAGCGCCAGCGCGATCACCACCCGTTGCCGCATCCCACCGGAATATTGATGCGGATAGGTGTCGATCCGCGCCTCGGGGGCGGGGATGCCGACGCGGCGCAGCCAGTCGATGGCGCGGGCGCGGGCCTCGTCCTTGGGCAGTTTCAGATGCGTCTGGATCGTCTCGATCAACTGCTCGCCCACGGTCAGAACGGGGTTGAGGCTGGTTAGCGGATCCTGAAAGATCGCTCCGATCCGGCGGCCCCGGATGCGGCACATCTCATCAGGGCGCAGCGTGTCGATCCGCTGGCCTTCCAGCCGGATTTCACCCGCCGCGATGCGCCCCGGCGGCTCGATCAGCCCGATGATGGCGGCCCCGGTCATGGATTTGCCGGCACCGGATTCCCCCACCATCCCAAGGATTTCGCCGGGCGAGATGCTCAGGCTCACATCCTCGATCGCGTTGACGGTGCCGTGACGGCCCGGAAAGGCCACGGTCAGGTTCTCGACAGTCAGAAGGGTCATGACGCTTACCTCAGCTTGGGGTTCAGGGCGTCGCGCAGCCAGTCACCCAACAGGTTGACCGCCAGCACAAGCGCGACCAGCACGACGGACGGAAAGATCACCACCCACCAGATGCCCGAGAACAGGTATTCGTTGCCGATACGGATGAGCGTGCCAAGGCTGGGCTGCGTGGCGGGCATACCCACGCCAAGGAAGGACAGCGTCGCCTCGGTCAGCACGGCCATGCCAAGGTTGATCGTGGCGATGACCAGCACAGGGCCAAGCACATTGGGCAGGATATGATGCATCATGATCC
>JAMWZG010000260.1 GCA_024304855.1 Paracoccaceae bacterium
GATGTGTATAAGAGACAGTCATGTCGCTGTGGGGACAGAGTATGACCTGAACATGGCCCAAGGGAAGAGGCATGATGGACAGAGCGAACAAACCGCTGGCGGCGGCCGGGGTGATGCTGGTGGCGATGCTGATCATCGGCTTCATCGACAATTATGTGGCGGCGATTTCGCAGGAGATCGGGCTGTGGCAGTTCTTCGTGCTGCGCACGGCGATCATGTTGCCGATGGCCCTGGCGATGTCCTGGGTCGGGCTGGGGACGGTGTGGCCTCGATCCTGGCTGCGCGTGGGCGGGCGGTCGGCCTTGGCGGCGATTGCGATGCTGTGCTATTTCGCGGGGCTGGGGTTCATGCCGCTGGCGCAGGCGCTGGCGGGGCTGTTCACCTCGCCGATTTTCATCCTGCTGATCACATGGGGGCTGATGGGCCAAAGCATCGGGCCCTGGCGGGTGTTGGCGGTCTGTCTGGGGTTTGTCGGCATTCTGCTGGTGTTGCAGCCGGATACGGGGGCGTTTTCGGTCTGGACGCTGTTGCCGGTGCTGGGCGGGTTTTTCTATGCCATTGCGATCATCGCCACGCGGGAGTGGTGCGAGGGCGAGAGCACGATGAGCCTGCTGGTGGGGGTGATGAGCTTTCAGGGCGGGTTTTCGGCGCTGGCGGCCATCGGGTTGGTGGTGCTGGATCTGCCCGAGACGGGGTTTCTGACGATGCGCTGGGTCTGGCCGGTGGTCGAGGTCTGGCCGCTGATCTGGTTGCAGGCGGTGGGATCGCTGGCGGGGGTGTGGTGCATCATCAAGGCCTACCAGCTGGGTGAGGCGGGGTTCGTGTCGGTGTTCGAATATTCGGTGATGATCTTTGGCCCGTTCTTTGCCTGGTGGCTGTTCGGGCAGCCCGTGGGGCTGTGGCAGGCGGTGGGGATTGCCCTGATCGCGGCTGCGGGGATCATCATTGCGCTGCGGTCGGGTGAGGGGCAGCGGCGCGAGATCATCCCGAGTTGAGGCGGCTTGCGCGGGGGCGCGGATGGGGTAGCGTGGCGGCATGATCATCTCGCCGGGGCGTCGTTATATATTCGTTCATATCCCCAAGACCGGGGGCACGGCGCTGGCGCTGGCGCTGGAGGGGCGGGCGCGGGCGGATGACATCCTGCTGGGCGACACGCCCAAGGCGCGGCGGCGCAGGCATCGGGTGGCGGGCGTTCAGGCCAAGGGGCGGCTGTGGAAACACGCCACTCTGGCGGATATTGACGGGCTGGTGAGCGCGGAGCAGGTCGCGCAGAGTTTCTGCTTCACGCTGGTGCGCAACCCCTGGGACCGGGTGGTGAGTTACTATCACTGGCTGCGGGAGCAGGGGTTTGACCATCCGGCGGTGGGTCTGGCCAAGGCTTTGACCTTTTCCGCATTCATCAACCATCCGCAGACGCAGGCGAGTTTGCGGGCCTGGCCTTACGCGCGTTACATGCAGGATGCGCGGGGGGGGGAGCGGTGCGATCTGTTCATCCGGCTGGAGCATTTCGACGCGGATAGCGCGCCGCTGTGGGCGCATCTGGGGTTCCGGCTGGATCTGGCGCGGGTCAATGCGTCAGAGCGGGCGGCGGATTACCGGGGCTATTACAGCGATGCGGATGCCGGATTGGTGGCGGATCTATGTGCCGGGGACATTGCCCGTTTCGGCTATGCTTTCTAAGGTGGTGCGGGGGATGTGGCTGATTGTCGCCTATTCTTCTGCATAGATGACAATTTCTGTTTACTGTTTCCATTTTTGACATAATATCCACAGTGCAGCACGACCCCCAAGTGCAAACGGCGCGGATCATTTCTGACCGCGCCGTTTGTATTTTCCACAGGCACCCGAGGGTGGCCGGAAGGGGGGCCGCCCGGATCAGGCGGCCTGTTTTTCCTTGCCGAAGCGGCCATAGAAACTTTGCGTCTTGTCGGCCATCTCACGCAGGAGGGGCGGGCAGGCGAAACGTGCGCCATAGGCTGCTTCGAGCTGATCGCAGCGTTCGGCCGCATAGGGCGTGCCGATGATGTCGAGCCAGCTGAAGGGGCCACCGGACCATGGCGCAAAGCCCCAGCCGAGAATCGCGCCCACATCACCTTCGCGGATGTCTTCGAGCACGCCTTCCTCGAGCGCGCGGACGGCTTCGAGCACCTGGGCGAACATCAGGCGGTGCTGCACCTCGGTCAGGCTGGGCTGGTCGGCCAGACGCGGGTATTGATCGGCCAGACCCGGCCAATAACCCTGACGCTTGCCCGCCTCGTCATAGGTGAAGAACCCGGCCTTGGCCTTGCGGCCCATGCGGCCCTGACCTTCCATCCAGAAGATGATCTCATCCACCTCTCCATCGGGATAGGCATTGCCCATCGCGGCCTTGGTGGCGCGGGCAATTTTCGCGCCCAGATCAATCGAGGTCTCGTCCACCAGTTGCAGCGGACCCACCGGAAAGCCCAGCATCCGCGCGGCATTGTCGATGAGCGCGGGCGCCACGCCTTCCTTGACCATGCGCATCCCCTCGTTGATGTAGGGGATGATGCAGCGGTTGGCATAGAAGAAGCGCGCGTCATTGACGACGATCGGCGTCTTGCGGATCTGGCGGACGTAATCGAGCGCCTTGGCCACGGCCACGTCGCCCGTGGCCTCGCCCTTGATGATTTCCACCAGCAGCATCTTTTCGACTGGCGAGAAGAAGTGGATGCCGATGAATTGGCCGGGGCGCGAGGAGGCCTTGGCCAGTTCCGAGATGGGCAGGGTCGAGGTGTTGGAGGCATAGATGCAATCCGCGGGGATCACGGCTTCGGCCTTTTTCGTGACCTCGGCCTTGACCTTCATGTCTTCGAACACGGCCTCGATGATCAGATCGCAGCCTTTGAGCGCGTCATAATCGGTGGTGGCGGTGATCAGGTCCAGCATCGCGGCTTTCTTGTCGGCAGTGACCTTGCCGCGTTTGATGCCGCCATCAAGATAAGCCTCGGTATAGGCCTTGCCCTTGTCGGCGCTGTCCTGTGTGGCGTCGATCAGCACCACTTCGATGCCCGCCTGTGCGGAGACCAGCGCGATGCCCGCGCCCATCATGCCGGCACCCAGCACGCCGAGTTTCCTGACGCGCTGATCGGCGACGCCTTCGGGGCGCACGGCGCCCTTTTCCAGCGCTTCCTTGTTCAGGAAGAGCGAGCGGATCATGGCCGCCGACGACGGGTTCATCAGCACGTTGACGAACCAGCGCGCCTCGATCCGCAGAGCGGTGTCGAAGGGGACAAGCGCGCCTTCATAGACGGCCGAGAGCAGCGCCTTGGCGGCGGGGAAAGCGCCTTGGGTCTTGCCGTTCACCATGGCGGAGGCACCGACGAAGGTGGGGAAACCGGCGGGGTGATAGGGGGTGCCGCCGGGCATTTTATAGCCCTTGGCATCCCAGGGTTTCACCAGATCGGCGTCCTTGGCGGCCAGCACCCAGGCGCGGGCGGCGGCGACGGGATCATCGGCCACCTCGTCGATGATGCCGGCGGATTTGGCCTTGGCGGGGTCCAAGAGCTTGCCTTCCAGCAGGTAGGGGGCCGCGCCCATGGCACCCAGTTTGCGGGCAAGGCGGGTGGTGCCGCCCGCGCCGGGGAAGATACCGACAAGGATTTCGGGCAGGCCGATCTTGGCCTTTGGGTTGGGCGCGGCAAAGATGCGATGCGTGGCCAGCGGCAGTTCAAGGCCGATGCCCACAGCGGTGCCGGGCAGGGCGGCGGCGATGGGTTTGCCGCCCTTGAGGGTCTTGGGGTCCATGCCCGCGCGCTCGATCTTGCGCAGGGCGGCGTGCATGGCCATGATGCCGTCGAAAAGGCCCTGTTCCGGCGTGTCGCCCGCGTCTTCGCGCATCTTGGCCAGCACGTTCAGATCCATGCCGCCGGCGAAGTCTTTCTTTCCGCTCGTAATGACGATGCCCTTGACGGCCGTATCGGCCAGCGCGTCGTCGATGAGGCTGTCCAGATGGACCAGCGCCTCGGTATTCAGGACGTTCATGGATTTGCCGGGGCAATCCCAGGTGATCGTGGCGATGCCTTCGGCATCTTTCTGCATGGTGAAATCGGTCATGATTTGCCTCCCGTCAGGGGTTTCGCGGTGGGGGCGTGCAGGTCACGGCCCTCGTAATGTTTCAGGTAGCTGAGGATGGTTTGCAGCGTGGCGGCGGGGCCGTTGGCGAAAT
>JAMWZG010000261.1 GCA_024304855.1 Paracoccaceae bacterium
GTTCAAGATCGGGCGCGCGGGTCAGGGTCAGGTGCAGCGGCAGGCAGAGCAAGAGGTTGAGCGCGGCAAAGACCAGATAGGCCGTGCGCCAGTCGGCATGGGTCAGGATCGCCTGGGTCAGCGGCCAGAAGATCGTCGAGGCAAAGCCGCCCAGCAGCGTCATATGGGTGATGGCGCGGCGGGCGCGGGCCGGACCCAGCGCCTGCGCCAGCGCGGCAAAGGCCGCGTCATAGAGGATGAGGGTCGCCGTCACCTCGACCGCGATCAGGGCGAGGGCGAGGGTCACGAGCCCCTGGGCCTGCGAGAGCGCGGTGAGGGCCAGCGCCGCCAGCACCGAACCTGTGGACATGACCGCCCGCGCGCCATGCTGATCCACCAGCCGCCCGGCGGTGGGCGCGGCCAGCGCACCGGCCAGCAGCGCCAGAGAGAAGGCGGCGAAGGCCGTGCCGGGGCTGATGCCCAGATCGGCCGAGAGCGCGGGGACCACGCTGCCGAAAGCGTAGAAGATCGTGCCGAAGCCGATGATCTGCGTGAGGCCGATGCCGATCACCAGACGCAGATGCAGCCAGCGGTCGGGGTCTGTCGTGACATGGGCGGCGGGCATGGGGCGTTGCATTCTTTGGGGCCTGTATGCGCATAGCGGCATGATCCGACGGGGAAATGTCAAGAGCAGGCAGGATTCCGCGCACACTTTCCTTTGCTGTCGCAATGGCGTAAGACCCTTTGACTTGCGCCGCGTCCCTCGTGGTGCCGCCGAGACAGGGCTACTGATGAGAACGATCACGACGACCGAAGACCTTGCCGCCTTCTGTGCCGAGGCGCGGCAACATCCCTATGTCACGATTGACACCGAATTCCTGCGCGAACGCACCTATTACTCGAAGCTGTGCCTGATCCAGATGGCGATGCCGGGCACGGATGACAGCACGGCCGCGCTGGTCGATCCGCTGGTCGAGGGGCTGTCGCTGGAGCCGCTGTATGACCTGTTCCGCGACACGCATGTGGTCAAGGTGTTCCATGCCGCGCGGCAGGATCTGGAGATCTTTTTCGTCAATGCGCGGGTCTTTCCGACGCCGCTGTTCGACACGCAGGTGGCCGCGATGGTCTGCGGCTTTGGCGAGCAGGCGGGCTATGAGACGCTGGTGAAGAAGATCGCCAAGGCGAGCGTGGACAAATCCTCGCGCTTTACCGATTGGTCGCGCCGGCCGCTGTCAGAGGCGCAGAAGGTCTATGCGCTGGCGGATGTCACCCATCTGCGCAAGGTCTATGAATATCTGGCGAAAGAGTTGAAGAAATCCGACCGCGCGAAATGGGTGGAGGAGGAGTTGGAAATCCTGACCAACCCCGAGACCTATATCACGCGGCCCGAGGATGCCTGGGAGCGGGTCAAGACGCGCACCACATCGGGCAAGTTTCTGGCCATCGTGCGGGAGCTGGCGCGGTTTCGCGAAGAATATGCCCAGTCCAACGACATCCCGCGCAGCCGCGTCTACAAGGATGATGCGCTGGTGGAGCTGGCCTCGACCAAGCCGGTCACGATGAACGATCTGGGCCGCTCGCGCCTGCTCTTGCGCGAGGCGCGCAAGGGCGAGATTGCGGACGGAATTCTGGCGGCCATCAAGGCGGGAATGGACTGTGCGCCCGAGGATCATCCGCGCCCCGATCTGAGCCGCGAGAAGATGCAGGTGAACCCGGCGCTGGCAGATCTGCTGCGGGTGCTGCTGAAAGCCAAGACCGAGGATTCGGGCGTGGCGTCCAAGCTCATCGCCTCGAGCGCGGATCTGGATGCGATTGCGGCAGGCGAGCGCGATGTGCCCGCGCTGCGCGGCTGGCGGGCCGAGGTGTTCGGTGCGGATGCCATCCGGCTTTGCGAGGGGAAGATTGCCCTGTCGGCCAAGGGCAATGATGTCAGGATTGTCGAGCTGTAAGCGGCGGCAAGCGTCAGCGCCGCGCGGATGTCGCGGCGTTGCGTTCGGCCACGACGCGGATCGTGCGCACCCCGGCCAGATCGCCGTCACTGACCCGGACCGCGGCCACATGGCTGCGCGCACGTTGCGGCATCGGCACATTGCCCGCAGGCGCGGTATAGGCGCGCAGCTCATAGGTCAGCACGCCGTCAACCGGCACGCCGTCATTCACCGGCTCCAGCCGCAGGTCGAAGGCGCCGACGGTGTCGGAGACGGCCGTGGCGCGGATCAGCGCGCCGCCCGCGATACGCTGCACCGTGAGGTCCGAGACCTGCGCTGCCAGCGGACCGGCGGGCACTTCGGTCGCGGGACCGCCGAACAGACGGATACCGCCACGCCCGGTCGGGATCAGGGGATTGGATTGCGCGGTATCGACAGGCTGGACATCGGCGCGTCCGAACCAGTTGAACGGGTTGAAGCGCGACTCGCGGACTGCGCCGCAACCGCCCAGCACAAGCGCCGATACCAAGAGGGCCGAAGTAAGGTTGCGCATCGGTGATGCCCCGTTCCAATGTCCTGTTCGTCTCTGCCTATCTTATCCGGGCAGGCTTGAAAAGACGCAAGGCCGCACTGGACCTTTGGGCGTCACTTGCCTAACTGAGGGACAGCAGCAAAGGAACGCAAGATGGCCAGCGAAAGGTTCGAGGCGATTGTCGAGGATTTCGAATTCCTTGAGGATTGGGAAGATCGCTATCGCTATGTGATTGATCAGGGCAAGGCGCTGGACCCGCTGCCCGAGGCTTTGCGCGTGCCTGCGACCAAGGTGGATGGCTGTGCCAGCCAGGTCTGGCTGCATCCGGTGATCGAGGATGGCGTGTTCCGCTTTGAGGGCGACAGCGATGCGATGATCGTGCGCGGGCTGATTGCGGTGCTGCGCGCGCTTTACAACGGCTTGCCCGTGGCCGCCGTGGGGCAGGTGGATGCGCCTGCCGAACTGGCGCGGCTGGGGTTGAATGACCATCTGTCGGCGCAGCGGTCGAACGGGTTGCGCGCGATGATCGAGCGGATCAGGCTGGTGGCCGCCGAGGCGGTCTAGGCCTGCGCCAGGGCGGTTTCCAGATCACCGTAGCCGGTGAAGCGTCTTTCAAAGGCAAGGCCGAGGCGGGCCGCGCAATCCTGTGCCTTGGCCGTCAGGGCGGGATCATCGGTCTGCGCCTGATAGACCAGTTTGGTGTAATGGCCGAAATAGGTGTCGCGCAATTGCGGGTGCCGGTCGAGGCCCAAGGGTTCCCAGACGAAGGCATCGAACTGTCGGACCAGAAAATCGGTGAGGTAGAAGGCGGTGAACTCGTCCTCGGCCGTTGCCGCGAAACGGGCATTGCCTTCAAAGAAGCTGTAGCAATGGGGGCCTTCGACCATGTCCACGCCCAGACGGTCGCAGGTCGCGCGCAACTGCCCGCCGGTGCCGCAATCGGCATAGACCACGAAGATGCGGGCATGGGTGGCCCGGTGTTTGAGGACCGCCTGTTCCACGGCGGGGGCGATGCGGTCGGGGTGGTTGTGCAGGATCGCGGGCAGGCAGGTCAGGTCCATGTGATCCCAGCCATTGCGGGTGATCAGATCCAGGATTTCGCGCGCCAGCGCGCCGCAGGCGATGAGCAGCAGGCGGTCCGGCGCGCTTTGGGGCGTGTCGAGGTCGAGACCCTGACGGGTCAGGTGGTCGTCATCGGGCAGGTCCATGGGTCATCCCTCATGTGCAAAGGCCCGCGCTGTTGGGGCGCGGGCCTTGATCGCAGGTCAGCGCGTGGCTGTCAGGCGCGCATCGCCGCCTGATTATGCTTGCGCGCGACATAGGTTTTCGCCGTTTCCACCGCAACGGCGGCGTCGCGGCAATAGGCGTCTGCCCCGATGGCGCGGCCGAATTCCTCGTTCAGGGGGGCGCCGCCGACCAGGACGATGTAATCCTCGCGCATCCCTTTTTCGATCAGCGTGTCGATCACCACCTTCATATAGGGCATGGTCGTCGTCAGCAGCGCGGACATGCCCAGAATGTCTGGCTTCTCCGATTCCAGCGCGTCGAGGTAGCTGTCCACGGCATTGTTGATGCCAAGGTCGATCACCTCGAAACCCGCGCCTTCCATCATCATGCCGACAAGGTTCTTGCCGATGTCGTGGATGTCGCCCTTGACGGTGCCGATCACCATCTTGCCCTGCTTGGGGGCGCCCGTTTCCACCAGAAGCGGCTTGAGGA
>JAMWZG010000262.1:0-446 GCA_024304855.1 Paracoccaceae bacterium
GAACTGGCCGCGCAGGTGGCCGAGAATTTCGATACCTACACAAAGTATCACAAGCTGACCAAGGCGCTGTTGATCGGTGGCGTGTCCTTCAAGGAACAGGATCAGTTGATCGACCGCGGTGTGGACGTGCTGATCGCGACGCCCGGACGCCTGCTCGATCATTTCGAGCGTGGCAAGCTGCTGCTGACCGGCGTGCAGATCATGGTGGTCGATGAGGCCGACCGGATGCTGGACATGGGCTTCATCCCCGATATTGAGCGCATCTTCAGCCTGACGCCCTTCACCCGCCAGACGCTGTTCTTCAGCGCGACCATGGCGCCCGAGATCGAGCGGATCACCAATACCTTCCTGTCCGCGCCCGAGCGGGTGGAAGTGGCGCGGCAATCCAGCGCCTCGGCCACGATCACGCAGGGCGTGGTCATGTTCAAGGCCAGCCGCAAGGATCA
>JAMWZG010000262.1:456-4119 GCA_024304855.1 Paracoccaceae bacterium
GGATCAGGAAGCCAGCGAGAAGCGGCAGCTTCTGCGCAAGCTGATTGATTCCGAAGGCGAGAAATGCCGCAACGCGATCATCTTCTGCAACCGCAAGACGGATGTGGATATTGTCGCGAAATCGCTGGTGAAATACGGCTATGACGCGGCGCCGATCCATGGCGATCTGGAGCAGTCGCAGCGCACGCGCACGCTGGACGGGTTCCGCGACGGGACGCTGCGTTTCCTTGTCGCCTCGGATGTGGCGGCGCGAGGGTTGGATATTCCCAACGTGAGCCATGTGTTCAACTTCGACGTGCCCAGCCATGCCGAGGATTACGTCCACCGCATCGGCCGGACGGGCCGCGCGGGCAAACTGGGCACCACGATCATGATCTGCACCCCGCGCGACGACAAGAATTTCGCCGATGTCGAGCGTCTGTTGCAGACCGAGATCCCGCGTCTGGCCAATCCGCTGGACGGATTGATCACCCCCGCCGCCGAGGATGAGGCCGAAGGGTCGGAGCGCGGCACGGCGTCGCGCAGCCGCTCTGGCAGCAGCCGGTCGCGGTCGTCGCGCAGCCGGTCGGGCGACAAGCCTGTCGCCAAGGATGGCGCGCAGACAGCCGAGGTGGCAGCCGAGGCTGCCCCCGAGAGCGAGGCGAAGCCGCGCGAGGAGCCAAGCCGCGAGACCCGTGGGCGCAATGACCGCCCCCGCGAGGACAGGCCGCGTGAGGACAGGCCGCGTGAAGACAGGCCGCGCGAGGAACGTGCGCGGGATGATCGCCCGCGCGAGGAGCGTTCACGCGAGGAGCGCCCCCGTGATGATCGCCCCCGTGATGATCGTCCCCGTGATGATCGTCGCAGCGAGGGCCGGGCCGAGAACCGTGGCGATGACCGGCGCGAGCGGGATCGGTCGCGTGGCGGGCAAGGGCGTGACGGCAACCGCGACAATGGACCCAAGGTCGTGGGCATGGGCGACCATCTGCCCAGCTTCATCGCGCTGAGCTTTGACGAGCGCCGCACCTCCTGATCCCTTTGACATGACAGGCAGAACCCGCACCATCCGGTGCGGGTTTTTTCATGGGCCACCGCGTCAGAGCGCGAAGGCCGGCAGGCCCATGATGGCCAGGGCGAAGCTGCCCAGCGTCAGCGCCACGAACCCGGCCGAGACCGCCCAGACGCTCCAGATCGCCAGCCGCGACGACCGCATCCGGCCCGCCAGCAGACCGACCAGCGGGATCACATGCATGGCATGGGTCGCCAGAAAATGCGGCAGGCGCAGATCGCCCACCTCGCGCGACCAGCCCATCAGGGGCACCTTTGCCCCTGTCACGGGCGTGCCCACCAGATGCCCCGGCTGCCCGGCCATATAGCCCGCGACAAGCACCGTCAGCACGAAGGTCAGGCCCAGCCCCAGCGCGACCGACAGGCGCAGCGCGGGGTCGGGCAGGCCTGCGGGATGGCGCCAGATCGCGATGCCGTAGACCAGCGAGGCCGAGGTCAGCGTGACGGCGAAGAGGCCCATCAGGCCGTAGATCGCCCCCATCACCGGATCGGTCAGGTTGAAATGAGAGGCCGTGCCGAACATCGCCGCACCGCCGATCCAGGCCATTTCCGCCAGCACGCAGAAGATCACCACGCCGGCAAAGATCCGGTAGCCGCGCCCGTCGGTCATGCCCGGCGGCAGGAAGCGGGCAAAGAAGGCGAGGCTGAGCAGGTAGAGGCTGAGCGCGAGTTCGAACTTGAGCGGCTTGAGCCAGATCGCCTCGGCCTGAAACTGGCGCGGGTCCAGCGTCATGGCGAGCGTCGTGGGGATCATGGCCAGCGCCAGCAGCAGGCCCAGAGCCGCGAAGCGCGGTTCGGCCCCGAAAAGCCGCGGGATCAGGCGGGGATGCGCGGGCGCGCGCGGGACGGATGAGAGGGAGATGTCGGACATGTCAGACCTCGGACCGGAGGGGGTGAAGCAGGCGGCGCGTGGCCGCGATGGACAGAAACAGGATCAGCCCGATGGGGCCGAACAGGAAGGTCAGCAACAGGCAGGGCAGCACGAGAAGATGCGAGACCCCTTCGGTGCGGGCGCGGCGGGTGATCCAGCCTCCGATGAAGAGGTCAAAGGCCAGGAAATGCACCCAGCCCGCCAGGGCCATCCAAGGGTTGGAGAGCAGGGCCATCACATTGGCCAGGCTGTCGAAACCGCCCTGCCCCTGCCACCAATGGCCCAGGATCACGCCCGTATAGAGCAGCGACAACAGCGCGGGCAGGATGAATCCGGCCAGAGTATCGGCCCATCGCGGGACCAGTGGCGCAAGGGCCAGCAGAAGCCAACCGGCCATGGCCAGCGGGCTTGCGATCTGGAACAGGGTATCGGGGGTCATGGGTGCCTCATCTGGACAGTGACAAGTTATAAGATGCCAAGGCAATCTGGACGCTGTCAAGACAATAAATTGACACTGTCCAGATGGGCGGCTAACCTATGGACATGACGACAGAAAAACACAGCTATCATCATGGCGACCTGCGCGCCGCGCTGCTGCGGGCGGGCGAGGCCGTATTGGCCGAGACGGGAGTCGAGGGGTTCTCGCTGCGCCGTGTGGCGCGCGAGGTGGGGGTCAGCCATTCGGCGCCGGCGCATCATTTCGGGGATACGCAGGGCCTTCTGGCGGCTTTGGCGGCGGAAGGGTTCCGGCAGTTTCTGGACGCGATGCAGGCGCGACAGGCGGCCTGCGACAGTCAGGATGCCGGGGAATTGCTGATCGCCTCGGGGCTGGGCTATCTGGATTTCACACTTGCCGCCCCTGCCCTGTTCAAGCTGATGTTCGGGTCGGACCGGGTGGATGTCTGCGACCCGGATCTGGATGCCTCGGCCGGTGCGGCCTTCGACCATCTGGCGCAGGACATTGCACGGTTGCGCGGCACCTCACCCTATGAGGATGCGGCGGCGATGACGGATGTGATGGCGGCCTGGAGCATGGTGCATGGCTTTGCATCCTTGCTGCTGTCGGGGCGGATGCATCCGGTGCAGGAGATGGACCAGCCCGCGCGTGAGGCGTTTTTCCGGCAGGTCTTCGCCCGCGTCACAGGATGAACGCGGGCGAGATCTGTATGCGATGCGCTATCAGGCGCTGAGGCGGCTGATGACCACGGTGACTTCGGGCTTCTTGCCGATTTCGTCCAGCGCAGTCTGGCGGACGATCTTTTTGAGCTGCTGTTCCAGCTTGTCATCATCGGCCAGCGTCACCTCGGAGGCGCGGTTGATGAACTGGTCCAGATCGGCCTCCAACACATCGACCAGCGGCGCGCGAGAGCGGCCGGTCTGCGCCAGCCCCATGATCTCGCACCATGGCTCGCCCAGCGGCTCGTTCTCATCATCAAGGATCAGCGTCACGGTGACATGCCCGTTCAGCGCCATGCGGATGCGGTCACGCACCACCCCGTCCAGCGCGCCGACCTGGGCGCTGCCGTCCAGATAGGTGCGGCCGGTTTCGACATAGCCCGCGACGGCGGGTTCATTGCCGCTGAGGTTCACCATCATGCCATTGGGCGCGAGGATCGACTGGAAGCGGTTGCCGCGGGCGATCTTGACCATCTCGCGCAGGTGGCGGTGTTCGCCATGCATCGGGATCACGATCTGCGGTTTCACCAGCTTTTGCATATATTCGATGTCGGGCCGGTTGGCATGGC
>JAMWZG010000263.1 GCA_024304855.1 Paracoccaceae bacterium
ACTCTGGGCTTCAAGTGGGAATGCCTGGGGTCGCGCCATTGGAGAAAGCGTGAGCCGGGCCATGAACTGGGACATCGAAGCACCAAATGTGGTTACGGAAGCCAGATTCCGCGAGCTCGTGGAAAGCGGCTATAGCGCTGAAATCCTGTGCCAGGAGTCAGCACATCAGAAGGGCCCCAGCTATTACGGGGTCTGGATCATGCGCGTTGTCTCTGACGAAGGCGTGGAAAAGCTCCTCGTCACCGCCCGTACGCGGACGACCTACAACGATATCAAGATCCGCGAGTTCAAGACGATCTCCGGCGTGGTGTCTTTCTTCATTGGCCTTGGCTTTGCGCATGTCGACTTGCCGCTTGAAGCGGGGACAAGCCGGACCCACAAACTCGCGCCGTCAGACAAAGCCCCATCAGACAAGGGCGCTGGCAGCTAACCTCGTCTGTCTCTGGCTGGTCGCAGCACCTGCCTCAGCGCAAATGGTCCTGGTCATGGAGAGCGACGGCTCTCTGACCCCGTCCCGCTCCCAAAGCAGCTTTGCTCGAAACTACAATGACGGGATTGGTCAGGGATCGGCGTCCGATGGTTTGGCCATTCTTGGCGAGACTGAAGCAGCTTCCGAACCTGACGCGCTGAGGTTTGCGGCACTCGCCCAGCCAGCACCCCTGCCCCGCGCAGACGTTCTCTTAGGCATCGAGGCAACGGCCCTGCGCTATGCCGGCCATCCGGGCCTGCGGCGCGCAGAGCTCTCCGTGAGGGATTGGCTGGCTCTCTACCGCGCCAATATCGAGGTTGAGAGCGCCTACCGGCAGGATGCGATTTCAAGTGCGGGTGCCATTGGCCTTGGTCAATTGATGCCAGCAACTGCGCGTAATCTGGGCGTCGACCCGCGTGATCCGCTGCAGAACCTCGACGGGTCCGCCCGCTACCTCGCGATGATGCTGGAAACCTTCGGCGATCCGCATCTGGCGCTGGCGGCCTACAACGCGGGGCCCGATGCGGTCCGCCAGTATGGCGGCGTTCCCCCCTACCGAGAAACCCAGAACCACGTGGCCCGCGTCATGGCTGTCGTAGCCCGATTGGAAGGATCAAATTCATGAAACAGATTTCAAACCTCTTTGTCGCCTCGCTGGCGCTATTCCTGCTGATTGCCGAACCCGCCCTCGCCCAGAGCATTGATCTCTCCCCGATCCAGAGCCTGTTGCAGGGTATCGTCGATGCGCTGACAGGTCCGCTCGGTGTTGTGATCGCGACGCTCGCGGTCCTCGGCGTTTTCTTGAGCTGGTTCTTCAACATCATCGACCTGCGCCAGGCGCTCTGGGTTCTCGTGGGCATCGCTGGTGTTGCCGCCGCCCCCACCATCGTCGCCGCGGTCTTTGCCGGTGGCTGAGCGCGCGCCTCTCTTTCTCGGCCTCGTGCGCCCGCCGAAGCTTTTGGGCCTGCCCATCATGTACGCGATGGTCTGGCTCTTCGGTTCGGTGCTCCTGTTCGTCTGGGTCCAGCATATCGCAGTGCTGGCTGTCGCGGCCCTGCTCTACCCGGTGCTTTGGAAGGCCGCAGATTGGGACCCGCGCTTCATAGATGTGATGATGACGGCGCTGCAGGAGACACCGCCCACGCGCAACAGGTCAATCCATGGCGGGGACAGCTATGCCCCGTGATGACGCCCGCGATGCTGCGCTCGCTGCCCGCACAATGACGCCAGACTGGTATGCGCGCGAGACCCGCCTCGCGCATATGCTGCCCTATGTGAGCCTCGTCGACGACCAGACCGTGCGGACCCGGGTGAACGAACTCTTCCGCTGCATCCGGCTCGAGGGGATCAACAGCTACACGACGGACGATGCCTATCTCGACAAGGTGACGGCGCTTTTTGCCCGCATCGTCGCGCAGCTCGGCCCGGAATTCAGCTATTACGTCCACAAGGTCTCCAAGGCCATCAAACCTGATCTCGACCCCATCCGTGAGGACAGCTTCGCGGGCGAGGTGGACCGGCGCTGGCGCGCTGCGGCTCAGGAACGGCAGGAGACTTTTCGGAGGCGGGCGGTGAATGACGGTGAGCGTCAGTGTTTTGTCGCGGAGCCCGCTGGTCTCGAGTTTCGCGCGCCAGCGCCGGTCCACCTCGCCCGCGAAGCTGTCCTCACGGATGGGGTCGAGATCAGGTTTGATGGCCTTGGAGACCTTGTGGACGTAATAGCTGAATTCCGGGCCGAGCTGCGCGACGATGCGGGCAAAAAGCGCCGTCACCTTGTCGAGATAGGCATCGTCCGTCGTGTAGCTGTTGATCCCCTCGAGCCGGATGCAGCGGAAGAGTTCGTTCACCCGGGTCCGCACGGTCTGGTCGTCGACGAGGCTCACATAGGGCAGCATATGCGCGAGGCGGGTCTCGCGCGCATACCAGTCTGGCGTCATTGTGCGGGCAGCGAGCGCAGCATCGCGGGCGTCATCACGGGGCATAGCTGTCCCCGCCATGGATTGACCTGTTGCGCGTGGGCGGTGTCTCCTGCAGCGCCGTCATCATCACATCTATGAAGCGCGGGTCCCAATCTGCGGCCTTCCAAAGCACCGGGTAGAGCAGGGCCGCGACAGCCAGCACTGCGATATGCTGGACCCAGACGAACAGGAGCACCGAACCGAAGAGCCAGACCATCGCGTACATGATGGGCAGGCCCAAAAGCTTCGGCGGGCGCACGAGGCCGAGAAAGAGAGGCGCGCGCTCAGCCACCGGCAAAGACCGCGGCGACGATGGTGGGGGCGGCGGCAACACCAGCGATGCCCACGAGAACCCAGAGCGCCTGGCGCAGGTCGATGATGTTGAAGAACCAGCTCAAGAAAACGCCGAGGACCGCGAGCGTCGCGATCACAACACCGAGCGGACCTGTCAGCGCATCGACGATACCCTGCAACAGGCTCTGGATCGGGGAGAGATCAATGCTCTGGGCGAGGGCGGGTTCGGCAATCAGCAGGAATAGCGCCAGCGAGGCGACAAAGAGGTTTGAAATCTGTTTCATGAATTTGATCCTTCCAATCGGGCTACGACAGCCATGACGCGGGCCACGTGGTTCTGGGTTTCTCGGTAGGGGGGAACGCCGCCATACTGGCGGACCGCATCGGGCCCCGCGTTGTAGGCCGCCAGCGCCAGATGCGGATCGCCGAAGGTTTCCAGCATCATCGCGAGGTAGCGGGCGGACCCGTCGAGGTTCTGCAGCGGATCACGCGGGTCGACGCCCAGATTACGCGCAGTTGCTGGCATCAATTGACCAAGGCCAATGGCACCCGCACTTGAAATCGCATCCTGCCGGTAGGCGCTCTCAACCTCGATATTGGCGCGGTAGAGAGCCAGCCAATCCCTCACGGAGAGCTCTGCGCGCCGCAGGCCCGGATGGCCGGCATAGCGCAGGGCCGTTGCCTCGATGCCTAAGAGAACGTCTGCGCGGGGCAGGGGTGCTGGCTGGGCGAGTGCCGCAAACCTCAGCGCGTCAGGTTCGGAAGCTGCTTCAGTCTCGCCAAGAATGGCCAAACCATCGGACGCCGATCCCTGACCAATCCCGTCATTGTAGTTTCGAGCAAAGCTGCTTTGGGAGCGGGACGGGGTCAGAGAGCCGTCGCTCTCCATGACCAGGACCATTTGCGCTGAGGCAGGTGCTGCGACCAGCCAGAGACAGACGAGGTTAGCTGCCAGCGCCCTTGTCTGATGGGGCTTTGTCTGACGGCGCGAGTTTGTGGGTCCGGCTTGTCCCCGCTTCAAGCGGCAAGTCGACATGCGCAAAGCCAAGGCCAATGAAGAAAGACACCACGCCGGAGATCGTCTTGAACTCGCGGATCTTGATATCGTTGTAGGTCGTCCGCGTACGGGCGGTGACGAGGAGCTTTTCCACGCCTTCGTCAGAGACAACGCGCATGATCCAGACCCCGTAATAGCTGGGGCCCTTCTGATGTGCTGACTCCTGGCACAGGATTTCAGCGCTATAGCCGCTTTCCACGAGCTCGCGGAATCTGGCTTCCGTAACCACATTTGGTGCTTCGATGTCCCAGTTCATGGCCCGGCTCACGCTTTCTCCAATGGCGCGACCCCAGGCATTCCCACTTGAAGCCCAGAGT
>JAMWZG010000264.1 GCA_024304855.1 Paracoccaceae bacterium
AAATCTGCGCGAAATGCCGCAATCGGCGGTTTCGTGGTCACAACAGGTTTGGCTGTGATCACAAACCTGCCGATCATCGGCCCCGAAACCGAAAAAAGCCGACTCAACCCCGCCGAAACCCGACCGGGTTGAGAAGGGTTTCGCCTGCCACGCCGACACAACCACGCGAAAACCGCCCGTGGATTTTGTGATCACATCGGCATCAAGGCCCAGTAATCCAGATCCAGCAACACATGCGGCTGATACTTGCCATCGTCGCTTTTCAGCCGGAACGCCCCCGCTGCGTTGGTGGCGACCAGCCGCAGCCGGATCGCGCCCACGCCGGGCACACCCGTCTCGGCCTTGTCCAGCACCTCGGACCAGGCGCGGATCGTATCGCCGCTGAAACAGGGGTTCGCATGGGCGCCCGCGTTCAGCCCGACGATCATCTGCGCATTCGCCAGCCCGTTGAAGGACAGCGCCCGCGCCATGCTGATGACATGGCCGCCATAGATCAGCCGCCGCCCATCCGCGCGCTGCGTCGCGTCGAAATGCACCTTGGCGGTGTTCTGCCACAGGCGCGTGGCGATCATATGCTCGGCCTCCTCGATCGTGACGCCATCCACATGGTCGATCGTCTCGCCGATCTCATAATCGCTCCAGCGATGCGGCGCGCCGGACAGGGTGAAATCATAGGCCGTGAAATCCAGCCCCTCGGGCACCACCAGCTGATCCGGGCGCAGCGCCGGGGCCAGTTCGGGCACCACCGTCTCGGGCGCGGGCGCGCTCGTGTCATTCTTGCGCACCATCACCCAGCGCACATACTCCAGCACCACCTCATCCCGCTGGTTCAACCCGCGCGTGCGCACATAGACCACGCCGGATTGCCCGTTGGAATTCTGCTTCAGCCCGATCACCTCCGAGGTCGAGCGGATCGTATCCCCGGCATAAACCGGCTTCAGCCAGCGCCCCTCGGCATAGCCTAGATTGGCGATGGCATTCAGCGATACATCCGGCACCGTCTTGCCGAACACGATATGAAAGGCCGCCAGATCATCCAGCGGGCTTTGCGGCAATCCGCAGGACCGCGCGAATTCATCCGACGAATAGAGCGCATGTCGCATCGGATAGAGCGCGTGATACATCGCCCGCTCCCCGCCCGAGACGGTGCGCGGCACGGCATGGTCGATCACCTGCCCGACATGGTAATCCTCGAAGAACCGGCCGGCACTGGTCTTGATCGGAACCACATGGAATTGCGGGACTTTCATTCACAAATCTCCAAGACTGACATCGGGGGAATAGGTGCCCTGCACCTCCTTGGTGACGGCCTGACCGCAGCGCATCACGCCATTGGCCGCGTCAAAGGCATATGTGGGGCTGCCATGCAGCACCCAGCCCTTGTTCAGCGCCGCCGTCACCTTGTGGCAAAAGGCGGATGTGTCATCGGCGGTCAGGAAACGGTAAAGCTGCATCGCGTCACCCCGGAAACGGCCAGACGCCCAGCCAGGCATGGATCGCGGTCATCACGCCAAAGGTGACAAGGGTGATCACGACCAGCAGAACATCCTTCTTGGCCGCACCCGGCGCGGGGCGCACCCAGACCTCGGCGCGGTTGATCAGGATCACCGACCCCACCGCCCAGGCCAACATGCCCCCGAACAGGATGATCGAGGCCAGATCCCCATTCACCAACAGATGCGCCGCAGCCCAGACCTTGACCGCCGTCAGTTGCGGATGCCGCATCTTGCCGCGCAGACGCCCTGTCGTCGCACTCATCCCGTAAAGGAAGACCGCGATCAGCATCATCAGGTTGTTCAGATGCACCGTCCATGTGGGCGGCGTCCAGACGGGAATGAACTCCGCCCCGCGATAGCCAAAGATCATCATCAGCAGGCTGATCACCAGCGCGACCGCCACCAGACCCTTGCCCCGGTTGCCCATCCCGGCGCGCGCATCGGGGGCCAGTCGCTTGAAATAATGGGCGGCGGCCCAAAGGATCACGCCAAGGGTCAGAAGGATCATGTGCAACGCTCCAGGTTCAGGCCAAGGCAACGGCCAGGGCAGGTTATCCCTTACAGGGCCGCAATGGCCGAGGCCATCGCGAGAATCTTCTTCGCCGTCTCGACATGCAGGTTCTCGACGATCTTGCCATCGACCACGGCCACCCCCTGCCCGCTGGCCTGAACCTGCTCAAAGGCGGCGATCTGGCGGCGGGCCAGATCAATCTCGGCCGCGCTGGGGGCAAACACCTCATTGGTCACATCGACCTGCGCCGGATGGATCAGCGTCTTGCCGTCAAAGCCCAGATCGCGACCCTGCTCGCATTCGGCGCGCAAACCGTCCTCATCCTTGAACTGGTTATAGACGCCATCAATCGCGATGACCCCATGCGCCCGCGCCGCCATCAGGATCGTCTGCAAGGCCATCTGCATCGGCAGACGGTCCGCCCGCGCGCGGCAGTTCAACTCTTTCGCCAGATCATTGGTGCCGGCCACGAACCCCGTCAGTTGCGGATGCGCCGCAATCTCTGCCGCATTCAGGATGCCCAGCGGCGTCTCCATCATCGCCCAGATCGGCGTGCCGTTGCCCAGCAGATCCGACAGCGCCTGCACATCGGCGGCGGCATTCACCTTGGGCAGCAGGATGACATCCGCCCCTGCCTCGCGCAGCGCCGCCACATCGCCCGCGCCCCATTCCGTATCCAGCCCGTTGATGCGGATGATCTTGACCTTGTCGCCATAGCCGCCGATGGCCAAAGCCTGCGCCAGCGTGGCCCGCGCCTCGACCTTGGCATCGGGTGTCACCGCGTCCTCCAGATCGAAGATGATCGCATCCACCGGCAGATCCCGCGCCTTCTCCAGCGCGCGCTCTTTCGAGCCGGGGATATAGAGAACGGAACGATAGGGGCGAATATCCATGGTCAGGGCCTTTCCTTGAATCTGCACAGCCGCGTCTGGTGTGTAATAATCTTGCGCCGAGATGGCATTTTTTGGTGGAAACCTTCAAGAGCATTCGTGCCGCATTGCAGAAAAAAGCGCATCCCGTTGTATGCCGCCCGCAATGCCGGATGGGGTGCGCGGGATTAACCTTTATGCAACTTCGCTGCGGCAGACTGGCCAGAGGACGGTCAGCGAAAGGTCGATTCAATGGCACTTGAAAGGACAATTCTGATGGCGGGCGTGGTTCTTCTGACGCTGGCCCTTGCCACCATATCCCCCGCGGCGACCGGGCAGAATGCCGCCGCCTGCGCCCCGCGTGATCATGTGGTGGAACGTCTGGCCGCTGTCTTCGGGGAAACCCGCCGCTCCATCGGCCTTGGCGCGAACAACGCCCTGGTCGAGGTGTTTGCCAGCGACAGCAGCGGCAGCTGGACCATCACCGTGACCATGCCCGACGGCCTGACCTGCCTGATCGCCAGCGGTCAGGCGTTTGAGGCGATGGCCATCGCCCCGCCCATCCGCGACAAAGGCGCGTGAATGCCCTCAGCTCAGCGCATCCCAGATCAGCTTGACGCCGGTCAGGGTCAGCAGAACATAGGTCAGGGCGAAAAACGCCCGTTCCGGCACCATGTGATGCGCCTTGACCCCCAGCCATGCCCCCAGCAGGGCCACGGGCGCCAGAAACAGATCGGCCAGCAGGGTCTGCGCGGTAAAGATGCCCAGAAAGGCGTAAGGAATGAACTTGGCGATATTCACCGCCCAGAACACGATCACCGTCGTCGCCTGATAGGGCGTCTTGCCCAGCTTGCGCGACAACAGCCACACCGCCGCCGGCGGCCCGCCCGCGTGGCTGACGAAACTGGTGAACCCCGCGGTGGCCCCGGCCAATGCCCCGGCCCAAAGCGGCAATTCCGCCCGCGCCGCCCGGATCAGCCCCAGTTTCAGCCCCATCTGCCAGGCGACAAAGGCGATGGAAATCGTCCCGATCAGCAATCGGAACACATCCGCATCCGCAATCGTGTAAAGCCAGGCCCCCAGCGCCACCCCCGGCAGCGCGCCCAGGATCAGCAGCTTGGCATCCGGCGCGCTCCATTTCTTCCAATAGGGGCGCAGATTGGCCACATCCATCAGCATCAGCAGCGG
>JAMWZG010000265.1 GCA_024304855.1 Paracoccaceae bacterium
AAACCGCAGGCGGACTGTTCTGGATGTTCCGCTATCTTGAACGCGCCGAAAACATCGCCCGTCTGGTCGAAGCAGGCTGGCGCATCGCCCTGACCCGCTCGGGCGACACCGAAAACGAATGGGAATCCGTCGTCACCACCGCCGGAATGCGCGCCGCCTATATCGAAAAGTTCCACGACTTCGAGGCGCCCCACGTCATCAACTACCTGCTGCGCGACCCCGACAACGCCTCCAGCGTGATGTCCGCGATGAACGCCGCCCGCTCCAACGCGCGCCTCGTCCGCACCGCCCTCTCCTCCGAGGTCTGGGAAGCGGTGAACGAATGCTGGATGGCGGTCAAGGCCGCACTCGCCCGCCCCGTCACCGAACGCAACCTCCCCGAGGTGCTCTCGATCATCCGCACCCGCAGCGCCGTGGTGCGCGGCGCCCTGCACGGCACGATGCTCAGGAACGAGATTTACAACTTCTGCCGCATGGGCACTTTCCTCGAACGCTCCGACAATACCGCGCGCATCCTCGATGTGAAATACTACGTCCTCCTGCCCTCCGCCTCCTTCGTCGGCTCCAGCATGGACAATGCGCAATGGGAAAACATCCTGCGCTCGGTCTCGGCGGAACGCTCCTTCTCATGGCTCCACGGCGGCGAGACGACACCGCAGGGCATCGCGCAATTCCTCATCCTCGACCGCCGCGTGCCCCGCTCCATGGCCTTCTGCTGCTCGAAAACCCGCGAACAGCTCTCGCATCTCGAAGGCGAATACGGCACCCGCCAGCCCTCGCAGGACATGGCCGACCGGATGTGCGCCCGCTTCAATCAGCCGATTGCCGCGATCTTCGACGAAGGGCTGCACGAATTCCTCGACGCCTCGATCCGCGACACGGCAGCCCTCGCCAGTCAGATCGAACACGACTTCCGGTTCTACGGGTAAGGATGATGCCATGCGCCTGAAAATCAGCCACGTCACCACCTACACCTATGACAGCCCCGATCACTATGCCCTGCTGCAACTGCGCATGACGCCCCGCAGCGGCCATGGGCAGCGGGTGCTCGACTGGACCACCAGCATCACCGGCGGCACCAAGGAGCTGTCCTTCTCCGACCAATACGCCAACAATGTCGATCTGCTGCTGGTGGACCGCGACGCCACCACCGTGGAAATCCGCAGCGAAGGCACGGTCGAGGTCGAAGACCGCGCCGGCGTCATCGGCCCCAACAATGGCCTCGCCCCGGTCTGGCTCTTCACCGCCGCCACCCCGGCCACCGCGCCGGGTCCGCAACTGCGCAAACTGGCCACCCAGGCCCGCCGGATGGAGGCCGAGAATGACCTCGACCGGATGCACCGCCTCTCCGCCGCGATCCTCGACGCCGTGCCATGGGCCACCGGGCGCACCGACGCCTCGACCACCGCCGAAGCCGCCCTCGACGCCAGAACGGGCGTCTGTCAGGACCACGCCCATATCATGATCGCCGTCGCGCGGCTGCTGGGCTATCCGGCCCGCTACGTCTCGGGCTATCTGATGATGGACGGCCAGGTGGATCAGAACGCCAGCCACGCATGGTGCGAAATCTGCCTCGATCCCTTGGGCTGGGTCGGCTTTGACATCTCCAACGGCATCTCGCCGGATGATCGCTACGTCCGCGTCGCCCTCGGCCTCGACTATGCCGACGCCGCCCCCGTCCACGGGCACCGCATGGGCAGCGGAGCTGAGGCGATGAAAGTCCACTTGCAAGTGGCGCGCCAGCCTGATCAAACACAAAGCCAATCGGGCCAGGCCCAGCAGCAATCCTCCACCTGAAGCGCGCGCGCGCCAATCGGACCTTGATCCATGACCTATTGTGTCGGTTTCACCCTCAACCGGGGTATCGTTTTCATCTCGGACACCCGCACCAATTCGGGCGTCGATAATATCTCGACCTTCCGCAAGATGACGATCTGGGAAGATCCCGGCGAACGCTGCATCACCCTGCTCTCGGCGGGCAACCTCGCCACCACGCAGGCCGTCGTCAGCCTGCTCGAGGAACGCTCCAAAAGCCCGGCCGACCGCGCGCCCAGCATCATGGCCGCCGACAGCATGTTTCAGGTCGCCACGCTCGTGGGCGCCACCCTGCGCGAGGTGATCTCGACCCATGCCATGACCGGCCAGCGCGCCGACGCCACCTTCAACGCCACCCTTCTGCTCGGCGGTCAGGTCAAGGGCGGCCAGCAACGCCTCTTCCTGATCTACCCAGAGGGGAACTTTATCGAAGCCAGCGCCGACACCCCCTTCTTCCAGATCGGCGAGACGAAATACGGCCGCCCCATCCTGCTGCGCGCCTATGACCCCGACATGAGCTTTGAAGAAGCGGTGAAACTCCTGCTCGTCTCCTTTGACAGCACGATCAAGGCGAACCTCTCGGTCAGCCCCCCGCTCGACATCCATATCTACGAGAAAAACAGCCTCCGCCAGGGCCGCACCCTGCGGATCGAAGGGGATGACCCCTATTTTCAGGACATCTCAAGCGGCTGGGGCGTCGCCCTGCGCGAAGCCTTCTCGAAACTCCCCGCCTTCCATTTCGCGCCTGACTGAAACGCCAGCATCACACCCCAAACGCAAGGCAAGGCACAGCATCCGCTTCATCTTGCCCCAAATACTCATCCACAGTCGATTATTAAATCCTGTCCTAAACGACCCAATGCAACTCCAATAACATCGCTAAAGTTGTGATTATCCGATCACGGCCCGACCGAGCCCGGATGCCGGATCACCGCCGTCGCCTCGATCTCCAGCAGCGCCGCATCCTCGACCAGCCCGGCCACCACCACCATGGTCATCGCCGGAAAATTGCGCCCTAGCACCCGGCGATAGGCTTGGCCCACCTCGGCCTGCCGCGCCAGATACTCCTGCTTGTCCACCACATACCAGGTCAGCCGCACCAGATCCGCCGCCGTCCCGCCTGCGGCCTCGACCACGGCCATGATGTTGCGCAGCGCCTGCTCCATCTGCCCGATGAAATCATGGGTGCGGAACACCTGATCCGCCTCCCAGCCGATCTGACCGCCAACATAGAGCGTGCCATCCTCGGTCAGCACCCCGTTGGCATAGCCCTTCGCCGCCGCCCATCCTGCGGGCTGAATGATCCGATGCGCCATTATTCCATTCCTTTTACTTGCAATTCCAATACCTTGCGCAATCCGTCAGGCCAGGGCACAGATCGCCCCTCCGGCCCCACATGCACGATCGTCGATGCCGCCGTCAGCCGCATCTCATCCCCGCAGCGCGCCGCAAACGCCAGATCCAGACTGCTCCGCCCCAGCCGCTTGCACTCCAGCGCAATCTCCAGCCAGTCACCCAACCGGCTGGGCGCCAGAAAAACCGTCTCGATCCGCGCCGTCGGCACGGCATGGCCCATGTGCAGCGCCTCGAACGGACAGCCCAGCACCTCGTCGAAGAAACACTCCACCGTGTCATTCAGCATCTCGAAATAGCGCGGATAGAAAACGATCCGCGCCGGGTCGCAATCCTTGAACATCACCTTGCGCCGATGCACATAGCCCATCCCTCAGACCCCCAGATAACGGTCGGCCAGATCCGCGCTCAACGCCGCAGGCGCCCCCGTCCAGACCGATTGCCCCCGCGCCACGATGACCGCGCGATCCGCGATCTTGTTCAACTCTTTCAAAGCCTTGTCCACCACAACTATCGCGAGTCCCGTCTCGCGCTTCAGCGTGGCAATCGCGGCCCAGATTTCCTGCCGCACCACAGGGGCCAGCCCCTCCGTCGCCTCGTCCAGCAACAGCAGACGCGGGTTCGTCATCAGCGCCCGCGCAATCGCCAGCATCTGTTGCTCGCCCCCCGACAGGGACGCCGCCCGCTGATCCCGCCGCTCCTCCAGCCGCGGGAAAAGCTGCGCCACCCGGGCCAGATCCCAATGCCCCGGCCGCGCGCTGGCCATCAGGTTCTCCTCCACCGTCAGCGGCGCGAAACACCGCCGCCCCTCCGGCACCAACCCCAGACCCAACCGCGCCGCCTTGAACGACGGCAAGCGCAGCAGGTCATGCCCG
>JAMWZG010000266.1:0-3084 GCA_024304855.1 Paracoccaceae bacterium
CGCATGAGGCGATCCGGCGCGCGCGGCAGAAGGGGATGCGGGTCTATGGCGAGCCGCTGATCCAGTTCCTGACGCTGGACGAATCCGAGTATTTCAACACCGATTGGGATCATGCCGCGCGGCGCGTGATGTCGCCGCCGTTCCGGTCCAAGGATCATCAGAACAGCCTTTGGGCCGGATTGCAGGCGGGATCGTTGCAGGTGGTGGCCACGGATCACGCGGCCTTCAGCACGGCGCAGAAACGCGCGGGGCGGCATGATTTCCGCATCATCCCCAATGGGTCGAACGGGCTGGAAGAGCGTCTGGCGGTGCTCTGGACCGAAGGGGTGGAGACGGGCCGCCTGACGCCCAATGAATTCGTGGCGGCGACCAGCACGAATGTGGCCAAGATCCTGAACATCTATCCCAAGAAGGGCGCGATCGTCGAAGGGGCGGATGCCGATATCGTGGTCTGGGATCCGAAGATCAGCAAGACGATCTCTGCCTCGAACCACCATTCGGTGCTGGATTACAACGTCTTCGAAGGTTTCGAGGTCAAGGCGCAGGCGCGCTATACCCTCAGCCGGGGCGAGGTGATCTGGGCCTGGGGGCAGAACAGCCAGCCGCAACCCGGACGGGGCCGGTTCGTGCCGCGCCCGGCCTTTCCTTCGGCCAATGTGGCGCTGAGCAAATGGAAAGAGCTGACCGCGCCCAAGATGATCAAGCGCGATCCGCTGAATATTCCGGCAGGAATCTGATTCAGGTCAGAAAAGATGCAGAGTATGGGAGAGGCGGACTTGATCCGCCCCCCCGCCGCCAGCCAATACTGCGGCCAGCAGGAGACGACAGACGTGACCACTCAACCCGCGCCCGGCGCGCCCGTGATCAGCGCCCCCGTGATCAGCGCCAAGGGGCTTGATCTGACCTTTCAGACCGGGGACGGCCCGGTCCATGCGCTGCGTGATGTGTCGCTGGACATCAACCGGGGGGATTTCGTCAGTTTCATCGGGCCTTCGGGTTGCGGCAAGACCACCTTCCTGCGGGTGATGGCGGATCTGGAGCAGCCGACGGCGGGGCAGATCAGCGTGAATGGCGCCAGCCCCGAGGCGGCGCGCAAGGCGCGCGCCTATGGCTATGTGTTTCAGGCGGCGGGGCTATACCCGTGGCGCACCATCGGCGGCAATATCCGCCTGCCGCTGGAGATCATGGGCTATGCCCGCGCCGAGCAGGACGCGCGGGTGCGCCGCGTTCTGGAACTGGTGGAACTGGGCGGGTTCGAGAAGAAATACCCCTGGCAATTGTCGGGCGGGATGCAGCAGCGCGCCTCGATTGCCCGCGCGCTGGCCTTTGATGCGGATATCCTGCTGATGGACGAACCCTTCGGCGCGCTGGACGAGATCGTGCGGGATCACCTGAACGAGCAACTCCTCAAGCTGTGGGACAGGACCAACAAGACGATCTGTTTCGTGACCCATTCGATCCCCGAGGCGGTCTATCTGTCCACCAAGATCGTGGTGATGTCGCCGCGCCCCGGACGGATCACCGATGTGATCGACAGCCCCTTGCCGCGCGAGCGCCCGCTGGAGATCCGCGACAGCCCCGAATTCATCGAGATCGCCCATCGCGTCCGCGACGGGCTGCGCGCGGGTCATGCCTATGATGATTGAGAGGTTGATGATCGCGCCGCGCGCCGTTGATCCGGGTGCAAAGGGCGCGGACGCCCGCCCCCCTTCGCAGCCGGTCCGCCTTTCGTGCAAGGTGGCGGTCCCTTTGATCGTTCTTGAAACACTCAAGAGCCTGCGCCTGCCGGGGGTGTTGCGCCTTGAGGTTTTGCGGAACGATGAAGTGGGGAGGGGCAGGGCATGAGGAACGCTTTGCCGGTTCTGACGGTGCTGCTGGCGATTCTGGCGATCTGGTATGTGGCCGTGGCCCCGATGAATATCCGCGTGGCGCTGGATCAGGCGCAGCGGGGCGGGGCGGAGTTGCAGCCCGCCACGGCGCTGGAGCGGCAGGAGGTGTCGGTCTGGGCCTTGATGCTGCGCAATCCGGGGCATGTCGCGCAGGCCTATGCGATGGAGCGGCCGCGTCTGCCCACGCCGGGGCAGGTGGCGGTCGAGCTGTGGAACACCACGGCGGATATGGCGCTGAACGGGCGGGCGATGTCCAAGCGTTCGCTGATCTATCACGGCTGGATCACGCTGCAATCGACGCTCTGGGGGTTCGCGCTGGGCACGACGCTTGGCATTCTGGGGGCGGTGGCCATCGTCTATTCGCGGGTGGTTGATATGAGCCTGATGCCATGGGCGATCATCAGCCAGACGGTGCCCATCGTGGCGCTGGCGCCGATGATCATCGTGGTGTCGTCGCAACTGGGCATTTCCGACCGGACGGTGCCCAAGGCCATCATCTCGGCCTACCTGTGCTATTTCCCCGTGCTGGTGGGCATGGTCAAGGGGCTTCGCTCGCCGGCTCATGCGCAGCTTGATCTGCTCAAGACCTATAACGCCTCGGGCTTTCAGGCGTTTCTGAAGCTGCGGCTGCCCGCCTCGGTGCCGTATCTTTTCACCTCGCTCAAGGTGGGGATCGCGGCGGCGCTGGTGGGGACCATCGTGGGCGAATTGCCGACGGGTGCGATCAGCGGGTTGGGCGCGCGCATCCTGATCGGGGATCAGTTCGGCACGCCGCTGGCGATCTGGGCGGCGCTGCTGGCGGCGGCGGTTCTGGCGGGGGCCTTGGTCACGCTGCTGGATCTGGCGCAGCGGATCACGCTGAAACGCATGGGGATGCAGGCATGAGCTGGCTTGTCTTTGCGCTGATCTTCTGGGGCGCGGCCTGGGCGGTGAATGCCTGGCTGGCCCAATCCCCCTGGCGTCACACGCGCGTGGTGCGCATCCTTGTGCCGGTGCTGTTCGGTGTCACGCTGATCGTGCTGTGGGAGGGGCTGGTGCGCGGCCTTGGCGTGTCGCCCGTGATCCTGCCCGCGCCAAGCACCGTGGCGCAGACCTTTGCCGCCTCGACCGGCATCCTGTGGGAGGATTTCCGCCAGACGGTCGTGAAAGGCGCGCTGACCGGCTTTGCCATCGGCAGTGCGGCGGCCTTCGTCAC
>JAMWZG010000266.1:3094-4042 GCA_024304855.1 Paracoccaceae bacterium
CCCGTGGCCTGCTGCCGGTGGGCAATTTCGTGGCCGCCCTGCCCATCGTGGGGATCGCGCCCATTCTGGTCAGTTGGTTCGGTTTCGACTGGCAATCCAAGGCGGCGGTCGTGGTGGTGATGGTGTTCTTCCCCATCCTCGTGAACACCGTGCAGGGCCTGCGCGAGACGGACACGATGCAGCGCGACCTGATGCGCACCTATGCTGCGGGTTACATGCAGACCTTGCTGAAACTGCGCCTGCCTGCGGCGATGCCCTTCATTTTCAACGGGCTCAAGATCGCGACGACGCTGGCGCTGATCGGCGCGATCGTGGCCGAATACTTCGGCTCTCCCACGCGGGGGATGGGGTTTCGCATTTCCACCGGCGTGGGCAGCCTGTCGATTGATCTGGTCTGGGCCGAGATCATCGTCGCGGCCATCGCAGGCACCGCGTTCTATGGTATCGTGGTCTGGATCGAGCGGGCGATGACCTTCTGGCATCCCTCGCAGCGCAGATAACTGACAATCAACAAGAAGCCGAAAAGGCCGGACAAGAACAATCGTTCAACAAGGAGTGTGAGAGAATGAAGAGATTGATGACAGGTGCCACGCTGGCCCTTGGGTTGGCTTCTGCCCCCGCCTGGGCGGCGGATGATGTGACATTGCAGTTGAAATGGGTGACGCAGGCCCAGTTCGCGGGCTATTACGTCGCGCTGGACAAGGGCTTCTACGAGGAAGAAGACCTGAACGTGACCATCCTGCCGGGTGGCCCGGACATCGCGCCGACGCAGGTGATCGCGGGGGGCGGGGCCGATGTGATGGTGGACTGGATGCCCGCAGCCCTGGCGGCGCGGGAAAAGGGGCTGCCGCTGGTCAATATCGCGCAGCCGTTCAAATCCTCGGGCATGATGCTGACCTGCTGGAAGGATACCGGGATCGCCACGCCGGATGACCTGAAGAACCGCAC
>JAMWZG010000267.1 GCA_024304855.1 Paracoccaceae bacterium
TCCCAATGCCGTGCCGCCGGTCTGCAAGATCATGGACTTCGGCAAGTACAAGTATGAGACGCAGAAGCGCGAATCCGAAGCGCGCAAGAAGCAGAAGATCATCGAGATCAAGGAAATCAAGTTCCGCCCCAACACCGACAAGCATGACTATGAGGTCAAGATGCGGTCGGTGTTCAAGTTCCTGGAGGAAGGCGACAAGGTGAAGATCACCCTGCGTTTCCGGGGCCGCGAGATGGCGCACCAGAACCTGGGCCGCGAGCTGTTGGAGCGGGTGGCCGAGGATACCAAGGACGTGGGCAAGGTCGAAAACTTCCCCAAGATGGAAGGCCGGCAGATGATCATGCTGATCGGACCGCTGCCCAAGTAATCCGGCCTCAGTTGGACCGAAGAAACCGCCCCCGTCGCTGGACGCTGGGGCGGTTTTTCTTTGGGCTGGGGCGATGTCCCACGATGGGACATTTTTCGGATTGATTGTTTTCAACGGGTTACGCGGGCGTGTTCAGCACTTTTTAACGAAGGTTGAGGGGGTGGCAAGGGTTGGAGCGATCATTGGCCCACCCGTCGCAGGCTGTGTGCAGCAAAAAATGATTTGCTGCACATCCACATCATTGCGGAGGATCGGCCCGACGATCTGGCCGAGGCTTACGCCCACGCAGTGACGTAGGGCCCCCGAATGAACATGGTCCTAGGTTTCCGTTTGGATTGTCAGTCGGGCGTGTCGCTGCCACCGAGGTCGGTTGCGGTCAGGAGGGTGGACTCGAGCACCCGGATCATCTCGGGCCAGTCGCGGGGCTGCCACACATCGTCGTTAAAGGCATACTTGAAGGTCGTGCCGGGCCGGATGCCCGCGCCAACGTCGCAGAACCGCCCACCGATGTTAGATTCGTCATTGCAGATGATCGCCACCGGTGCGCCGAGCAGATCGGGCCCCACGTAGGCCGCGCGGACCCCGACACGATCGGTGATCTCGTATGACCGAAACTCCGGGGCCTCGCTGGGGCGCGCCACGGCTCTGTCCGCGTCCAGAGCTTCGCGCACCATCAGGTGAGTGTCCCCCATGCTCTCGTTCCGCAGCGAGGCCGATCCATGGATGAGCATGGCGGGTGGGTAGGCCGTGGGATCTTGCGGATTCAGCTGGGTGAACCAGACGGGTTCGCCGGACGGCTCGCGATCCGGCCTGTACCTGGATATGGCATCGACGCGGACCGAGACATCCGTTTCGCCGAAACGAAACGAGACCGTGTCGCGTGCCTGGTCCAGTGCCCGCTCTCCCGTCACCCGGTTTGCCGTCAAACCGCGCAGGAAACCAATCACCACGATGCCGCCAAGGACGCCGAGCAGGAGATATCTGAGCACCAGCCCTGCAACGATGATCTTGCTGCGCATGTTCCGATCACTCTTGACCACGGGTGGCTCCTGGCCCCCAGGTCAGCAGACATCCATTTCCCGTATGGGTCAAGCGCGCATCCTTTGTTGATGCTTTGGGGAATTTGGTGCGTGCGAGCACGCACCGTACGCAATCGCCACCGCAACGCACCGTAGGGTGCGTGCTTGCACGCACCGTTGAGCGATACAAGCACCGAACCATGCGCAAACGCCCCCGCGGTTTCCCGCGGGGGCGTTCCTCATGCGATCACACCACGGATCACGCGGCAGCAGTCACCGCCCGTTTGGTCATCACGCCGACGAGGTGGGCGCGGTATTCCTTGGAGCCGTGCAGATCACCGATCATGCCATCTGCCGGAACGGTCAGGCCATTCAGCGCATCGGCGGAGAAGGTCTTGCTCAGCGCCGCCTCGGCCTCGGACCAGCGGAAGACGCCTTCCTCGGAGGCGCCGGTCACGGCCACGCGCACACCATCCTTGAACTTGGCCAGGAACACACCGACCAGCGCGAAGCGCGAGGCGGGTTGTTCGAACTTCTGGTAGCTGGCCTTGTCGGGGATGGGGAAGCGGACCTCGGTGATGATCTCGCCGTCTTGCAGGGCGGTGGTGAACATGCCCTGGAAGTAGTCATCCGCCGCGATCTTGCGCGTGTTGGTCACGATCACCGCCCCCGATCCCAGCGCCGCCGAAGGGTAGCAGGCGGAGGGGTCGTTATTGGCGAGGCTGCCGCCGATGGTGCCCCGGTTGCGCACCGCCGGGTCGCCGATATGCGAGGCGAGGCCCGCGAGAGCGGGGTATTTCGCCGCCGCCTCGCGCGCCACCACGGCATGGGGGGTGGCCCCCCCGATGCACAGATGGCCGTCATCCGACATGCAGACGCCCTGCATTTCCGCGATGCCGGTCAGGCTGACCAGTGTTTCCGGGCTGGCGAGGCGCTGTTTCATGGTGGGCAGAAGGGTCTGCCCCCCGCCCAGCGCCTGCGCGCCCTCGTGACCCAGGGCTGCCACCGCATCCGCGATCGTCGTGGGGCGGACAAAGTCGAAGTTATACATGATGGCCTCTCCTTATGCGTTCATCGCGGCCCACACCCGGTTGGGCGAGAGCGGCATGTCGATATGGGTGATATGGGTCTTGCCCGCCGAATGCAGCGCGTCGATCACGGCATTCACGACAGCGGGGGGCGACCCGATGGCCCCGGCTTCGCCGCAGCCTTTCACGCCCAACGGGTTATGGGTGCAGGGCGTGACGCAAGAGTGATCCACCGCATAGAAGGGCACGTCCGAGGCGCGCGGCATGGCGTAATCCATATAGGAGCCGGTCAGAAGCTGGCCGTTGTCGTCATAGACGGCCCCTTCCAGCAGCGCCTGACCGATGCCCTGCCCGATCCCGCCATGGACCTGACCGGACACGATCATCGGGTTGATGATATTGCCGAAGTCATCCGCCGCGCTGAAGCGTTCGATGGTGACGCGGCCGGTGTCAGGGTCCAGTTCCACCTCGCAGGCATAGGCGCCCGAGGGGTAGGTGAAGTTCGACGGATCGTAGAAGGCGGTTTCTTCCAGCCCCGGTTCGATGTCTTCGAGCGGGTAGTTATGCGGCACATAAGCCGCCAGCGTGACATCGCCCCAGGCCACGGATTTGTCGGTGCCGGCGACGTGGAACTTGCCGTCCTTCACCTCGATATCCGCGTCGGAGGCTTCCATCAGGTGGGCCGCGATCTTCTTGGCCTTGTTGATGATTTTTTCAGTCGCGCGGACCATGGCGCTGCCGCCCACGGCGAGGGAGCGCGAGCCATAGGTGCCCATGCCCATCGGGCCCTTGGCGGTGTCGCCATGGACGATTTCGATCATGCTCTCGTCGATGCCCAGCATTTCCGCGATCACCTGCGGGAAGGCGGTTTCATGCCCCTGCCCGTGGCTGTGGCTGCCGGTCATGACCGAGATGGAGCCGGTGGCGTTGACGCGGACGGTAGCGCTTTCATAAAGGCCCGCGCGGGCGCCCAACTGGCCGACGAGGTTGGAGGGCGCGATGCCGCAAGCCTCGATATAGCAGTTCACGCCGAGGCCGCGGAGTTTGCCTTTGGCCTCGGAGGCTTTGCGGCGCGCTTCGAACCCGGAAAGATCGGCGATTTCTTCCAGTTTGTTCATCGTGGCAGTGTAGTCGCCCGTGTCATAGACCACGGCGACCGGCGTCTGATAGGGGAATTCCGAGATGAAATTCTGCCGACGCAGTTTGATCGGATCGACGCCCAATTCGCGCGCGGCCTTGTCGATGACGCGTTCGAGTTGATAGGTCGCCTCGGGGCGGCCAGCGCCGCGATAGGCGTCCACGGGCACGGTATTGGTGAACACCGCCTTGACGTTCACATAAACGAGCGGGGTTTTATAGTTCCCCGCCATCAGCGTGCCGTGCAGCCATGTGGGCACCGAAGGCGCGAAGGTCGAGAGGTAGGCCCCCATATTCGCATAGGTTTCGGTGCGGACCGCCATGAAGTTGTTGTCGCCGTCCAGCGCCAGTTCGATCTTGGTCACATGGTCGCGGCCATGGGCGTCGGACATGAAGGCCTCGGACCGGGTCGAGGTCCATTTGACCGGGCGCTTCAACTGACGCGCGGCGAAGGTGCAGAAGGCCTCTTC
>JAMWZG010000268.1 GCA_024304855.1 Paracoccaceae bacterium
CGCTGTTGCAGCGTAACGCCCAGCGGTTCGCGGACAAGCCCGCTTACCGTGAAAAGGAATTCGGCATCTGGCAGACATGGACGTGGAAGGATGTTCAACGTGAAGTGAACAACCTCGCCCGCGGACTGATCAACCTCGGCGTCAACGAGGGTGACTTCATCGCCATCATCGGCAGCAACCGGCCGCAGCTCTACTGGTCCATGGTTGCCGCGCAATCCGTGGGCGCGGTCCCGGTGCCGCTCTATCAGGATTCCGCCGCTGAAGAGATGGCCTATGTGCTGGATCATTGCGGCGCACGTTTCGTGATCGTCGAGGATCAGGAGCAGGTCGATAAGGTGATCGAGATTCAGGACCGCCTGAACCAGTTCGAGCACATGATCTATCTTGATCCGCGCGGATTGCGGAAATACGACCACTCCCATCTTCATGAATTCAGCCATGTGCAGGAACAGGGCCATGCCGCCCGTGACGAGCTGACGCCGGAACTGGAGCGTCGCTCTGCCAAGCTGAACATGGCCTCGACCTGCGTGATGCTCTATACTTCCGGCACCACGGGCAAGCCCAAGGGCGTGGTCCTCAGCAATCGCAACATCATCGAGAGCGCGCAGAATTCATCCGACTTCGACAAGCTCGGGCCGGGCGAGGAAATCCTGGCCTATCTTCCGATGGCATGGGTGGGCGATTTCATCTTTTCGGTCGGGCAGGCCTATTGGACCGGCTTCTGCGTGAACTGCCCCGAAAGCGCCGAAACCATGATGACCGACCTGCGCGAGATCGGGCCTACCTATTATTTTGCCCCGCCCCGCGTGTTCGAGACACAGCTGACAAGCGTCATGATCCGTATGGAAGACGCCAGCCGGATGAAGAAATGGCTCTTCGACACTTTCATGGCCCATGCCCGCAAGGTTGGGCCTGACATTCTGGACGGCAAGCCTGTCGGTTTCATGGACCGCTTGAAATACCGCCTCGGTGATCTGCTGGTCTATGGTCCGCTCAAGAATACGCTGGGCTTCAGCCGCGTCCGCATCGGCTATACCGCCGGTGAGGCGATCGGCCCCGAGATCTTCGATTTCTACCGCAGCCTCGGGATCAACCTGAAGCAGCTTTACGGGCAGACCGAAGCCACCGTCTTCATCACGATGCAACCCGATGGTGAAGTGCGCTCGGATACGGTGGGCGTGCCCGCGCCGGGGGTCGAACTGCGCATCGGCGACAATGGCGAGGTCTATTACCGCAGCCCCGGTGTGTTCGAATGCTATTACAAGAACCCCGAAAGCACCGCCGACACCAAGGATGCGGAAGGCTGGGTCGCCACAGGTGACGCGGGCTTCATCGAGGAAGGCTCGGGTCATCTGCGGATCATCGACCGCGCCAAGGATGTGGGCAAGATGGCCGATGGCCGCCTGTTCGCGCCCAAATACGTCGAGAACAAGCTGAAGTTCTATCCCAACATCCTAGAGGCGGTGGTCTTCGGCAATGGCCGCGACCGTTGCATGGCCTTCATCAACATCGACCTGAACGCCGTGGGCAACTGGGCCGAACGCAACAACATCGGCTATTCCTCCTATCAGGAACTGGCCGGGCACCCCAAGGTGCTTGCGCAGATCCAGTCCCATGTCGAAGAGGTGAACCGTTCGGTCGCCGAAGATCCGATCCTGTCGGGTTGCCAGATCCACCGCTTCCTTGTGCTGCACAAGGAACTGGACGCCGATGATGGCGAGATGACCCGCACCCGCAAGGTCCGCCGTCGCATCGTCGAGGACAAGTATAACGACCTGATCGCCGCGCTCTATGACGGGTCGGACCGCATCAGCACCCGCACCGAAGTCACCTACGAGGACGGGCGCAAGGGCTATATCAGCGCGACGCTCGAGATCCGTGACGCCGCGGTGCAACCCGACACCACGCAGAAGATGGCAGCAGAATGAACCAGATGAGCACGGAAGGTTACACCACCGCTGACGGCCGCCAGATCGGTGGCGTGATGATGGAAATGAAGAACATCACGCTGCGGTTCGGCGGTGTGAAGGCCATCACCGACATCAGCTTTGACATCCGCGAAGGCGAGATCCGCGCGATCATCGGGCCGAACGGGGCAGGCAAATCCTCGATGCTGAACGTCATTTCAGGCTTCTACGTCCCGCAGGAGGGCGAAGTCTGGTTCCGCGGCAAGAAACGCCCGCCGATGAAACCCTATCAGGTGGCCCAGCAGGGCATCGCGCGCACCTTCCAGAACATCGCCCTGTTCGAAGGGATGAGCGTTCTGGACAACGTGATGACAGGCCGCCTGACCCATATGAAGACCGGGATGATTGCGCAGGCGATCTGGAAAGGTGCCGCCGAAAAGGAAGAGGTCGAGAACCGCGAAGTCGTGGAAAAGATCATCGACTTCCTGGAAATTCAGGCGATCCGCAAGACGCCCGTCGCGCGCCTGCCCTACGGCCTCAAGAAGCGGGTCGAACTGGCCCGTGCCTTGGCGGCCGAGCCGAAGCTGCTGCTTCTGGACGAACCCATGGCCGGCATGAACGTCGAGGAGAAAGAGGACATGTCCCGCTTCATCCTTGATGTGAATGACGAATTCGGCACCACCATCGCCCTGATCGAACACGATATGGGCGTGGTGATGGATCTGTCCGACCGCGTGGTCGTGATGGATTACGGCAAGAAGATCGGTGACGGCACCCCGGATGAGGTGCGCAACAATCAGGCCGTGATCGACGCCTATCTGGGGGTGGCCCATGAGTAAGGCCCGCGCCGCCAACCACCGTTTCGCAGGGAGAATGACCCATGCCTGAACAACTTTTCTTCATGCTCGAAGTCATCCTGAACGGCCTCATGGCAGGCGTTCTCTATGCGCTGGTGGCGCTGGGCTTCGTGCTGATCTACAAGGCCAGCGGCATCTTCAACTACTCGCAGGGCGTGATGGCCCTCTTTGCCGCCGCCACGCTGGTGGGGATCATGGACGGTCAGGTGCCCTTCAGCCATCTGATCAACGCGATCTTCGGCACCAATGTGCATCACTTCGGCTGGCACGTTCCGGCGCTTCTGGGGATATTGCTGACCATGGGCGTCATGGTCTTCCTGGCATGGGCCGTGAACCGCTTCGTCTTCAAGCATCTGGTCAATCAGGAACCGATCATCCTCTTCATGGCGACCATCGGTCTGGCCTATTTCCTCGAAGGTCTCAGCGATCTGATGTGGGGCGGTCAGCTCAAGACACTCGACGTGGGCCTGCCGCAGGGCATGAACGCCACGCTGGATGAGGTGACGTTCAACCTTTTCGGCTATGGTTTCTTCATCGACAATCTGGACATCGTCGCCTCGATCGTGGCGCTGATCCTGGTGATCACCCTGACCCTTTACAGCCAGTATTCCAAACAGGGCCGCGCCCTGCGCGCCGTGGCGGATGACCATCAGGCGGCGCTGTCGGTGGGCATCTCGCTGAACTTCATCTGGATTCTGGTCTGGTCCATCGCCGGTTTCGTGGCGCTGGTCGCGGGCATCATGTGGGGCGCCAAGTCGGGCGTGCAATTCTCGCTCTCGCTCATGGCGCTCAAGGCGCTGCCGGTTCTGATGCTGGGCGGCTTCACCTCGATCCCCGGCGCCATCGTGGGCGGGCTGATCATCGGTGTGGGCGAGAAGCTGTTCGAATTCACCATCGGCGGCATGATGGGGGGGGCCACCGAGAACTGGTTCGCCTATGTGCTGGCGCTGATCTTCCTCGTGTTCCGGCCGCAGGGCCTGTTCGGCGAAAAGATCATCGAAAGGGTCTGACCATGCGCCAGTTGATCGCCATCATCAATGTGGTCGCCTGGTCAGGGTTCTGGGCCTTCGGCTATCTCGCGCTGACCGCCGGAAACCTCAGCCCGCAGCAGATCACCACCGCCAGCCTTCTGGCCGGTCTGGGCTTCGTCACGGGCGTCATCGCCTATCTGAAACTGTCACATGCCGCGCCGCAACTGCGCCACATGTCGAAAATCCGTGAAGAGGGGTAAGGGCAGATGTTC
>JAMWZG010000269.1 GCA_024304855.1 Paracoccaceae bacterium
CAGTTTGTCGGCGGTGCAGCTGATTGCCCAGAGCTGACCCTCCCTTGTGAGGGTGATCCGCCCGCCATAGGGCATGGCGGTCTCAAAGCATTGCAGTGCCAGAAAGGCCAGCCGCACCTCGGTGCGTGGCAGGTCTTCCAATGGTCCCCAGTGAAAACTGACCCGCGCGCCCTGGGCCACTGCCTTGAGAATGCTGACGATTTCTGCCCGTCCCATGGACTGACTGGCCGTCGCCATGCCATAGGCCACGCGGAAGAAGCGGATGCGGGCATTCGCATTCTCGACCGAATCCGAGATCAGCGCGACCTCGGGCGTGAGGGCCGCGCCGGACATCTGCATCAGTTCCAGCCCGTTCGTGATCGCGCCGATCGGGCTGATCAGATCGTGGCAGATGCGTGAGCCTATCAACGTGGCCAGATTATTCGTACTGTGGCGCAACAGGGTCTCCGATACGAGGTGAGGACATGACGGATATGAACGCGATTCTGGAGCCGGGGATGCTGGTGCGCCACCCGGGCCAGCCCGATTGGGGGCTGGGGCAGGTGCAATCCAACATCGGTGGCAGGATCACGGTCAATTTTCCAGAAGCAGGAAAGGTTGTCATCGACGGCTCCCGCATAGTCCTCATGCCTGTCTTTGATCCCTCAAACTAGTTAATAAAAGGTTACTATGAATCATCTTTTGTGGCCTGTCGGTGGTGGGCTGCGGGTCGGTCCGCGTTTTTTCCATGCGTTTCGGACGGTTGCCATGGGGCAAGCCATTTTCTAGAAACAGGGACATAGCCCTAGCGGATGCCGCAGAATGACCGAAGCCACGCCGCACTATGCCGTCCGTCTGGCCCGCAGCGAGAGCGATCTGCGCGCGGCGCAGCGGTTGCGCTATGCCGTCTTTGTCGAGGAGCTGGGGGGTGGCGGGGCGATGGTCGATCATGCGGCCCGGCTGGAGCGTGACAGGTTCGATCCCTATTTCGATCATCTGCTGTTGCTGGACGACAGCCGCGCGCCGGATGATCGGGTGGTCGGCGTTTATCGCCTGTTGCGCGCGGATCAGGCGGCACAGGCCGGGCAGTTCTATTCCGAGCAGGAGTATGATCTGTCGGTCCTCAAGGCCAGCGGGCGACCCCTGCTGGAGCTGGGCCGGTCCTGCCTGCATCCCGACTATCGTGGCGGGATGGGGATGTATCACCTCTGGCACGCCCTGGCGTCCTATGTCGAGGCGCATGGAATCGAGATCCTTTTCGGTGTCGCCAGTTTCCATGGCACGGATGTCGGCGCTTTGGCCGCGCCGCTGTCGCTGCTGCATCACCGGCATCTGGCACCCGAGGATCTGCGCGTGACGGCGCGGCCTGAAGGGTTTGCCGCGATGGACCGCATCCCCGCCGTCGAGATGGATCGCAAGGCGGCGATGCTGGCTGTGCCCGCGCTGATCAAGGCCTATCTGCGGCTTGGGGGTTTCGTGGGGCAGGGTGCCTTTGTGGACCGGGCCTTCAATACCACGGATGTCTGCCTGATCCTTGACGTGGCGCGGATGAACGACAGCCAGCGCGCCATCTATGCGCGCCCAGTGCCGCTGCGCCCGGTCGCGTCATGACGGCCCCCTGGGTGCCCCCGCCGGAGCCGCCGGTGCAGCCCCTTGGTGCGGGCGGTTGGGTCAGGCTGATCCTGCGCGGCGCGGTTCTGGGCAGCATCACCTTCGGCGGGCTGGGGCTGATGCTGATCCTGCGTCTGATCGAGCGGCCGCTGTTCGGTCTGCACCGTCCCGTCACCCCCTATCTGACGCAAGCGGTCTGTCGCGCGGCCTTTGTCATCCTGGGGATGGGTTATATCGTGCGCGGCAAGCGGATGGAGGAGCGCGGCGCGGTCGTGGCCAATCATGTGTCATGGCTGGATATTTTCGCGCTAAATGCGCGCAAGCGGATCTATTTCGTGTCCAAGGCCGAGGTGGCGGGCTGGCCCGGGATCGGCTGGCTGGCAAGGGCGACGGGCACGGTGTTCATCAACCGCGATCCGCGCGACGCGCGCCGCCAGCAGGATCTGTTCGAGGCGCGGCTTCTGGCCGGGCACAAGCTCTTGTTCTTTCCCGAGGGCACATCGACCGATGGCACGCTGGTGCTGCCGTTCAAATCGACCCTGTTTCAGGCGTTTTTCTCGGATGATCTGCGGCACCGGACATGGATACAGCCGGTCACACTGATCTATCGCGCGCCCGAGGGCGAGGAGGCGCGGTTCTATGGCTGGTGGGGCGATATGGGGTTCGGCCCGCATCTGGCCAAGGTGCTGGCCGCGCGGCGCAACGGCGCGGTCGAAGTGCTTTATCACGCGCCGGTCCGGGTCGATGCCTTTCCGAACCGCAAGTCGCTGGCTACCCATGTCGAGGATGTGGTGCGCGCCGGGCTGTTGCACGGCGCGACCCAGGGGTAGGGGTCAGAGCTGCATCGCGCGGGTCAGACGCGCCAGTTCCGCGACCGGATCGGCGGTGGACCAGATCTCATCCCCAAGGGCGATGAAATCGGTGATAGGAGCCAGCTGCCGGATCAGGTCTTCGGTCAGTGCACCCTCGGCCACGACGGGCACCTCGATGATCTCGGACCACCATTCGAAGATGTCCAGATCCGCGCGGCTGCCATCGCCGAGGGGGGATATGCCGACGGGACCGAAGCTGATGTAATCCGCGCCACCCTCGCCTGCGTTCATGCCCTCATGGCGCTGGATGCCGCAGAAGGCCCCCACAATGGCATCCGCGCCCAGATCCTTGCGGACCTTGCGCACGGACCGCGCGCCATCTGTCAGATGCACCCCGTCCAGACCCAGCCGTTCGACCATCAGGATATGGGTTTCGATCACCAAGGCCACGTCGCGGGCATGGGTCACGTCGCGCAGCGCATCGGCGGCGCGGGCGATGTTGTCCTCGTCCTTGCTGGCCAGGGCCAGACGGACGCAGGCGACGGATTGCGCATCCAGAACGCGGCCCAGAAGATCGGGAAAGACCTCAAGATCAAAGGTCGGCGGGGTGATCAGGTAAAGCTGCGGCTGTTGCGGGGCGTCAGGCGTTTCGGCCATCGGGTCAGGCTCCTTGAATGTCATGGGCGTGTCATACCGGGGATTTGTGGCTTTGACCATCGGGCAGCTGTGCCCATATCCGCTTGGAAACGGCGGCGCACTGGCGTATCACGCGCCAGCCCTGACGGAGACCGTGATGCCCAGCCCCAGACCTCAGCCCGCCTTTGTCCTTGTCCGCCCGCAGATGGGCGAGAATATCGGGGCCGCCGCCCGCGCGATGTGGAATTTCGGGCTGGACCGGATGCGCGTCGTGGGGCCGCGTGATGGCTGGCCCAACAGCCGCGCGGTCGCCATGGCCAGCGGCGCCGGGCGTCTGCTGGATGAGGCGCAGCTGCATGACGATCTGCCGGGCGCGCTGGCGGATGTGACCTTCACCTTTGCCACGACGGCGCGGGGGCGGGGTTTGACCAAGCCGGTCTACAGCCCCGAACGCGCGATGGAACTGGCCGCTGAAATGGTCGCACGCGGCGAGAAGGTCGCCGTTCTGTTCGGCCCCGAACGCGCCGGGCTTGAGAATGAGGATGTGGCGCAGGCCAATGCCATCATCACGGTGCCGGTGAACCCGGAGTTTCCCAGCCTGAACCTGGCGCAATGCGTGCTGTTGACCGCTTATGAATGGCGCAGGCAGACCGAGGCCGTCACCCATGAGACGGTCGAGATGGGTCGCACCGATTGGGCCAATGGCACCGAGGTCGAGGCCCTGGCGCAGCATTACGAGGCGCGGCTGGAGGAGGCGGGATTCTTCTTTCCGCTGGACAAGGCCCCCAGCATGAAGATGAACCTGCGCAACCTCTGGAGCCGGATGCGGCTGACCCGCGCGGATGTGCAGACCCTGCATGGTATCCTGCGTCAAATGGTGCGCTGGAAAGAGCGGGGTCAGGTTCTGGACGATCCGGTGGACAAGCCCTAGGTCTGTCTCTTAT
>JAMWZG010000027.1 GCA_024304855.1 Paracoccaceae bacterium
GAGACAGACACTAACCTGCATGTGGTTTTCACCACCTTTCTAAGTTTGAGTTGCAAGAATTTGCAGGAGGTGGCCGTATAGCAAAGCCCGCCCTACTTGTCTAGGGTAGGCCCGTTGCCACGCAGCGGGCCATGTTGGACAGGAAGGAACCCCCGATGACCGACACAGATGTGAAAGACCGGCTGCTGGACGCAGCCCTGATCCATGTCCCCTTCGACGGCTGGTCCGAAGCCACCTTCGCCGCCGCGATCCGCGACGCAGGCCTTGACCGCACCGTCGCCCGCGCCGCCTGCCCGCGCGGGGCGGTGGATCTGGCGCTGGCCTATCATGACCGCGGCGACCAGCAGATGCTGGCGCGTCTGGCCGAAACCGACCTCGCCGCGCTGCGCTACCGCGACCGCGTGGCGCTGGCCGTCCGCTACCGGCTGGAAGCGGCCGAGGACAAGGAGCTGGTCCGGCGCGGCACGACGCTGTTTTCCCTGCCCGTCTATGCCGCCGATGGCGCAAGGGCGATCTGGAACACCTGCGACAGGATCTGGACCGCGCTGGGCGACACCTCGGATGACATCAACTGGTATACCAAGCGCGTGACCCTGTCGGGCGTCTATGGATCGACCGTCCTGTTCTGGCTGGGCGACGATTCGCTGGAGCATCAGGCGACCTGGGCCTTTCTGGACCGCCGCATCGATGATGTGATGCGGATCGAGAAGATCAAGGCCACGGTGCGCGACAACAAGGCGCTGAGCGGTCTGCTGGCCGCCCCGATGGCCGTGCTGAGCAAGATCCGCGCGCCGGGCAAGAGCGCGCCCGAAGGTGGCTGGCCGGGCCGTTGGAGCGGTCGCGGCTAAAAGCGCGAGACAGCAAGTGAAGGAAAAACCATGACCCAGACCATGCGCGCCGTCGAGATTTCAGAGCCGGGCGGACCCGAGGTGCTGCGCCCCTGCACGCGTCCCATCCCCGAACCCGGCCCCGGTCAGGTGGTGCTGAGGCTGGCTTATGCCGGGGTGAACCGGCCTGATGCGCTGCAACGCGCGGGCCTCTATGCGCCGCCGCCCACGGCCAGCGATCTGCCGGGACTGGAAGGCGCGGGCGAGGTTGTGGCGCTGGGGGCTGGTGTGAGTGGCCTTGCCATTGGCGATCAGGTCTGTGCCCTGCTGCCCGGCGGGGGCTATGCCGAATATGTCGCGACCCCGGCGGCCCATTGCCTGCCGGTGCCCGAGGGAATGGACCTGAAACAGGCAGCCTGCCTGCCTGAGACGTTTTTCACCGTCTGGTCCAACGTATTCCAGCGCGGCGGATTGCGTGCGGGAGAGCGGTTCCTGATCCATGGCGGGTCCAGCGGCATCGGCACGACGGCGATCCAGCTGGCGCGTGAATTCGGGGCGCGGGTCTTTGTCACCGTCGGCTCCAACGACAAGGCGCGGGCCTGCGTCGATCTGGGGGCCGAACGCGCCATCATCTACCGCGAGGAAGATTTCGTCGAGGTGATGCGGGGCGAAGGTGGCGCGAACCTGATCCTGGACATGGTCGGCGGGCTTTATATCCCGCGCAACTTCCGTGCCCTGGCAGATGACGGGCGGCTGGTGCAGATTGCCTTTCTGCAAGGGGCCAAGGTGGAGGTGAACTTCAGCGACCTGATGCGCCGTCGCCTGACCATGACCGGCAGCACCCTGCGCCCGCAGAGCGATCTGGCCAAGGCGCGCATCGCGGATGATCTGCGCGCGCAGGTCTGGCCGCTGTTGGCGGCGGGCCGTGTGGCCCCGGTGATGGATAGCGAATTCGCGCTTGAAGACGCGGCCGCAGCCCATGACCGGATGGAAAAGGGCGCACATATCGGAAAGATCGTCCTCAAGGTGGCCTGAGCACCGGGACGATCAAGGAAAAGACCAAGGGAAGAGGAACCCAGATGACGACAATGGCCAAGACAGTGGTGATCGAGGAATTCGGTGGCCCGGAAAAGATGAAGCTGGTGGATCGTGCGGTAGGCGAACCGGGTCCGGGGCAGGTGCGCATCCGTCACCACGCCTGCGGTCTGAACTTCATCGACGTGTATCAGCGCACCGGGCTTTATCCGCTGTCACTTCCGCATCCATTGGGCATGGAGGCCGCCGGTGTGATCGAGGCGGTGGGAGAGGGTGTGACCCATCTTAAGGTCGGGGACCGCGCCGCCTATACCTCGCAGCCGCCGGGCAGCTATGCCGAAGCGCGGGTGATGCCCGCGGCCCAGGTCTGCCCCTTGCCCGAGGGGATTTCCTTTGAGCAGGGTGCCGCGATGATGCTGAAAGGCATGACGGTGGAATATCTGTTTCACCGCACGGTGCCGCTGAAAAAAGGCGATACGGTTCTGTTTCACGCCGCAGCCGGCGGCGTGGGATTGATCGCCTGCCAATGGGCACGTTCTGAAGGGATCACGCTGATCGGCACCGCCGGCACGGATGAGAAATGCCAACTGGCACTGGATCATGGCGCGACGCATTGCCTGAATTACCGCGACGGGGATTTTGCCGCGAAAGTCAGGGAATTGACGGACGGAAAAGGTGTCGATGCGGTCATGGATGCCGTGGGCAAGGATACGTTTGAGGGGTCGCTGAACAGTTTGCGCCCGTTCGGGATGATGATTTCCTTTGGCAACGCCTCCGGCAAAGTGCCGCCTTTCGATCTGGGTATCCTTGGCGCGAAAGGTTCATTGCAGCTGACGCGACCGACGATCTTTACCCATATTTCGGATCACGCGACCTGTCAGGCGATGGCCGCGCATCTGTTCGAGAAAGTGTCGGCCGGTGATGTGACGATCCGCATTGATCAGCGGTTCCCGCTGGCCGATGTGGCCGCCGCGCATCGGGCGCTGGAGGCGCGTGAAACGACGGGCAGCACGGTTCTGACCCTCTGAGCCATGCTGCATGGGATTGAGGAAGGGAGGCCGGGCGGCCTCCCTTTTTCGTGGTCGTGGCTGATTCGGTATAGCAAAACTCTCATTCTGATTGCGCGGATCGGCGATAATTCACCTATAACGATCACGTTTCAGGGAATAAAAATACAATCTACTGCACGGGCGGAAATAATTGACGCCCATTTGTCATCAATTCGCAAATTCGTTTTGCCTTATGAAAACGGATCACTATTGTCCGGCACATAAAGGGCGCTTTCGTGATGCCGGGATTCAGGTTTCGAAGGCTCTCATCTTTTGTGCAAGAAATGGATATATCTGTGATGGCAAATATCGACCTGGAAGAAATGTCTCTGGCCGACCTGAAAGCTCTGCAAAAGAAAGTGACGAAAGCCATTGAGGGTTTCGAAGAGCGGCAGAAACTTCAGGCTCTGGCCGCTGTGGAAGCAAAAGCCCGTGAAATGGGGTTTTCCCTTTCGGAATTGACGGGCGCGCCGCAGGGCAAGGCCAAGCGTAAACCGGCCGCTCCGAAATACCGTCACCCGGATGATGCCAGCATCACCTGGACCGGCAAGGGCCGTCAGCCCGCGTGGTTCAAGACGGCGGTGACATCGGGTGTGTCGCCGGACGATCTGCTGGTCTGATACCGCTCAGCGCAGCGGGTCGAACAACGCGTCCCGCTGCGTGCAATCGCGCACGACATCCTGACCGCAGGGCACGGGTGTCAGATCCTTGGACAGGCAGATCCGGACCTCCTGTATGCGTCCCTCACGGCAGGTGACGGTCAGCATGTCGGGGACGAGGCCGGGATTGTCGCGCAAGAACGCCTCCTCGATCAGCGTGGCCGGCAGGCGGACAGGCCTTTCAAGCTGCCGGAAGACGGCCGGGCGCGTGATGCTGTTGTAGGCGCGGCGCGACAGGTCGAAATAGGCCCGCGCCGACAGGCCGCTGCACACCCCATGTTTGCGCCACTGATGCCAGGCCAGCCCCGGCGTGCCCATGATGTCGGCCATGGCGGCTGTCATGGTCTGGGTGGGCTGCGGTTCGGTCGTGCGGCAGAAACTGGGCCAGCCGCGGTGATATTGCGGCCACAGACCGTGCAGCACCCAGCCATGGCCGCTGTCCGCCCGGCATTGCGGGGACCGGCGGGCATCGCCCTCCAGCGCGCACCAGGTGGGCGACCAGCTCAGCGCCATCACGTAATAGTCGAAATCGCCGGGCCGCTCGCCCTCGGCGCGCAGGGGTGTCAGCGACAGGCCAAGGGGCAGGATCAGCAGGGCAAGGATCAGGCGGATCGGATGGGGCATCGGCTCTCCGGCGGCAGGGCGGGCATCCGGGGCAGGGCAGCCCCGATTCATTCGGGCTTTTCTTGGCCCATCTTCTCTACTATATAGCCAGCAAGTTCCCCGACAACGGTAGCCCGCCCCGACAAGGGCAGCCTTTTCAGGCGGCGGGAAAGTTTTGTCACAAGGGGTGGTTTTCGGGTCAAGGAGATGATGACATGACCAAACCGATCATGGCCAGGGCAACGGCCGTCTGGCTGGTGGACAACACAACCCTCAGCTTCAAGCAGATCGCCGATTTCACCGGGATGCACGAGCTTGAGGTGCAGGGCATTGCGGATGGCGATGTGGCGGCCGGCGTCAAAGGCTTTGATCCCATCGCCAACAACCAGTTGACGCAGGAAGAGATCGACAAGGGCCAGGCTAATCCGCTGCACAAGCTGAAGCTCAAGTTCAACCCCGCCGCCGTGGGCGAGGAAACGCGCCGTGGCCCGCGCTATACCCCGCTGAGCAAGCGGCAGGACCGGCCCGCCGCGATCTACTGGCTGGTGAAGTTCCACCCCGAGCTGTCGGATGGTCAGATCGGCAAGCTGGTGGGCACAACCAAGCCGACGATTCAGGCGATTCGCGAGCGGACCCATTGGAACATCGGGAACATCTCGCCCATCGACCCGGTCGCGCTGGGCCTGTGCAAACAGTCCGAGCTTGACGCCGCCGTGCAGAAGGCCGCCGCCAAGCGTGCCGCAGACGGGATCGTGATGTCGGATGACGAGCGGCGCAAGCTGGTCAGCACCGAGCAGTCGCTGGGCATGGATGATGCGCCGCGCCTGCCGACCGCCATCGAAGGGCTGGAGAGTTTCACCCTGCGCGAGGATGACGAGGACGACAAGCCCGAGACCAAGTATGACGCGGACAGTTTCTTCAACCTGCCCGACAATGACGATGACGAGGATGACGAGGATCAGGGCGGTCGCCGCTGATCCCCGTGATCCGTCTGATCTGAATGGCCCGGACCTTGTGTCCGGGCTTTTTCATGCGCGCTGTCCGGTTGCGTCTTGGCATTGCCCGGGGTCTTGGGCAGTCTGCCCGGCAGATGCAGACAGGAGGGCCGAATGGTCATAGCCGTTATCGGCGCGGGCATGATCGGTGCCGCCGCCGCCCGCCATCTCGCGCAGGCCGGGCATGAGGTTGCGCTGATCGGCCCGCCCGAACCGCAGGACAAGTCCAGCCATCAAGGCGTTTTCGGCAGCCATTACGATGAGGGCCGCATCACCCGCGCGCTGGACCCCTGGCCGTTCTGGAGCAGGGTCAGCCGTGCCAGTATCGCCCGCTACGCGGCGATCGAGGCGCAAAGCGGTATACGGTTCTTCCATCCGACGGGCACGGTCATGGCCGGGGCCAAGGACAGCCCCTATATCCGCCGTCTTTGCGATGTGCAGCAGGATCAGCAGCTTGCCTGTGATCGGCTGGAGGGGGCGACGCTGGCTGCGCGCTTGCCGTTCTTCCGGTTCGACGAAGGCACACTTGCCCTGCACGAGACGCAGGGGGCAGGCCATATCAATCCGCGTGCGCTGGTGCGGGCGCAGATCAGGCTGGCTGAAATGGCCGGTGCGCGGCATCTGCCCGAGACCGTGCTGGGCCTTGATGACAGTGCGACCGGGGTGCACATCCGCACCGACCACGGTGATGTCATGGCCGATCAGGTGCTGGTGGCCGCTGGCGGCTTTGCCAATATGATCCTGCCCGAACCCTTGCCATTGACCGTCTACGCCCGCACCGTGGTGATGCTGGAACTGGATGCGGCAGAGGCCGCGCGCCTTGCTGCCATGCCCTCGCTGATCTGGCTGGAACCGGATGGCAACGATCCCTATCTGCTGCCGCCGATCCGCTATCCTGACGGGCGCATCTACCTCAAGATGGGGGGTGATGTCGTGGATGTCGTGTTGCGTGACACGCAGGAGATCACGGATTGGTTCCGGTCAGGTGGCAATCCTGCCGTGGGCCGGATGCTGGAAGCGCAGGTCAGGGCGCGGATGCCGGGGCTGCGGGTGCAATCCACCCATGTGCAGCCCTGCGTGACCACTTTCACGCCGCAGAACATCCCGGCGTTGGAGCGTCTGGGCCCGCGCCTGTCTGTTGCCGTCGGCGGCTGCGGCAGAGCGGCCAAATGCAGCGACGAGCTGGGCCGTCTGGGCGCTGAACTGGCGCTGGGGCGCAGCCTGCCTGATTGGGCGCGCGAAGCGGCGGTTCCGGCCTGATCCGGCCAAAGGGCAATCGGCCGCTGCTTCTTCTTGCTGCAAATATCCATCCGCGCCGCGCGCCGGACAATCCCGCGCGTGAGGGGGATCACACCCTGCGGCGCGCGTTCAGGGCCGCCGTGATCGTGCCATCGTCGAGATAGTCCAGCTCTCCTCCGATGGGCACGCCCTGCGCCAGTGAGGTGAGGGCGACGCGACCCTCGAGCTGATCCGCGATGTAATGGGCGGTGGTCTGGCCATCCACCGTGGCGTTCAGGGCCAGGATCACCTCGGTCACGCCCTCGCTGTCCACGCGGTCGATCAGCCGCGGGATGCGCAATTGATCCGGCCCCACCTGATCCAGCGCCGAGAGCGTGCCGCCAAGCACATGATAGCGGCCCTTGAACACGCCAGACCGTTCCAGCGCCCAGAGATCGGCCACATCCTCGACCACGCAGATCATCCCGTTCGCCCGCTTGTCCGAGGCGCAGATGTCACAGATGTCGCCAGTGCCGATATTGCCGCAGTTCAGACATTCCCGCGCCGAGGCAGCGACCTTTTGCATGAGATCCGCCAGCGGCGTCATGAGCACGCCGCGCTTGCGGATCATGTGCAGCACCGCCCGCCGGGCCGAACGGGGACCAAGGCCGGGCAGCCGTGCCATCATGTCGATCAGGGCGTCGATCTCGCGCGTGGCGCTCATCTGCTGGGGTCCGGTCCGGGGCTGCTGTGGGCTGTGCGTATTTGAGGAACGATGAAAGGGCGCGGTTTGCCCGGATCAGAAGGGCAGTTTCATGTCCTTGGGCAGGCCCAGACCTTCGGTCAGCTTGGCCATCTCGGCCTGCGCCTTTTCGGATGCCTTGCCCTGCGCGTCCTTGATGGCGGCGAGGATCAGGTCTTCCACGACCTCTTTCTCGGTGGGGTTGAAGATCGAGGGGTCGATGTCCAGCCCCTTCAACTCGCCCTTGACGGTGCAGGTGGCCTTGACCAGACCCGCGCCGGATTCGCCGGTGACGGTCATCTGGGCCATCTCCTCCTGAAGCTGGGCCATCTTCTGCTGCATGTCCTGCGCGGCTTTCATCATCTTGGCCATGTCGCCAAGTCCGCCTAATCCCTTGAGCATCCTGTCATTCCTTTTGTCTGTGGTCTGTTGCGGGGCCGTTCAGTCATCCTCGAACGGATCCCATTCATCCTCGACCTCGGGCAGAGCCTCGGTCTGGGCGGCGGCGGCCAGTTTGTCCGGTGTGCGGATTTCCGTGATGCGCGCCTTGGGGAAGGCGCTGAGCACGGCCTGCATCATCGGATGGGCCTCGGCTTCGGCGCGCAGATTGGCCTCGGTCGCGTCGCGGGCGGCGGCGATACTGGGGGCGCCACCCTCGTTCACAAGGCTGACGGCCCAGCGATTGCCGGTCCAGAGTTGCAGCCGCTGGCCCAGCCGCTGCGCCAGATCCGAGGCGGCGCCTTGCGCCGGGACGAATTCGATGCGGCCGGGGCGATAGGCGGCCAGTTGCACGCCGGTTTCCACCTCGACCAGCAGTTTCACGTCGCGGTTGGCGCGGATCAGATCGACGACATGATCGAAGGTGGGAAACCGCGCGAGCGCCTGATCCGCGTCCAGCGCGACGGCCTGCGCGGTGACGCCGCCTCCATGACCCGAGGCCACGGTGCCGCCCCGCGTCATGGCGGGGGAGGCATCCATTGTGCCGGCACCCAGTCCGATGCCGCCACCGCCACCGCCATCGCCCGGTGCGGGCAGCGGCAGATCGGGCAGTTTGCGCACCAGTTCCTCGGGTGTGGGCAGGTCGGCCACATGGGTCAGGCGGATCACGGCCATCTCGGCGGCCATCATGGCGTTGGGGGCATTCGCCACCTCGTCCAGCGCCTTGAGCAGCATCTGCCACATCCGCGCCAGCGCGCGCAGCGGCAGGCGGGCGGCCATGTCCTGCCCGCGGGCGCGTTCATCCGGGCCGACGGTCGGGTCTTCGGAGGCATCGGGCGTGATCTTGACCACGGAAATCCAATGCGTCACCTCGGCCAGATCGCGCAGCACGGCCATGGGATCGGCCCCGTCGGCATATTGCGCGCCCAGTTCGGCCAGTGCCCCGCCGGCATCGCCGCGCATGATCATGTCAAAGAGGTCGAGCACCCGGCCACGGTCGGCCAGGCCCAGCATGGCGCGGACCTGATCGGCTGTCGTCTCGCCTGCGCCGTGTGAAATTGCCTGATCCAGCAGCGAGGTGGCATCGCGGGCCGAGCCTTCGGCGGCGCGGGTGATCAGGGCCAGCGCGTCATCGGTGATCTGTGCGCCCTCGGCCCCGGCGATCTTGCGCAAGAGGGCGATCATCACCTCGGGTTCGATCCGGCGCAGGTCGAACCGCTGGCAGCGCGACAGGACGGTGACGGGCACCTTGCGGATTTCGGTCGTGGCGAAGATGAATTTCACATGGGCGGGCGGTTCTTCCAGCGTCTTGAGCAGCGCGTTGAAGGCGCTGGTCGAGAGCATGTGCACCTCGTCGATGATGTAGATCTTGTAGCGCGCGGAGGCGGCGCGGTAATGCACGCTTTCAATGATCTCGCGGATGTCGCCCACGCCGGTGCGCGAGGCGGCGTCCATCTCCATCACATCGACGTGGCGACCTTCCATGATGGCCACGCAATGCTCGCATTGGCCGCAGGGATCGGTGGTCGGCCCGCCGGTGCCATCCAGACCGATGCAGTTCATCCCCTTGGCGATGATCCGCGCGGTCGTGGTTTTCCCGGTGCCCCGGATACCTGTCATCACGAAAGCCTGCGCGATTCGGTCCGCGGCAAAGGCGTTGCGCAGGGTGCGCACCATCGCATCCTGCCCCACCAGATCGGCAAAGGTCTCGGGCCGGTATTTCCGGGCCAGAACGCGGTAGCCGGTGGTGGGGGAGTGGGTCATGGAGCCTCGGGGTCAGGGATCAGCCCTCAACCTAGGCAATCGGTCCGCCCGCGTCCAGACGTGGCCGCACAAGACCCTGCGCGAATCCGGGCTTTTCCGCTACCGTCTTTGGTGTAGTCTGATGGAAGATGCTGGGTTCCGGGGGGGATCGACGATGCGGCTCAAGGACGTGCGGCGCAGCCGTAACATCGAGGATCGGCGCGGACAGGCGCGGCGTGGCGGCGGCAAGGCGGGGCTGAGCGGCGTGGGGCTGCTGCTGGTGCTGGCCATCGGGTATTTCGCGGGGATCGACGTGACCCCGCTGTTGCAGGATCAAGATCCGCGCGGCCAGATCACCCAGCGCACCCCGACCGAGGCCGAGAATCATGCTGCCGATTTCACGGCGCGCGTTCTGGCCACGACCGAGGCGGTCTGGGATCAGGTCATGCCCGCGCAGGCGGGACGGCAGTATAACCCGCCGGTGCTGGTTCTGTATTCCGGGGTGACGCAAAGCCCCTGTGGCGGCGCGTCCGGGGCGACGGGGCCGTTCTACTGTCCTGCGGATCGCAAGGCCTATCTGGATACGGAATTCTTTGCCACGCTGTCGCGCGAACTGGGGGCCAAGGGCGATTTCGCCGCGGCCTATGTCATCGCGCATGAGGTGGCCCATCATATCCAGAACGAGCTGGGCATTCTGGGCGAGGTGCACCGCGCCCGTCAGGCGGCCAGCACCGCCGAGGGCAATGCCCTGACCGTGCGATTGGAATTGCAGGCAGATTGCCTGTCGGGTGTCTGGGCGAGGGCCGTGGACGGATTGCTGGAGCCGGGCGATCTGGAGGAGGCGCTGAATGCCGCGCGGATGATCGGGGATGATCTGCTGCAAAAGCGCGCCGGGCGGGTGCCGCAGCCGCATACCTTTACCCATGGCACCAGCGAGCAGCGCGCGCGCTGGTTTGCCGTCGGCTATGACAGCGGCGAGATCGGGCGCTGCGACACATTCGGGGCAAGGACACTCTGACATGTCGTCACTGGTCATTCACGCTCTGCCGGTGGCGGGGGGCATTCTGGCCATCGCGCCGATGCCCGGCGGTGATGGTGATTATGCGGCCGATCTGGCCCATCTGCGCGAATGGCAGCCGGCGCTTCTGATCAGCCTGACCACGCGGATCGAGATGATCGAATCCGGGTCCGAGCGGCTGGGGCAGGATATGCAGGAACGCGGCGCGCGTTGGGTGCATCTGCCGATTGCGGATTTCGGTGTGCCTGACCGTGAGGTGGATGCGCGCTGGCGCGAGGTCAGCGCGATCGCCCTGAAGGCACTGTCCGGCGGTGGCCGGGTGTTGGTGCATTGCAAAGGGGGGTGTGGACGGTCGGGCATGATCGCCCTGCGCCTGATGATCGAGGCAGGCGAGGCGGCGGGTCCGGCGCTGAAGCGGTTGCGCACCCTGCGCCCCTGCGCGATCGAGACCGAGGCCCAGATGGATTGGGCCCTGCGGCGGCGGGCGAAAGCCCGACCCGCATCACCCTAGCCTTTGCGCGGCCCTTTGCCGGGCTTGGCCGTCTTGGCGTTGCGATTGGCATCCTGCTCGGCCTTGTGGGCGCGGGTCAGGGCGCGGGCGCGGCGGCGGCTGACTGTCATCGAGGTGGTGTTGAGCGCATCCTCGGAGGCGAGTTTGCGCCAGCGGTCCAGCCGCGCGGGGTCAAGCCTGCCCGCCGCGACGGCGGCCTGCACGGCGCAGCCCGGTTCGGCCAGATGCTTGCAGTCGCGGAATTTGCACTGACCCGTCAGGTCGGTGATGTCGGCGAAAAGTTCGGCTATTCCACCCGCCACGTCATGCAGGCCCAGTTCACGCATCCCCGGCATGTCGATCACCAGCCCGCCACCCGCGATCAGGTGCAATGACCGCGCCGTGGTCGTGTGGCGCCCCTTGGCATCGTCCTGCCGCATCTCGGCGGTGGCTTGCCCGCTGCCGGTCAGGGCGTTGATCAGGGTGGACTTGCCAACCCCAGAAGAGCCGACAAAGGCCACGGTCTTGCCCGGACCAAGCCAGCGGGAGAAGGCCCCGATCTGGGCGCGGTCCTTGGCATTGAGCGCCACGACACCGTCAAGCCTGTCCGACAGGGCGCGGGCCTGATCGACATAGGTTTGGAAATCCTCGGCCTGATCGGTCTTGGTCAGCACGATCACCGGCTGCACACCCGCATCCAGGGCCAGCACCAGATACCGTTCCAGCCGCGCGGGGTTGAAATCCGCGTTGCAGGAGGTGGTGATGAAAAGCGTGTCCACATTCGCGGCCAGAAGCTGCGGCTTGGCCTCGACCCCCGCCGCGCGGCGGCTGAGGAGGGAGAGACGATCCAGCACTGTGGCAATCCGCCCGGTCTCGGGATCGACCATCACCCAGTCCCCGACGGCCAGCCCGCCCGCACGCAATTCGGGGGGAAAACCCAAGGGATGTTCGCCGGTCGTATCAAGCCCGGTCGCCATGGCGCGCTGCACCGCTGTGATCCGCATCGGCAAAAGACCGTCCGCGTCCTTGCCTTGATCCGCGAAATGCGCGGACCAGCCCAGATCCGTCAACGTGCCGCTGTGCTGGTCTGGCAAGGAAGGTTCGTCCTGCATCTGCGCCTTTCAGGCAAGGTTACGGGGTCGTCCCGATGCTTGGCCCGTTTCCGCCGCGCGCGCAAGGGGCAGGGTGCTGCCTTGCCGGAATGAGGGGGAGTAAGGTGAGAGGCTGGACAACGACCCAAGCGGGGCTCGTTACGGCTGCTTCCTTCCGGACCTGACCGGGTTGGCGAGGTGCCTGCCCGCGCCAACCTCTCAATCGCTCATATAGGGGGCAGACAGGAGAGATGCAAGATCGGCCTTCGCCCCGGGTTTGCAAGGGGGAGGATCACATATGCAGGCGGAACCGGGCAAAGCCCTCTGGTGCGGTGCCGGCGCGTTCGATGCTCAGCCCGGTCAGTTCGTGGAGCGTGTCCACCGCAGCGGGGGCGCTGTCGAACAGGACAGAGGTGCCGGGCGAGGAAGCAAAGCGCCAGACCGGCTGCGTGATCGGGATGACAAGGCCACAGCGGGCGACATAATTGGCCAGAACCTCGAGGATGGTTTCGGTCGTGTAGGGGGCGGCACCGTCTAGGGCTATGGGGCGCATCTGCACGGCGGCAGCAAAACCACCGCCGCCGCTGGCGCGGTAGCTGTTGGTGGCCACGATGAACCTGTCGGCCGGCGCGACGGGCTGGCCGTTCCAGGTGATGTCGCGGACGCGCCGCGCCTCGGGGTTGGTCAGGCGGCCATCCGGGGCAAATCGCGCGGGCTGCGAGGGGTCGATGACATAGCGCAGGCCGCAGATCACATCGAAGTTGTAGCTGGGCACCGCCGGATCGCGCAGCATCTGGTCCTGCCGCCCCTGCGTGATCCGGTTGAACTGACCCGCCGCATGTTCCAGCCAGTCCGACACGGCGGCCCCTGTCACCTGCACCGCGCAGAGGCGGTTGGGGAAAAGATAGAGATCGGCCAGATTGCGCACGCGCAGCGGGCCGGCGGGAACATTGGTGAAATGGTCCGGTCCGGCAGGGCCGCCTGCCTTGAACGGGGCGACGGCCGACAGCAACGGCAGATGCGCGCTTTCGGTGCCATGGAGAAGCTCTGCGACGCGGGCGCGCTGCGCCTCGGCCACCAGCTGTATCGAGGGGTCGTCGGCCACCAGCGCAAAGAAGGAATGCACGGCCTTGCTGACATGCCCGACGGGGCGGCGGATATGGGCCAGCGTCCGGTCATGGGCTGTTCGGGCAAGGGCGACCATGGCCGGGTCATCGGCCACCAAAGCGCGTTGGGGCGCGCCGGCCCGGTCCTGCCGACAGATCGGCCGCAGGCTGACGTGATGTCCGCTGACCTGCCATCCGTCATCACGCGGGGTCAGGGTCAGGTCAATGACGCCCAGATGCGAGCCCCAGAACCCCGCCATCACCGCAGGCGTGCCGTGCAAGGTGCCCGCGCCGATGTCCACGCCTGCGATGCCGGCAAAGGACGGGCCGGGGAACCTTTCATGCTGATGCCCGCAGAGGATCGCATCGACCCCCGGCAGGGCCGCGAGGGCGAGGGCGGCATTCTCGGACCCGCCGGGACCGCCTTCTGCGACGATACCGGAATGGCACAGGATCACCACAAGATGCGCCCCGGCATCGCGCAGCCGTGGGACATGGGCGCGGGCGGTTTCGACCATGTCGCGGGTTTGCAGCACGCCATCCAGATGCGGCTTGTCCCAGATGTCGATCTGGGGAGGAAGCAGGCCGATCAACCCGATTCGCAAGATGTGCCAATGCCCGTCACGGTCCTTGACCCGGCGGGACAGGATCGTGGATGGCGGCAGAAGCGTGTCATCCGCGCAGGGGGTTGCACCAAGCGCGCGGGCGACATTGGCGCAGAGCATCGGGAACGCGGCCTGATCCAGATTGCGCATCAGATAGGCGATGCCACGGTCGAAATCATGATTGCCGGGCGTGGCGGCGTCATAGCCCAGATGGTTCAGGGCCGTGATCATCGGATGCGTTGCCTCATGGATGGCAAGACCGGGGGTCGCGTGAAGATCGCCAAGCGCGTTGCCCTGCAACAGATCGCCGGTATCCAGCAGAAGGCAGTTCGGCATCTCGGCGCGGGCGGTGCGGATCAGGCTGCTGAGCCGCGAGAGGCCCATCCGGTCCGAGACGCGGTCGGATTGATAATCATAGGCCAGAAGATGTGCGTGCAGATCGGTGGTCTGCATCAGGCGCAGATCGAGAGAGGCCGACCAGGGGCAAGGCCGGGACATCCCGGCCGCGAGAGAAAGGGTCACGGATTACCACACAGATGAGGCCGCAGTTCTGCAACGGCGACGCAGGGCACAACGGGCCGCGCAAGACTATTGCACAGGCTGACTACAGTATAAACGATCGTTTTTCTACCGAAAAGCGAAAATGGAGGAAAGCATTGCGGAGGCTTTGCAATCCCATTACCGCAATGCCAATCTCGCGCGGCAGGACGCGACAGGTTGCGACAGTATCAGACGGAACAGACCGGCTCAGGGGCACGAGGCAGAATGAAAATAGCGGAAACGGTCACATTCGGCGGCTCTGGTCTGGACCGGGCTGCCGAGCTGCGGGGCGATGCGGCGGCGATGGAGCGCGCGCTGACGGCCTCTGACAGCCGCACGATCCTGTTCTGGCGCGGCAAGCCCCTGCTGGAGGATGGCCCGGATGGCCGGGGTCTGGCCCGGCTGCCACTGTCCCATCCTGTCCTGAGCGAGGCGTCCGCCGATCCGTTCTTTCTGGGCCGCGAGGAGGGCGCTGCGATCTTTGCACATGACCTGACCGGATGGACCCCGACGGATCAGGATCTGTCAGCCGTCAACAGCTTTGTCGATCGCAGCGAGCAGGTGCATCCCGCCCTGCCCGAAACCTGCCGTTTCGCGGAATTGCGCAGCGTCATGACCCGGATCAGCCCGCGCGATGCCGAACTGGCCGCCAGTGGCCGCGCCTTGCTGAACTGGCACGCGACCCATGGGTTCTGCGCAGTCTGCGGCGCGCGCAGCCAGATCGCCAAGGCCGGCTGGCAACGCGATTGCGCCGCCTGTGGCGCGCATCATTTCCCGCGCACCGATCCTGTGGTCATCATGTTGATCACGCATGGCAATTCCGTGCTCATTGGGCGTTCACCCGGCTGGCCAGAGGGGATGTATTCCCTGCTGGCCGGGTTCATCGAACCCGGCGAGACGATCGAGGCTGCGGTGCGCCGTGAAGTCTGGGAAGAAGCGGGCATCCGTGTGGGGCAGGTCACGTATCTGGCCAGCCAACCCTGGCCTTTCCCCTCGTCCTTGATGCTGGGCTGCCGGGGTGAGGCGACCAGCCGCGACATCACGATAGACCCGGTCGAGATCGAGGATGCGATCTGGGTCAGCCGGGATGAGATGCTGGAGGCCTTTGCCGGGCGTCATCCCAAGCTGTTGCCTGCCCGGAAAGGCGCGATTGCGCATTTCATCCTGAGCAATTGGCTTGCAGACAGGCTGGATTGACATGACACTGGGTTCTGGCATGTGCACAGACCGCAGACGCCCCGCGACGCCCGCGGGACAGCCGCCATCCCATCCCGTTGCGTCAGGCGCGGGTTCCGACGTAGATATGTTTGATGAGTGACATGGTATGAAATTCTCTGCGAAAGAAGATCTGGAAGCGCCGATCGAGCAGGTGTTCGCTCTGGTCAGCGACTTTGCCGCGCTGGAGCGCGCGGCGCTGCGGCGTGGTGCAGAGGTGCAGCGCACGGACAGTCTGCGCAAGCCCGGTGTCGGGATGAGCTGGACCGCCGCCTTCATGGCGCGCGGACGGCAGCGCAAGCTGGAGATTGTCACCACTGTTTTTGAGCCGCCGCACAGCATGGTCTTCGACTCTGTCGCGCAGGGTCTGCATTCCGAGATGCGGGTGGAACTGGTGGCGCTGTCGCCGGGGCGCACGCGGCTGAACGTGGATCTCGAGCTCAAACCGAAGTCGATTTCGGCCCGGCTTCTGGTGCAATCGCTCAAACTGGGGCGGGCCAATCTGAGCAAAAAGTTTCATCTGCGGATGGCGGATTATGCCCGCGATCTGGAAGAACGGGCGCGACGGTCCACCTGACCCCTCGATCAGCCCTGCGGGCTTGCCTCGGGGTTGGCCAGATGGATCGGTGCGCCCGCTGCATAGGCGTTGATCTGGTCGTAGATGTCACCGAACTGCATATCCAGCTCATCCTCGGTGACGTATCCGATATGTGGCGTGCAGATCACGTTCGGATGCGACATCAGCGGATCGGCGGGGTCGGTCAGCGGTTCGGTGTCGAACACATCCAGCGCCGCCATGCCGGGGCGCCCGGCGTTGAGCCCGGCCAACAAGGCGCCGGGCGCCAGCAGCCCCGACCGCGAGGTGTTGACCAGAACGGACCCGGTCCGCATCCTGGCCAGATCGGCGGCGGTGATGATCCCGCGCGTCTGCGGGGTCAGCTTCACATGCAGGCTGATCACGTCGCAGCCTGCAAAGAACGCGTCGCGGCTGTCGGGCACATGCAGGCCGTCGGCCCGCGCCCTGTCGCGCGCCTCCTCGGACCCCCAGACATGCACCGGCATCCCGAAGGCGCGCGCATAGCCGGCGACCACGCCCGAGACGCGGCCATAGCCGTAAAGCCCCAGCGGTCGCCCGCGCAGGGTGCGCCCCACGCCCATCTGCCACTGACCCGCCCGCAGAGAGGCCATCTGCTGCGGGATCTGTCGCATCGCGGCCAGGATCAGCCCCCATGTCAGCTCGGCTGCGGCATAGGACGGCAGGCCCGCGCTCATGTTCGACGACAGCAGCACACCGCGTGCGGTGCAGGCGGGCACATCCACATGCGGATAGGGGCCGCGCTGCGAGATCAGCCGCAACCCCGGCAGGCGGTCCAGCAATGCCGCCGTGACAGGCGTGCGCTCGCGGAAGAGCACCAGCGCCTCGGCCCCGGCCAGACGCTCGGCCAGACGGTCAAGCTCTGCGACGTGATCGGTCCAGACGGTCACATCATGGCCCTGCATCTTTGCAAAGGAGGGCAGTCCGCGCAGCGTGTCGAACCAGTCGTCAAGGATATGCACTTTCATGGTCGCCCTTTCATCCGCCAGCGCGGCCAGGTTCAAAATCGTTTGGGATCAGCGGGATAGACACCCAGAATCGTCAGCTCATTGGTGAAATAGCGCAATTCTTCCAGCGCCAGCCGGACATTGGCATCCTCGGGGTGGCCCTCGATGTCGGCATAGAACTGCGTCGCGGTGAAGGAGCCGCCCACCATGTAGCTTTCCAGTTTGGTCATGTTGACGCCATTGGTCGCAAAACCGCCCATCGCCTTGTAAAGCGCGGCCGGGATGTTGCGGACCTGAAAGATGAAGGTGGTCATCATGTGGTCCGAACGGCGCGTCAGATCGGCCTTGGGGGCCATCAGCAGGAACCGGGTCGTGTTGTGGCCGTGATCCTCGATGTCATGGGCCAGCACTTCCAGACCGTGAATCTGCGCGGCAAGGGCGCTGGCCAGAACGCCCTGATCCGCCGCGCCGCCCCGCGCCAGCTCGGCTGCGGCACCGGCACTGTCGGCGGCAGCTTCCGCGGCAATCCCATGCGCGTCCAGAAAGGCGCGGGCCTGCGGGATCAGCACCAGATGGGCGCGCACCTTGCGGATGGCCTCCAGCGGCGTGCCCGGACGGGCCATCAGGCAGATCCGCACCCGCACGAAAACCTCGTCCACGATGTGCAGACCGGATTCGGGCAGCAGGCGGTGGATGTCGGCCACCCGGCCATAGGTTGAATTCTCGACCGGCAGCATCGCCATCTGCGCGCGCCCGGAATTCACCGCCTCGATCACCTCCTCGAAGGTGCGGCAGGGCAGGGCTTCCATGTCGGGACGCGCGTTCACACAGGCCTCGTGGGAATAGGCGCCGAGGTCTCCCTGAAAGGCGATACGGTTGCTCATCTGGGTCAATTCCTGTCGAATGCTGGTCACTTTTTGCCGGCAAGGGCGTTTGGTCGCGGTAACTATACCTTGCCACGCAGAAGGGGAAGCAATAGATACCCGCCCGATAGCGACTTACAGCAAACCGATTCAAACGGACGGGCCAGACATGCTTGACACGATGACCTTCACCAAGACCCTGGGTGCTTTCTGTGGTGCTCTTTTGATTTTCCTGCTCGCCAAATGGGGCGCGGAAGAGCTGTATCACACCGGCGGTGGTCATGGGGACGTGCAGCAGGCCTATGTGATTGATACCGGCGCGGAAGAAGTCGTGGCGGAGGCCGAGGCAGAGGTCGATCTTCCGACGCTGCTTGCTTCGGCGGATCTGGGTGCCGGCGCGCGCCAGTTCAACAAATGCGCCGCCTGTCACAAGCTGGAGGACGGTGCGAATGGCACCGGCCCGCATCTTTACGGTGTTGTTGGCCGCGCCAAGGCATCGGTTGACGGTTTTGGCTATTCCGGTGCGATCGGCACGGATGATGTCTGGTCGCCGGAAAACCTGTTCGCCTTCATCGAAAACCCGCGTGAATACGCTCCCGGCACCTCGATGGCTTTTGCCGGCCTGAAGTCGCCCGAGGATCGGGCTGACCTGATTGCCTATCTGGACAGCATCGACAACTGATCTGCCCTGACCTGATATTCTGAAAGACCGTCGTTGCATCGCTTCGGCGGTCTTTTTCTTGGCGGATGGCCCGCTTTCGGGCCGATCACGGAAAGATCACCTAATCTCAACTTGAATATGGTCATTCCCGGCCTTTAGCTTAGGTAAGTCATGCAAGACGGGATCAGACCCGTCGCACCAGCAGGAGGATGAGCATTTGAACCGGCCCCGCAGAAGCGCCGCCGCGCGCAGCGTCCCACCCTTTTCACACCTGTTCGCGCTGAGCATGATGGCGATCACCGCGCTCTGTGTCGCCCTGCTGGCCGCGGTGACGCCCGTGAGGGCGGAAGAGCGGATCATCCGCGCCCATGGCATTTCCACCTTTGGCGAGCTGAAATATCCCGAAGGCTTTGCCCATTTCGACTATGTCAATCCAGAGGCGCCCAAGGGTGGCACCTTCTCGACCTGGGGTTTCGGGACGTTTGACAGCCTCTCGCCCTATATCCTCAAGGGGAATGCGGCGGCCCTGTCCACGGTGTTTTTCGACACGCTCATGACCGGGTCGCTGGACGAGCCGGATTCCATGTATGGTCTGGTCGCCCATACGATCGAATATCCCGAAAGCCGGGAATGGGCGATCTTCTACATGCGCCCCGAGGCGACCTTCTCTGACGGCACACCCGTGACCGCGCATGACGTTGTCTTCAGCTATGAGGTGTTGCGCGAAAAGGGGCAGCCGTCCTATCGCGTGCTGTTCCGGGATTTCAAATCCGTTGAGGCGCTGGATGATCATACGGTCAAATTCACCTTCAACCCGGACGGTGCTTTGCGCGAACTGCCGATGAGCGCGGCGGGTCTGCCGATCTTTTCGAAAGCGTATTACGAGACGCGTGATTTCGCGGAATCCACGCTGGAGCCGCCACTGGGCTCTGGTCCCTATGTGCTGGACCGGGTCGAGCCGGGCCGGTCGGTCAGTTACAAACGCCGGGATGATTACTGGGCGCGTGATCTGAACGTGAATCTGGGGTCGAATAATTTCGACATCCTCAAGGTCGAATATTTCGCGGATTACACCACCGCCTTCGAGGCGTTCAAGGGCGGTGCCTATATGTATCGCGAGGAGTTCATGTCGCTGCTCTGGGCCACCGGCTATGACTTTCCCGCCGTGCAGAGCGGAGCCGTCAAGGTCGAAACCCTGCCCGATGGTCGCCCTGCCGGCACGCAGGGCTTCTGGTTCAACCTGCGCCGTCCCGTCTTTGAAGATCCGCGCGTGCGGCAGGCGCTGGGCATGGCGTTCAACTTTGAATGGGCGAATGAGAGCCTGTTCTACGGCATCTACAAGCGCACGGACAGTTTCTGGGAGAACTCGCCCATGCAGGCCGAGGGTCTCCCATCCGAGGCGGAGCTGGCCCTGCTGGAGCCGCTGCGCGAGCATCTGCCGGAGAGTGTCTTTACCGAACCCGCCTTCAGCCCGGCGGAATCGGATGCAGCCAGCGTCGCTGACCGCCGCGCGCTGCGGCAAGCAGGGCGTCTGCTGGAAGAGGCAGGCTGGACCGTGGGTGCCGATGGCATCCGCGTGAACGCCGCCGGAGAGCGTCTGCGGATCGAGGTGCTGAACGACAGCGCCAGCTTTGAGCGGATCATCAACCCCTATGTCGAGAACCTGCGTCGTCTGGGTGTGGATGCGGTCTATACGCGCGTGGACAGCGCCCAATCGCAGGAGCGCGAGAAGAAGTTCGATTTCGACATCGTCACGCGCCGCTATGCCATGTCGCAGACACCGGGGATCGAGCTGCGCGGCATCTTTGGTGGCGAAGCGGCGAATGTGGAGGGGTCAAACAATATCGCGGGCGTGGATAACCCGGCCGTGGATTCCCTGATCCGCACGATCGAGACCGCGACCAGCCGCGATGATCTGGAAGCGGCTGTTTCGGCGCTGGACCGGGTGTTGCGGTCCATGCATATCTGGGTGCCCCAATGGTACAAGGGCGAGCATAACATCGCCTATTTCGACATGTATGAGCGCCCCTATACCGACAACCCGCCGCCCAATGGCATGGGCGAGCTGTCGATCTGGTGGTTCAACCCCGAGAAGGCGCAGGCCCTTCGGGACGCTGGCGCGATCCGCTAGGGGCTGGGACATGGGCGCCTATATCCTTCGCCGTCTGGCGCTGATCATCCCGACGCTGCTGGGGATCATGGTGATCAATTTCGCGCTGGTGCAATTCGTGCCGGGCGGCCCCATCGAACAGATCATCGCGCAGGTGCAGGGCCAGGGCGATGTGTTCGAGGGGTTTGCCGGTGGTGGGGATGCGGGCGTCAGTGCCGGTGCCGGATCGGACAGCGAATATGCCGGCGCGCGCGGCCTGCCGCCCGAGTTCATCGCCCAGCTTGAGCGGGAGTTCGGCTTTGACAAACCGCCGCTGGAGCGGTTCTTCACGATGCTGTGGAACTACATGCGGCTTGATTTCGGGGACAGCTATTTCCGCTCGATCAGCGTGATTGATCTGGTGCTTGAAAAGATGCCCGTGTCGATCACGCTGGGTCTGTGGTCCACGCTGATTGCCTATGCGGTGTCGATCCCGCTGGGTATCCGCAAGGCTGTGAAGGATGGCTCGCCCTTTGATACATGGACATCGGGCATGATCATCGTCGCCTATGCCATTCCCGGATTCCTGTTCGCGATCCTGCTGCTGGTGCTGTTCGCGGGCGGGTCGTATTTCCAGATTTTCCCGCTGCGCGGCCTGACATCGGACAATTTCGAAGAGCTGTCTTTGCTGGGCAAGGTGGCGGATTACTTCTGGCACATCGCGTTGCCCGTCACGGCCTCGACCATCTCGGCCTTTGCCACGCTGACGCTGCTGACCAAGAACAGTTTTCTGGACGAGATCAAGAAGCACTATGTCATGACCGCCCGCGCCAAGGGGTTGTCCGAGAAAAAGGTGCTTTACGGCCATGTCTTCCGCAATGCGATGCTGATCGTGATCGCGGGCTTTCCGGCAGTGTTCATCGGTGTGTTCTTTGGCGGATCGCTGATCATCGAGACGATCTTTTCGCTGGACGGTCTGGGCCGTCTGGGGTTCGAGGCCGCAGTGGCGCGCGATTATCCGGTGATCTTCGGCACGCTGTTCATCTTTGGCCTGATCGGGCTGGTGGTGGGCATCCTGTCG
>JAMWZG010000270.1 GCA_024304855.1 Paracoccaceae bacterium
ATAAGAGACAGGGGCGGGGTCGGCCACCGGGGCACCATGGCCGGGCAGGTAGAGCCTGTCGGACCGGGTTTGCAGCCGCGCGCAGGAGGCCATGAAATCGGTCAGATCGCCATCGGGCGGCGAGACGAGCGAACTGGCCCAGCCCATGACAAGATCGCCCGTGAACAGGATGTCACCCAGCGCGAAGCACAGGTGATTGCCGAAATGTCCGGGGGTCCAGAGGGCCTCGATCCGCCAGCCGTCACCCTGGACCGTGCCACCATCGGGCAGCAGCAGGTCGGGGCGGAAGGACGCATCGACCCCTTCGCCGCCGCCGGCCAGCCCTTGTTCGGCCAGTTTCTGCATGATCGCGCTGCGCCCGGCCTGCGCGTCACCATAGGCCAGCACGGGGGCGCCTGTGGCGCGAGCGAGGGCAGGGGCCAGTGGCGAGTGGTCCAGATGCGCATGAGTCACAAGGATATGGCTGATCCGCTGACCAGACCCGACCGCCGCCAGAATCGCCTCCAGATGGCGGGGATTGTCCGGGCCGGGATCAATCACGGCCAGATCGGTTGTGCCCACCAGATAGGTATTGGTGCCATGCAGCGTCATGGGCGAGGGGTTCGGGGCCAGAATGCGGCGCAGGCCTGGGGCCACCTCGTCGATCTGACCGGCTGTCGGGACTGGTCCCATGTCCGCTTGCATTCCGCTTCCTTTGGCTGAGGGCTGCGGCTAGGTTTAGCGCATGTTCTTCGCCTGGCTCAAACGCTTTTCCCCGCGCGGTCTTTATGGCCGGGCGGCGCTCATCCTGATCCTGCCGGTTGTAACGCTGCAACTTGTGGTCTCGGTCGTATTCATCCAGCGGCATTTCGAAGGGGTGACGCGGCAGATGACGCTGACCGCCGCGCGCGAAGTGCAGCTATTGTTGCAGGATGTGGCCCCCGCGCGCAGCCCGGCGCAGGCGGTGGAGACGGTGGAGCCGCTGGCGAGCCTATTGCAGATCGAGCTGCGGTTTACTGACGGGCCCGCCCCGTCCGCGCTGCGGCGCTGGTATGATCTGTCGGGTTTGCAGGTGATCGACACGTTCGAGCGGCTTTTGCCCTCGCTGCGGGCGGTGCGCCTGCCGGATGATCACGTGGTCATGCTCTATCTCGAGACGCCGCCGGGGGTGTTGGAGGTGACGCTGGACCGTCGCCGGGTGTCGCCCTCCAATCCACATCAGCTTTTCGTCAATATGGTGTTCTTCGGGGCGCTGATGACCTTGATCGCCTTTATCTATCTGCGCAACCAGTTGCGACCGATCACGCGGCTGGCCGAGGCGGCCGAGGCCTTCGGCAAGGGGCGGATCGTGACCTATCGCCCCTCGGGCGCGGTCGAGGTGCGCGCGGCGGGCAATGCCTTTCTGGACATGCGCAACCGGATCGAACGGCAGATCGAGCAGCGCACGCTGATGCTGTCGGGTGTCAGCCATGACCTGCGCACGCCTCTGACCCGGTTGAAACTGGGCCTGTCGATGCTGGATGATGCAGAGGCCGAGGATCTCAGGCGCGATGTGGATGAGATGCAATCGATGCTGGACGAGTTCCTGAACTTCGCGCGCGGCATTTCCGAGGCCGATCCCGAACCTGTCGATCCGGCCGCGCTGCTGCGTGATCTGGTCGAGGATTTTGCCCGCGCGGGCAAGCCTGTCGCTTTGGTGGCGATGGAGGGGCGGGGCACGATTCCCCTGCGCCGCCTTGCGATGCGCCGGGCGGTCGAGAACCTGATCGGCAATGCCGTGCGCTATGGCAGCCGGGCCGAGGTGTCGATGATGCTGACAGAAAAATCGCTGCGGATCCGGGTCGAGGATGACGGCCCCGGCATTCCGCCCGCGCAGCGCAGCGAGGCGGTGAAACCCTTCACGCGGCTGGACACGGCGCGCAACCAGAACAAGGGGTCGGGCGTGGGGCTGGGGCTGGCGATTGCCACGGATATTGCGCGGGCCCATGGCGGGGTGCTGCGTCTGGGCGAGAGCGAGCGTCTGGGCGGGTTGCAGGCCGACATCGTGATCGCGCGTTGAGGCGTGCCATCTTGCCACCCGTGACGGATTGATTATATCAGATGGCAAGCGAGGACGACCTCCCCCCTTGGTTGGGTGATTTTCTCCGGGACGACCCGGACAGAACGGGAGAGCGTCATGCGCCGCACAGCCGACAGGATCCGCCACGCCCTCAGCTTCGAGCTGATGGCGCTGGCCATCATCACGCCGTTGGGGGCGATGGTCTTTGATACGCCGATCAAGGAGATGGGGGTTGTCACCGTCGTCAGCGCCACGATCGCGACGGGGTGGAACTATCTCTACAACCTGATGTTCGACCATGCGATGCTGCGCAGGCGGGGTAGCGTGATCAAGACGCCCTTGATCCGCGTCCTTCATGCGGTGCTGTTCGAGGCGGGGTTGCTGCTGGTGCTGATCCCCTTCATCGCGCTCTATCTGGGGGTCAGTCTCTGGACGGCCTTCGTGATGGATGTGGCCTTTGCGGGCTTCTATCTGATCTATGCCTTCTGCTTCAACTGGGGCTATGACGTGATCTTTCCGATCCCAGAGCCAGACAGGCCCGTGGCGGGCGAAAGGGGCTGATGTCCCACCGTGGGACATTTTGCCGACTGAGCATTTTCAAGCGGTTACAGTCCCGCGTTCACCGAAATTTAACCTATTCCGCCCCCCGCGCGCGTCATGACCCGCCGTCGCACTTGCCTGTCGCGGCCGGTTCGGTCACTGGGTGGGGGAGTTGTCCTTAGACGAGAGATGCACATGACACAGACCACGCTTTTCGACCCCTGCACGCTGGGTGAAATTCCCCTGTCCAACCGCATCGTCATGGCCCCGCTGACGCGCAACCGCGCGGCGGCCGGGCTGGTGCCCGGCCCGCAGGCGGCGCAATACTATGCCCAACGCGCCACGGCCGGGTTGATCATCTCGGAGGCGTCGCAGATTTCGCGGCAGGGGCAGGGCTATCAGGACACGCCCGGCATCTATACCGGCGCGCAGGTGGCCGGATTTTCCTGCAACTGTGGCATGTGGGGCGGATTTCACATGTGGATCTGCAACAGGATGGGGCCGCGCCGGTCGCGCCTTCGGCCATCGCGGCCAAGGGAAAGACCTTCGTGAACAACGGCTTCGTCGATGTATCCACCCCGCGCGCGCTGGAGCTGGACGAGATTCCGGGCATCATCGCGGATTACCGCAAGGCGGCGGCCAATGCCATCGCAGCCGGTTTCGACGGGGTCGAGATTCACGGTGCCAATGGCTATCTGCTGGACCAGTTCGCCAAGGACGGGGCCAATCACCGCACTGACGCCTATGGCGGGTCGGTCGAGAATCGCGCGCGGCTGATGCTGGAGGTCGCGGCGGCGGTGGTCGATGAGATCGGGGCAGGGCGCACGGGTATCCGCCTGTCGCCCGTGTCCCCGGCCAATGGCATATCATGCAGCGATCCGGAGGCGCAGTTCGCCTACATCGTGCGCGAGTTGGACAAGCTGGGCCTAGTCTATCTGCATATGGTCGAAGGGGCGACGGGCGGGGCGCGCGATCATGCGCCCTTCGATTACGCGGCGCTGCGCGCGGCCTTCCGCAACACCTATATCGCCAATAACGGCTATGACCTGCCGCTGGCGACCGAGGCTTTGGCCGAGGGCAAAGCCGATCTGATCGCCTTTGGCCGCCCCTTCATCGCCAACCCCGATCTGGTGGCGCGCCTGAAAACGGGTGCCCCTTTGGCCGAGCCGGACCGGGCCACGATGTATGGCGGCGGCGCCAAGGGCTATACGGATTATCCCACCATGGCCTGACCGGGCCACGCCAGCCGCTTGCCTGTCCCGCCGGTCGGGGCAGGCGGGCGGCGTGACAGTCCGGCGGGTCGGAGGGTGGTAGGCCCGGAGGGACTCGAACCCCCAACCAAAGCGTTATGAGCGCTCTGCTCTAACCATTGAGCTACAGGCCCGACCTGTCGCCTTGCTA
>JAMWZG010000271.1 GCA_024304855.1 Paracoccaceae bacterium
CAGCACATGAACTCGCGCTCGATCCCGCTCTATTCCATGCTGGCGGACCGGGCGCAGAAGGCGGCCATCGCCTTTACCCCGGCGCAGCTGATCATGATCATGGTCGGCGTCAGCGTCATGGCCTTTCTGGGCCTGACCATCGGCACCGAGGCGGAACCGCCGATCCGCGCGATCCTGTCGGTCGGTATCGGTGTCGGGGGTGTCTATTTCTGGGTCAATTCCAAGGCCAAGAAGCGCATCTCGATGATCGAGGAACAACTGCCCGATGCTGTCGAACTCATGGTGCGGTCGCTGCGCGTGGGGCATCCGTTCTCCTCGGCGATCCAGATCGTCGCCAAGGAAGTGGCGGACCCGCTGGCCACCGAATTCGGCATCATTGCGGACGAATCCGCCTATGGGCGTGACATCGGTGAAGCGCTCAAGGACATGGCCGAACGTCTGGACATGCAGGATTTGCGCTTTCTGGCCGTCGCCGTGACCATTCAGCAGCAATCAGGCGGCAACCTGGCCGAAATTCTGGCCGGTCTGAGCCGCGTGATCCGCGCGCGCTTCCGACTGTTCCGCCGCGTCAAGGCAATCACCGCCGAGGCGCAGTGGTCGGGCAAGTTCCTGTCGGGCTTCCCGGTGATGGCGCTGATTGCGATCAACGTGATGGACCCGCATTACTATGACGAGGTGCTGGACCATCCCTGGTTCATCCCCGCCTGTATCGCCGTGGGCCTGTTCCTGGCCGCAAACATGATCGTCATGCGTATGCTGGTCAACATCAAGGTCTGAGGAGACATCGCAATGGACTTCATCAACGGCCTGATGACACAGCATTTCGGTGCGATGGGACCGTTCGTCCTGATTGGCGGGCTTGGCCTTGTGCTGATCCTGGCCACGATCCCGATGATGCTGAACCAGCGCAAAGACCCGCTGGAGAAGCTGCGCGAAAGCGCGGCCTCGGGGCGCAATGCCGGCACGCCGGGCAAGACCCTGCGCACCGCCAAAGGCAATGACAAGCTGCAAAAATACTCGACCTTTCTGGAGCCGCAGAACGAGGAAGAATACTCCGCCGTTCGCAAAAAATTGATGCAAGCGGGCTATCGCAGCAAGGAAGCTGTGCGAGCCTTCCATTTCGCGCAATTTGCTCTCGGAATCCTGTTCCTTCTGGGCGGCGTTATCTACTACATGCTCAACATGGCCGGCCTGCCCGAGACGACCACACAGGATACGATGATTTATATCCTGGGACCGGGGATCGTGGGCTACATGCTGCCGAAATACTGGGTCACGAAACGCCAGCAGCAGCGTCAGGAAGAGATCACCTCGGGCTTTCCCGACGCGCTGGACATGATGCTGGTCTGCGTCGAGGCCGGGCAATCCCTGGATCAGTCGATCATCCGCGTTGCCCGCGAATTGCGCGCCTCCTACCCCTCCTTGTCGGACGAGTTCGAGATCGTGAGCTATGAGATCAAGGCCGGCAAGGACAAGCCCAGCGTTCTGGCCGATATGGGCGAGCGTTGCGGCGTGGCCGATATTTCCAGCTTCGTGACCGTGCTGGTGCAATCCGCGTCCTTCGGCACCTCGATCGCCGATGCGCTGCGGGTCTATGCCGAGGAAATGCGTGACAAACGCGTGATGCGCGCCGAAGAAAAGGCAAACAAGTTGCCTACCAAGATGACACTTGTCACTATGATGCTGACCGTGCCGCCGTTGCTGATCATTCTGGTCGGACCTTCGGTGCTGGGGATTCAGAATCTGGGGAACATGTAAACACATCATGGGACGACGCCGTCGCGGGCTACCACCCGCCTTTGCACTGGGGATCATCCTGACCCTGGCCGCCTGTTCATCGGGCGGCCTTGGTGCGTCTGGTGATGGCACATATGCCCCCGGCATCCGTCCCGGCGGCGAGGCGGTGGATGGCCTGCTGGTCGGTCATCGCCTGATGGAGGCGGGGGAGTTTGAACTCGCCCTCAAGGCGTTCACCCGTGCCGCGCTCGAGGATGGGCTGACGGTGGATGTGCTCTCTGCCTTGGGCAGCGCCAACCTGGGGCTGGGCCGTCTGGGACAGGCCGAAACCCTGCTGCGCCGCGCCATCGCCACGGATGAGGCGATCCCGGAGACATGGAACAACCTTGGCGTCGTGCTGATGGAGAAGGGCGACACAGCCGAGGCCGAGCAGATCTTTCGCCGCGCCTATGCGCTGGATAATGGCGAAAGTGACTCAATCCGCAACAATCTGCGCTTGGCCCTCGCAAAAATTGATAATGCGGACTATGATGCGGTAGAACAGGATTACAAAATGGTGCGACGCGGAAGCAGCGATTTCCTTCTGCGGCGTATTCCATAAGACGGCAGAGCAGCAAAAAGGACGCAAAACATGCGCCACCCCATTATCGCGACCCTGTGTCTGACAGGGGCTTTTGGTCTGGCCGGGTGCCAGAATGCAGGCGGAAACGAGGTTGAACGGGCCATGCAGGCCGTCAATGTCGTGGATGAAAGCAATCTTGGCGACATCATGCTGACCGTGGCCGACCCGAACGAGGCGGTCGTCTATTTCACCCGCACAGCGGCGGAACAGCCCGACCGGATCGACGTGCAGCGCGGTCTGGCAATGTCGCTGGTGCGCGCGCAGCGCCCGGTCGAGGCGGTGCCGGCCTGGCGCACGGTCGTCGCGCATCCCGAGGCCACGCATGAGGACAAGGTGGAACTGGCCGACGCGCTGATCCGCGCCGGCGATTGGGACGGCGCGCGCGCGGCCCTGAACACGGTCCCGCCAACCTATGAGACATTCAAGCGCTATCGGCTGGAGGCCATGGTGGCCGATGCCAACAAGGACTGGAAGCGCGCCGACAGCTTTTATGAAATCGCGATGGGCCTGACCACGCGGCCCGCCGGTGTGATGAACAACTGGGGCTATTCCAAACTGACCCGCGGCGAGTTTGCAGCGGCGGAGCGTCTGTTCTCGGATGCGATCCGGCAGGACAACAAGCTCTTCACCGCCAAGAACAACCTTGTGCTGGCCCGCGCGGCGCAGCGCAACTACAGTATGCCGGTGGTGCCGATGACCCAGCTGGAGCGGGCGCAACTGCTGCATACCGCAGGTCTGAGCGCGGTCAAGCAAGGCGATGTCGAGACGGCCAAGGGCCTGTTGCGCGACGCGGTCGAAACCCATCCGCAGCATTTCGACGAGGCGGTGCGCAGCCTTGCCGCGCTCGAAGCCAACGTGCGCGGCTGATCCGGTCGCGCGATGCTGCACAGCACGGCGTCCGATCCGGCCCAGATGACGGCCCTCTTTGCCCTGCCGGCGCAGGCGGCCTTCTGGTTCTTTCTGGCCAGCCTGCCCGTCTGCTTCTGGGTGATCCTGAGCGATCTGCGCGCCATGCGCATTCCCAACCTGTCGGTTCTGGCGCTGGTGGCGGTGTTTCTGCTGGTCGGGGTGATGGTGCTGCCCCTGTCGGTGCTGCTGTCGCAACTGCTCAACCTTGTCGTGGTCCTTGTTCTGGGGATCGTGCTGAACGCGGCGGGGGCCTTTGGCGCGGGGGATGCGAAATTCGCCGCCGCCGCCGCCCCTTTCGTCATGCTGGCGGATGTGGGCTTCGTGCTGATGCTGCTGGCCTTGACCCTGCTGGCCGGGTTCCTGACTCACCGCATCGCCGCGCGCACGCCGCTGCGCGATCTGGCGCCCGGCTGGGAAAGCTGGCAGCGCAAGAAGGATTTTCCGATGGGTCTATCACTGGGCAGTGCGCTGTCCATCTATCTGGGGCTGGCGACAGTTTACGGAAGCTGACCCCGCTGGCCCGGGGCGTGTCCGCCCGGACGGCAGAGCCGCGAATTCCAAGGCAATTCCATCATTTTGCCATTTTATCCGGGCAGGTCTGGGCCAAGCCGAACGGCACCCGACAGCTTTAACGGACAGGCATGCGCATGAACATGATCACCCCTCCGGCCCCGGCACAGACTGGCGTTG
>JAMWZG010000272.1 GCA_024304855.1 Paracoccaceae bacterium
TTGTTCATGGCCTGGTCGATTTTCCACACATGGCGCTATGGCTCGGCCGAGGTGCTGGCGCAGCGCAGCTACACGCTCAAGCAGAAGCTGGAGATTTTGCCGCGGGTGATCCCGTTCATCATCATCATTTTCGGTGTGCTTTATGCGATGTATGGCGGGATCGCGACGCCTTCCGAGACGGCGGCGGTGGGGGCCTTGCTGTGTCTGGTGATCGCGATGGTGATTTACCGGCTGTGGTCGCCCCGGAAGCTGTGGACGATCCTGTCGGACAGCACGCGGGAGTCGGTGATGATCCTGTTCATCATCGGGGCGGCGGGGGGGTTTTCCTATATGCTGTCGTCGCTGTTCATCACGCAGTCGATTGCGGCGTGGATTTCGGATCTGGATGTGAACCGCTGGGTGCTGATGGGGATCGTCAATGTGTTCCTGCTGGTGGCCGGGTTCTTTCTGCCGCCCGTGGCGGTGATCCTGATGGCGGCGCCGATCCTGTTGCCGATCATTCTGGCGGCGGAGTTCGATCCCTATTGGTTCGCGGTGATCCTGACGATCAACATGGAGATCGGGCTGATCTCGCCGCCGGTGGGGTTGAACCTTTATGTGATCAATTCGATTGCGCCGGATATTCCGCTCAAGAAGATCCTGGTGGGGTCGCTGCCCTATGTCGGCTGCATGGTGCTGGCGATCGTGATCCTGTGCTTCTTTCCGGGGATCGTGACCTGGCTGCCTGATCTGGTCATGGGGCCGGTCTGATGTCGCGGGGCTGGGATCTGGGGAGCTGGGCGCTGGGCGATCTGCTGGGCACCTTGTTCGAGCGGGGGCGGTCGGGGGATGTGGCGGCCAGTGGCAAGCCCTTGCCGGAGTTGTGCCGGGCGCTGCTGACCGGGCAGGGCGAGGTGTCGGGGATGAAGCGCGCGGCGGAGGTGCTGATGCGCTATCGGCGGGCGGATGCGGCGGAGAAGGCGGCGTTCTTCCGGTTCCTGGCGGATGAGATGGACCTTGATCCGGGCGCGGTTGCGGCGGCGGCGCAGGCCTATGCCGAGGCGCCGGATGCCGGGACGATGGGGGCCTTGCTGGCGGCGGCGGAGCCGCCACGGCAGGAGTTGCTGCGCCGTCTCAATCAGGCGCCCGGAGGGACGGCTGATCTGGTGGCGATGCGGGTCGATCTGATGGCGGCGGCCAAGGCGGAGCCGGATCTGGGCCGCGTCGATCTGGATTTCCGGCATCTGTTCGCATCCTGGTTCAACCGCGGATTTCTGGTGCTGCGGCGGATCGGATGGGAAAGCCCGGCGAATATCCTGGAGAAGATCATCGCCTATGAGGCGGTGCATGAGATCCATAGCTGGGCTGATCTGCGCCGCAGGCTGGAGCCGCCGGACCGGCGCTGTTTCGCCTTTTTCCATCCGGCAATGCCGGATGATCCGCTGATCTTTGTCGAGGTCGCGCTGACGCAGGGGATACCCGGTGCGATCGGCCCGCTTCTGGCCGAGGAGCGCCGCCCGTTGCCGCCGGGCAAGGTGGATACGGCTGTGTTCTACTCCATCTCGAACTGTCAGGCGGGGCTGCGGGGCATTTCCTTTGGCAATTCGCTGATCAAGCAGGTGGTGGATGTGCTGGGGCGTGAGGTGGCGGGGCTGAAAACCTTTGTCACCCTGTCGCCCATTCCGGGACTGTCACGCTGGATCGAGACGCAGGACGAGGCGGCCCGCGCCATGCTGGGCGCGGACCCGGCCAGGCTGGAGCCCGAGGCGCTGCGCCGGCTGGCCGCGCGCTATCTGCTGGAGGCCAAGGCCAAGGACGGGGCACCGCTTGATCCGGTGGCGCGGTTCCATCTGGGCAACGGGGCGGAGGTGCATGAGATCCACGCCAGCGCCGATCTGTCTGCCAAAGGGCGCCAACAATCCTGCGGCGCGATGGTGAATTATCTTTACGATCCGGCGCGGGTGGAACAAAACCACGAGGCATTCGCCACGCATCAGACCATTGCCGCCGCGCGCGGGGTCAAGGCGCTGGCGGTTGTGAAAGACCGGAAGGACAAGGGACTGAAGACCAATGGCTAACCTGCTTTATGACGCCTTTTTTGCACCGCAGGCCGGGCGCGACCGCGCCTTTCTGATCCTGCCCGACGGGACCGAGATCAGCGGCGATGCCTTTCTGGGCATGGTGCACCGGGTGGCCAATGCGCTGGTGGCGCAAGGGGTGCAACCGGGCGACCGTATCGCGGTGCAGATCGAGAAATCGCCCATGGCGCTGGCGATCTATGGCGGGGCGGTGGCGGCGGGGGCGATTTTCCTGCCCTTGAACACGGCCTATACGGCGGCGGAGATCGACTATTTCGTGGGCAATGCCACGCCCCGGCTGCTGCTGGCCGATGGCAAGAAGGCGGCGGGGCTGGACCCGGTAGCGCAGAGCCATGGCGCGGCGCTGATGGTGGTCAATGCGGATGGGTCGGGCAGTTTTGCCGATCTGGTGGCCGGGCAGAGCGACAGTTTCACCCCGGTCGCGCGGGGGGCGGATGATCTGGCGGCGTTTCTTTACACGTCGGGCACCACGGGGCGGTCCAAGGGGGCGATGCTGACGCATGACAACCTGCTGTCGAATGCGAAGGTATTGACCGCTGAGTGGCGCTTTACCGACAAGGATGTGCTGCTGCACGCCCTGCCGATTTTCCATACCCATGGGTTGTTCGTCGCGACCAATGTGTCGCTGATGGCGGGCGGGGCGATGATTTTCCTGCCTGGTCTGAACATGGATGAGATGATCCGCCTGATGCCGCGCGCGACCACGATGATGGGGGTGCCGACCTTCTATACCCGTCTGCTGGATGATGCGCGTTTCACCGCTGACCTGACCGCGCATATGCGGCTGTTCGTGTCGGGGTCGGCCCCGCTGCTGGCCGAGACCCATGTGCAGTTCGAGGAACGCACGGGCCACCGTATCCTTGAGCGTTACGGGATGACCGAGACGAATATGAACACGTCGAACCCCTATGACGGGGACCGGCGCGCCGGGACCGTGGGGATGCCGCTGCCCGGCGTCGAGGTGGTGGTGACGGACCCCACCACGGGCGAGGTCTTGCCGCAGGGCGAGGTCGGCATGATCGAGGTGCGCGGGCCCAATGTCTTCAAGGGTTATTGGCAGATGCCGGAAAAGACCAAGGAGGAGCTGCGCGACTCTGGGTTCTTCATCACCGGCGATCTGGGGCAGTTCGATGCGGATGGCTATCTGGCCATTGTCGGGCGGCAGAAGGATCTGATCATCACCGGGGGGTTCAACGTCTATCCCAAGGAGGTCGAGCTGATCCTGGATGAGCAGCCGGGTGTTCTGGAAAGCGCGGTGGTCGGCGTGCCGCATCCTGATTTCGGCGAGGCGGTTCTGGGCGTTCTGGTGGCGGAGCCGGGCCAGACGCCCGATCTTGAGGCGATTGATGCCGTGCTGCGCGCCTCGCTCGCGCGGTTCAAGCAGCCCAAGGCGTTGAAGATCGTCGCGGCGCTGCCGCGCAACACGATGGGCAAGGTTCAAAAGAACGAGCTGCGCAATCAGTTTGGCGGGTTGTTCAAGTAATCACCATCAGGCGGCGGGGTGATCCGCCGCCGCCGCCGCTGTCTGCTCAAGCCCCGGCCGCGCGAATGAGGGCGGCGGCGATCAGGGCGGGCACGTCGGGGTGCTGACCGATGGGGGGCAGGATGGGGCCTGCGAAGCCCGCCTCCTCTATCGCGTCGGGGATGTCGCCGGTGACATGGCCCGCTTCGAGCGCGAAGAAGGGCAGGCAGATGCCGCGGCCCAATGCGCGGGCCTGATCGGCCAGAAACGGGGCTTCTTCGACAAAGCCGGGAAGGATGCGGGCAAAGCCTGTCAGCGGGGCAAGCGCTGCGGCCATGGCATAGGTGCTGTTGGCGGAGGTGCGCGAGACTTTGCTGCCATGGGCGGCGATGAGCAGGTTGGTGCTGGCGGGGG
>JAMWZG010000273.1 GCA_024304855.1 Paracoccaceae bacterium
CCCTGCACCAGAATGTCATTGCCCTGCCGCCGGATCAGCGTCACGGGCAGCACCTCCAGCCGGTCCGCCGCGCCCAGCACCAGCACCGTGCCGCTGCTATCCATCGCCGATCCCGGCAGACGCACCACCGCATCCAGCGGCGGCTCCTCCACCTCAACGGTCACGAAATCGCCGGGCTTCATGCCCCCCGCCGCCTCCAGCGCGGCATAGATCAGACGCCCCGACTGCCCCTCGGCCACGGCGGCACTGTCGCGGCTCAGACGCCCCTCCCGCACCAGATCGACCCCAAAGACATCCAGCCGCACCCGCACCGGCAGATCGGCCAGCCGCCCTGCCCCGTTCAGCAGACGCGCATAATCCGAAGTCGAAACCCGGAACGCCACGTCCAGCCGGTCCGGGTCGATCAATTGCCCCAATTGCTCATTGGCCGTGATCAGCCGCCCCTCGACCAGCGTGACCCCGCTCAACACGCCCGAAAACCGCGCGCGGATCACCGTATCCGCCAGCCGCCGCTCGGCCTCGTCCAGCGCGATGCGCGCGCGCTCCAGCCCGGTGGCCGATTGCGCCAGCCGCGCCTCGGCCTGTGCAATCGCCTGCCGCCGCGTCAGAATCGCCGCCCGCGCCGCGCTCGCGGCCAGTTCCGCCGTCTCCACCGCCGCCTCGGACCCAACGCCCCGCGCGGCAATGTCGCGCTGCCGGGTCGCCGCCCGCTCGCGCAGCGCCAGTTGCTCCTCGGCGGCCAGCAGCTCATCGCCGGCCAGTTCCACCGCCACTGCCGCATCCCGCGCCTCGGCCTCGGCATCGCGCAGGTCATTCTCGGCCCGCGCCAGTGCGGCCTCGGCATCCGCCGGGTCGATCCGCAGCAGAACCTGCCCCTCGGTGACGCTGCCGCCTTCGACAAACTCCGGTGCCAGTTCCAGCACCGTGCCGCCCACCGCCGCGCGGATCTCCAGCGTCCGGCGGCTTTCCACCTGCCCGAAGGCCGTCAGCACCGGCGTCACCCGATCCTCTTCGGCGGTCACGACATTGACGGAAAACAGCCGCTCCTGCGGGCTGGGCATCCGCGCCTCCTGCGACAGCCGGTCCTGCACCGCCTCGCGCACCGTCTGTCCCGCCATGATCAGCAGGGCCACAGTCAGGGACAGCAGGAACAGCCCGGTCAGGCTCTGGCGCAGAAACCGCATCGTCAATCAATCCTCGATAGGCAGGGCTGCCCCCGGCGTCAGACCCTAGCGGGCCGGCAGAATTTGCCAAGCCACAAGGGCGTGACGCAAGTCAAACGCCGCGCGGGATCATTTCCGTCGCTTGTGTTCCTCAAGACGCGGAAAAATTTCGACGAAGTTGCAGGGGCGATGGCGGTAATCCAGCTGAAACGCCAAAATCTCGTCCCAGGCATCGCGGCAGGCACCGGGGCTTCCCGGCAGCGCGAACAGATAAGTGCCCCCCGCCACACCCGCCGTGGCGCGGCTCTGCACCGCGCTTGTGCCGATCTTCTGCATCGACACGATGGTAAAGACCGTGCCGAACGCGTCGATCTCCTTCTCATAGACATCGCGATGCGCCTCGACCGTGACATCGCGCCCGGTCAGCCCCGTCCCGCCGGTCGAGATGACAACGTCGATTGCAGGATCAGCGACCCATTCGCGCAATTGTTGCGCAATATCGGCGCGTTCATCACGAACGATTGCGCGCGCCGCCAGAATATGCCCCGCATCTTGCAACCGCTGCACCAGCACGTCGCCCGACCGATCCTCCGCCAGCCCCCGCGTATCCGACACCGTCAGCACCGCGATCCTGACCGGCACGAAATCCTTGCTCTCGTCGATCCGGGACATCGCTCATCCTTTCTGCGTCATGGCCAGCCTGAGGGCCAGACCCGTGAAAATCCCCGCGCTGATCCAGCCCAGAACGCGGGCGATCCGCAGATTACCCGCCAGCCGCCCCGCCGCCCCTGCGGCAAAGACGCCCACCGCGCCGTTCACGACAAACCCGCCCAGCGACAGCACCGCCCCGTAAAGCATGAACTGCCCCGGCACCGCCCCGCGCGCCGGGTCCACGAACTGCGGCACAAAGGCCAGCACGAACAGGATCACCTTGGGATTGGTCAGGTTCACCACCAACCCCTGCCCAAAGGCCCGCCACGCCGCCCGCGGCCGCACCTGCCGCACCGCATCGCGCAGGACCGGCCCCGCCCGCAGCGCCTGCACCGCCAGCAGCATCAGATAGGCCACACCCACCCAGCGAATCACCTCCAGCGCGCCCGGCACCGCCGCGATCAGCGCGCTCAGCCCCAGCCCCGCAATCGCCGCATGGATCATCCCGCCCAGCGCGATCCCCGCGCTCGCCGCCACGGCCGCCCGCGGCCCCGCCCGCAATCCCTGACCCAGACAGAACATCATATCCGCCCCCGGCGTCAGGTTCAGCGCCAAAGCCGCCGGCAGAAACGCCAGCAGAACCCAAGGGTCCACGATCACCGCCCGCCCCGCAACCGCGCCTGCACCGCCAACAGATCGGCCCAGGCCTCGCGCTTGGCCGCCGGATTGCGCAACAGATAGGCCGGATGCATCATCGGCATCACCGGCACCCCCACCGCCTCGGCCCAGCCGCCGCGCAGCCGCAACACCCCCTTGCGCCCCAGCACCGCCTCGCAGGCCGCATTGCCCATCACGATCACCACCTCAGGCCGCGCCAACGCGATATGCCGCTCGACAAAGGGCCGCATCATCGCAATCTCGCCCGCCTCGGGGTCACGGTTCTGCGGCGGCCGCCAGGGCAGCACATTGGTGATATAGACGCCCTGATCACGCGCATCCGCCTCCCGCGACAAGCCGATCGCCGCCAGCATCCGGTCCAGCAACGCCCCCGCCGGCCCGACGAAGGGCTTCCCCTCCAGATCCTCCTCGCGCCCCGGCGCCTCGCCGATGACCATGACCCGCGCCCCCGCCATCCCATCCGCAAAGACGAAATGCCGCGCCCCGCGCTTGAGGTCGCAATGCTCGAACCCCTCCAGCGCCGCGCGCAACGCAGCCAGATCCGCCGCCCCCGCCGCCGCCCGCCGCGCCTCGGCCACGGTATCCACCTGCACCATCGGCACGATCTGCGGCCGCGCCGGCTCCGGCGCCACGACCGCCGCCTTGCGCAGCGACACCGGCGCCGCCTCGGGCAGCTCATACCTGTTCACCGGCGCATCCTGAATGCACTCATCCGCGCCCAGCGCGATGTGCCACTCCAGAAGCGCCCTCGCGCTGCGATGATCCAATCCCGATTCCATGCCGCCACCCTACCCCGCCGCCACGCCGGACGAAAGCGCGCCGCAACCTTGCCCCACCGCGCACAGCTTTCTATAAGCAGACAGCACCCAAGGAGGCCCGCATGAGTTTCACCCAAAAACATCTTCTGGGCATCGAACCGCTGGCCCCGCATGAGATCACGACGCTTCTGGATCTGGCTGACCAATATGTCGCCCTCAACCGCCGCGACGTGAAACATGGCGATGTCCTCGCAGGCCTGACCCAGATCAACATGTTCTTCGAGGCCTCGACCCGCACGCAGGCCAGTTTCGAACTGGCCGGCAAACGCCTCGGCGCGGATGTCATGAACATGTCGATGCAGGCCTCGTCCATCAAGAAGGGCGAAACCCTGATCGACACCGCCATGACCCTGAACGCCATGCACCCCGACCTGCTGGTGGTGCGTCACCCGCATTCGGGCGCGGTCGATCTGCTGGCCCAGAAGGTCAACTGCGCCGTGCTGAACGCCGGCGACGGGCGGCACGAACACCCGACTCAGGCGCTTCTGGACGCGCTGACCATCCGCCGCGCCAAGGGCCGGCTCCACCGCCTGAACATCGCCATCTGCGGCGACATCGCCCATAGCCGCGTGGCGCGGAGCAACATCCTTCTGCTGGGCAAGATGGAGAACCGCATCCGCCTGATCGGCCCGCCCACCC
>JAMWZG010000274.1 GCA_024304855.1 Paracoccaceae bacterium
GAAGCGGGTCCGTTTCAGGATCTGGCCCTGCGTGTCCACGATCAGCCGCAACGCCTGCGCGCCGTGGTAGAAGGTGAGACGGTAGGTGCCGGCATCGGTGCCCTGACCCTGTTCCAGACGGCTGGTGAGCGTGCCCGCGCGCATCAGGGCAGGCACGTCGGCGGCGGGCAGGGCGAAGGCCGCGCCCAGCACTTCGGCGGGCACGACGATCCCTTGCGGGCCGATGGTCACATGATCGGGCGGTGCGGTCATGGCCGGACCCTAGCAGGCGGGGCCGATGGAGCAAGCCCCGTCAGAGGTCGAAGCGCACGCCCTGCGCCAGAGGCAGATGGCGCGAGTAATTCACCGTGCTGGTCTGGCGGCGCATATAGCCCTTCCATGCGTCAGAGCCGGATTCGCGCCCGCCGCCGGTTTCCTTCTCACCGCCGAAGGCCCCGCCGATTTCGGCACCCGAGGGGCCGATGTTGACATTGGCGATGCCGCAATCGGAGCCTGCGGCGGAGAGGAAGGTTTCCGCCTCGCGCAGGTCGAGGGTGAAGATGCAGGACGAGAGGCCCTGCGGCACATCGTTCTGCATGGCGATGGCCTGTTCCAGATCGTCATAGTGCATGACGTAGAGGATGGGCGCGAAGGTTTCGGTGCGCACGGTATCGGTCTGCTCCGGCATGAGGACCAGCGCGGGGCTGACATAGGCCCCGTCATCCGGCACGCCCTCGGTCACGGCGGCGCCGCCGAAGACGCGGCCCCCCTCGGCCCGTGCCTTGTCCAGTTGTGCGAGCATCCGGTCGCGGGCCGCGCTGTCGATCAGTGGGCCGATGAGGGTGCCGGGGCTGCGCGGATCGCCAATCGGCAGCGTGGCATAGGCGCGTTCGAGGCGCGCTACCAGATCGTCATGGATGGAGCGGTGCACGATCAGGCGGCGCAGCGAGGTGCAGCGTTGCCCCGCCGTGCCCACCGCGCCAAAGACGATGGCGCGCACAGCCATGTCGAGATCGGCGGAGGGGGCCACGATCATCGCGTTATTGCCGCCCAGTTCCAGGATCGGTCGGCCCCAGCGGGCCATGACCTGCGGCCCGACGATCCCGCCCATGCGGGTGGAGCCTGTGGCCGAGAGCACCGGAACATCGCGCGACGCGGCCAGCGCCGCGCCCAGATCGGCGCCACCGATGACAAGCTGACACAGCCCATCCGGCGCATCATCACCAAAGCGGGCCAAAGCGCGTTCCATGGTCTTTTGCGTGGCCATCGCGGTCAGGGTGGATTTTTCCGAGGGTTTCCAGATCACCGGATTGCCGCAGACCAGGGCCAGCGCCGCGTTCCAGCTATAGACCGCGACGGGGAAATTGAAGGCGCTGATGATGCCCACGGGACCGAGCGGGTGCCATGTCTCGGCCATGCGATGACCGGGGCGTTCGGAGGCGATGGTCAGGCCATAGAGTTGGCGCGAAAGGCCCACGGCGAAATCGCAGATGTCGATCATCTCCTGCACCTCGCCCAGCCCTTCCGAGGTGATCTTGCCCACTTCGAGTGTGACCAGCGCGCCGAGTTCGGCCTTGGCGGCGCGCAGTTCTTCGCCCCAGAGGCGCACCAATTCGCCGCGACGGGGGGCGGGGATGTTGCGCCATGCGGCAAAGGCCGCCTGCGCGCGGGCGATCGTGGCGGGCATGTCGGCGGCTGTCGTCTGATGCACCTGCGCGAGCACCGCCCCGTCGATGGGCGAGCGGACGGTCAGATCGCCGCCAGTGAGGTCGGTCTGGTGCAGCCCGGCTGCGGTGAGGATGGCGGAATGGGTCATGGTCTTCTCCGGGCGGATCGCGCCTGTGGTTTTCGGTTTGCGCGAGTGTATCCTTCTGCTACCGCGAGGATAAGTGATGATTTGGTCATCAGACTGGAGTTTTTCGCACATGATCGCCCCCAGACGCTTCCTTCCCTCGATCCCGTCGCTGCTGGCTCTGGAGGCGGTGGAGCGGTTGGGGACGGCGACGGCGGCGGCCGAGGATCTGTCCCTGACCCATTCGGCGGTCAGCCGGCAGTTGAAGGTTCTGGAGGAGCAACTGGGGGTGGGGTTGTTCATCCGCGAGGGCAAGGGGCTGGCCCTGACGCCTGCGGGGGTCGATTATGCGCGCGCGGTGCGCGAGACCTTGCAGGATCTGGCGCGGGCGGGCTTGCGTATCCGGGCCGGCGGGGCGCGGCGCAGTCTGGATCTGGCAGTGCTGCCGGCCTTCGGGATGCATTGGCTGATGCCCCGGATGAAGGGGTTCGATGCGGCCCATCCGGGGGTGATCGTGAACCTGTCCACGCGGGTGGCGGCCTTTGATTTCAGCCGCGAGGGGTTTGATGCGGCGATCCATTTCGGGGTCCGGGATTGGCCGGGCGTCGCCTATCTTGAGCTGGCGCGGGAAAGGGTGATCCCGGCGGCCTGTCCGGCGCTGGCCGGGGCGGGGCACCTGTCGCCTGCGGCGATCCGGGATTTGCCGCTGTTGCATCTGGAGAGCCGACCCGGCGCCTGGGAGGATTGGTTCGAGCGGCAGGGTTGCCCGGCCCAGCCGCTGCGCGGGATGGTGTTCGACCAGTTCGCCCCATTGGCCGAGGCGGCGGCGCATGGCTTTGGCGCGGCCCTGTTGCCGGAATGCGTGGCTGCGGCGGAATTCGCGCGCGGGCGGCTGGTGCCTTTGGTGGCGGATTATACCGAGGTGGAGGGGACGTATTATCTGGTCTGGCCACAGATGCGGCCCGTCAGTCAGGGGCTGCGCGCCTTGATCGCCTGGCTGGAGGCGGCGCGCGCGCCGGGGTGAGGCCGCGCCCCCGTTCGAGGGCGCGGCGCTGCCGGGTCAGTCGTTGTCGCGCTGGCGCTGAAGCACTTCGCCGGTGACGGGGTGGAGATAGGCCTCGACCCGCATCCCGTTGGCGTCCTGCATCTCGACCTCATAGACGCCGTCGTCGCTGTCCAGTTCGCGGATCGTATAGCCCTGTGCTTCGAGTTTCAGGGCAAGGTCGGAGATTTTCATCCATTCGGCGCGGGGCGGGACGGTGCCGAAGCCCTTGGTGGTGATGTCCTGCGCCTGTGCGGTGACGGCGACAAGGCCGGTGGCAAGGGCAAGGGCGGCGAGGGGGAGGTGACGTGTCATGGACTGTCCTTTCGGTTGGAATGATGCGGCGGGTTTGCCGCGTTGGATGGCTGGCTTATAGGATGAGTCGTCTGACACCGGCCTGACGGGCGCTGTCAGCTTGCTGTCAGGTCGGGTTCCATAGAGAGTGGAGCCATGAGCGCGATGAACGGGATCAGGATGGCAGTGCTGGGGATGGCGACGCTGGTTGTCGTTGCGGCACCTGCTTTGGCGGACAAGAAGAAGGACGATCACGAGCGGGCGCGGCAGGCCCTGGAGCGGGGCGAGATCATGGCGCTGTCGCGGATCCTGGACATTGCCGAGGCCGAGAGCGACGGGCGGGTGATCGAGGTGGAGCTGGACCGGGAGGATGGGCGCTGGATCTATGAGCTGGAGCTGTTGACGCCGGACGGGCGCTTGCTGGAGCTGGAGATCGACGCGGCGCGGGGGGAAATTCTGGAGCGCGATTATGACGACGGGGATGAGTGATGCGCGTTCTGGCGGTTGAGGATGATCCGCGCATTGCCGCGGATGTGGCGGCGGCGCTGGATGCGGCGGGGTTTCGGACCGAGACCTGTGGCGAGGGGCGGGAGGCGTGGTTTCTGGGCGATACCGAGGCCTATGACCTGATCGTGCTGGATCTGGGGTTGCCGGGGATGGACGGGCTGACGGTGCTGAAACGCTGGCGCGCGGCAGGCTGCGAGGTGCCGGTTCTGGTGCTGACGGCGCGCGGGTCGTGGCAGGAGCGGGTCGAGGGGATCGAGGCGGGGGCGGATGACTATCTGCCCAAACCCTTCCGTATGGAGGAACTGGTGGCGCGGGCGCGGGCCTTGGTGCGGC
>JAMWZG010000275.1 GCA_024304855.1 Paracoccaceae bacterium
ACAGCAGCAGATCGCGCAGGAAGGGCACTTTCATCGCCTCGGCCTTGGCATTGTCGGCGATATATTCGCCCATGTAGCGCGTGCCGATCCGGTAGTCGATGGAGTAGTGGAACCAGTCGCCGTGATCGCGCAGGAGCGTGGCCAGATGGGTCTTGCCCAGTCCCGACATGCCAAAGAACAGCACCCGCTTGCGCGGGGCCGCCCGCCATTCCGCCGCTGATGAATAGATCATGGACGCATCCCCTCTGTCTGGCCGTTGTGGTAGCCCCGGCAACAGGGGTGGTCAACGCCCTTGGCGTTCTGTTGCGTTTCGATTTTACCCTGAGACGGAACGTATCGCCTCAGGCGTTGAAATCCCAGATTTCAGGCAGCGTTCGGTGAGTCAGGTTCAATTGATAACGCTTTATTGCACAGGCGGCGGCATCGCTCCCGCCGCGCGGTGCCGGTTCAGGATGCGCCCGTCGATCACCACCAGCCCGGCCGCCAGCAGGGCAAAGCCCGCATAGGCGCGGATCGGCAGGGCCTCGTCCAGAAACACCGCCCCCAGCAGGATCGCAACCGGCGCCACCAGCAGCGTGACCAGCAGCACATTGCCCGACCCCGCCATCGCCAGCACCCGGTAATAGAGCAGATAGGCCAGCGCCGTCGCCACCACCGACAGATAGGCAATCGCCACCCAGGTGATCCCGTCATAGGCCAGGCTTGGCACCCCCTCCTGCCACAACGCCAGGGGCAGGATCGCCAGCGCAGCCCCGCTCAGCATCCCCGCCGCCGCCACCTGCGGCGCCAGCCCCGACAGCCGCGCCCGGTTGAAGGCACTGCCAAAGGCATAGCACAGCGCAGCCCCGATCAGCGCCAGCTGCGCCAGCGCCGTCAGATCCAGCCCGCGCACCGCATCCGGCCCGATCACCGTGACCGCCCCCGCAAAACCCAGACCCACGCCCGCCAGCTTGCGCCGCGTCAGCCGCTCATCCGCAAAGACCAGCGCCGCCACCAGCACACCGAAAATCGCCGTGGAACAGTTCAGGATCGACGCCAGCCCCGAGGGGATATGCGTCTGCCCCCAGGTGATCAGCGCAAAGGGCAGGGCGGTATTCAACACGCCCGCAAAGACGAAACTGGCCCAGATCAGCGGATCACGCGGCAGCGCAAGCCGCCGCAACAGCACGTAAACCCACAGGATCACCGCCGCCCCGGTCACGCGAAAGGCCACGACACTGGCAAACCCCACTTCGCGCAGGATCACCGCATTCGACAGAAAGGACGCGCCCCAGATCCCGCCCAACAGCAAGAGCAGCAACCAGGCCTGCAAGGATATGGATTTCTGTGTCATGACGCGGTGTTATGCCTGTGACGACACGCCCGCAACCCGTTTCATGCGACTTGCTTCGGCCGCCGCGTCTCGTGCCAGATATTCAGGTAATTGCCGCCAAAGATCACCAGCGCCCCGGCAAAGACGAACAGATCCAGCGGCTCGTTGTAAAGCAGCATCCCGATCACCGCGATAAAGGGCAGCCGCGCGAAATCCAGCGGCACCACCACCGTGGCCGGCGCAATGGACAGCGCATTCGTCAAGCAGAAATGCGCCATCAGCCCCGCGCAGCCGATCACCACCACCCAGGGCAGGCTGGCGGCCGACGGCAGCACAATATCCCCGTCATAGCCCGCCGCGATCAGCCCGAACACGACCTGAGTCGTGGTCAGATAGAACAGGATGCAGGCGATGCTCTCGGTCCGCGTCAGCTTTTTCGTCAGCATGATCGTGAAGGCGAAACAGATCGCCGACAGCGCCGCCGTGATCACACCGGGATTGAGGCTGTCCGCATTGGGCCGCGCCACGATCAGGATGCCGATGAAGCCCAGAACGGCGGCCAGCGTGCGCATCGGCGTCATCCGCTCTCCCAGCACCAAAGGCGACAGCACCAGCACCCAGAGCGGCGAGGTGAATTCCAGCGCGAAAACCTGCGCCAGCGGAATCACCGTCACCGCATAGAACCACAGGTTCTGCCCGGTGAAATGCGCCAGATTGCGCGCCACCTGCAAACCCGGATGCCGCCGCGACACCTCGTGCCAGCGCCGCGTCACGGTCAGCACCGCAAAGACGATGATCACACCCACGATGGACCGGAACAGCATGATCTCGAACGTATCCAGATCCAGCGACGCCTCGCGCCCCGCCACGGCCATGGCCGAAAACGACCCGATGGCCCCGATCATCCAGAGCGCGGCGCGCAGCACAGGCGGCGGCGCCGGCAGGATGGCCGGGATCGGCGTCGTCATGCGACACCCTCTTCGGTGATCGTATAGTCGCGGGGGATGCCCGCCGTCACGGCAGCCCAGTCCGACCCCGCTGTGCGCGCCTGATGCGCGTCAAAGGCAGCACGGTCGGCAAACCGCTCCTCGACCTGCCAGACCAGCGGATCATCCGTCGGCGTCACGTCAAAGGACAGACACCCCGCCTCGGCCCGCGTCAGGCGGATATGCTCGGGCAGCCCCATCATCACGGCCCGCGCCTGCGCATGACTGGCACAGATCAGGCGGCCTGTCAGATGGATCACTCCCATTCGATGGTGCCCGGCGGTTTCGATGTCACGTCATAGGTGACACGGTTGATCCCCTTGACCTCGTTGATGATCCGCGTCGCCGTCTCGCCCAGAAAATCATGGCTGAACGGGTAATAATCGGCCGTCATGCCATCCACCGATGTCACCGCGCGCAGGGCACAGGCGAAATCATAGGTCCGCCCGTCGCCCATCACACCCACGGTGCGCACCGGCAGAATGGCCACGAAAGCCTGCCAGATGTCGTCATAAAGCCCGTGCTTGCGGATCTGGTCGATGAAGACCGCATCCGCCTTGCGCAGGATCTCCAGCTTCTCGCGCGTGATCTCGCCGGGGCAGCGGATCGCCAGACCGGGGCCGGGGAAGGGATGCCGCCCGATGAAACTGTCAGGCAGACCCAGCTCACGCCCCAAAGCGCGCACCTCGTCCTTGAACAGCTCGCGCAGCGGCTCGACCAGCTTGAGGCCCATCTTCTCGGGCAGACCGCCCACATTGTGATGCGACTTGATCGTGACCGACGGCCCGCCGCTGAAGCTGACCGATTCGATCACATCGGGGTAAAGCGTGCCCTGGGCCAGAAATTCCGCCCCCTCGATCCCGCTCGCGTATTTCTGGAACACGTCGATGAACAGCCGCCCGATGATCTTGCGCTTGGTCTCGGGGTCGGACTGCCCCTCCAGCTCGCCCAGAAACAGATCGGCCTCATCGGCGTGGATCAGCGGAATGTTGTAATTGTCGCGGAACATGGCCACGACCTCTTCGGCCTCGTTCTGCCGCAGCAGACCGTGGTCCACGAAGACGCATGTCAGCTGATCGCCGATCGCCTCGTGGATCAAGACAGCCGCGACCGAGGAATCGACCCCGCCCGACAGACCGCAGATCACGCGCTTGTCGCCCACCTGTTCGCGGATCTTGCGGATCGCCTCCTCGCGGTAAGCGCCCATGGTCCAGTCGCCGGTAAAGCCCGCATCGCGCACGAAATTCTCATAGAGCGTCTTGCCATTGGGCGTGTGATGCACCTCGGGGTGGAACTGCACCGCATAGAACCGCCGCGTCAGATCCGCCGTGATGGCATAGGGCGCATTGGGCGAGGTGCCATAGACCTCGAACCCCGGCGCGATGCGGCTGACGTGATCGCCATGGCTCATCCAGACCTGCTCGCGCGCCTCGAGGAACCAGCCGTTGAGCAGATCAATCCGCCCATTCGCCGGCGTCACATAGGCGCGCCCGAACTCGGCCGTGCCATGGCCCGATTCGACCTTGCCGCCCAGCATCTCCATCATGACCTGCTGGCCATAGCAGATGCCCAGAAGCGGCACGCCCAGCGTGAACACGCTTTCGGGCGGGCGCGGCGAACCTGCGCGG
>JAMWZG010000276.1 GCA_024304855.1 Paracoccaceae bacterium
CTGACCGGCCTTGCCGACAACCAGAAGGTCAAGTTCGACATCGAACCGGGCCGCGACGGTCGTGAATCCGCAGTGAACATCTCGCTGGCCTGATTGGCCTGACGGGAGGGATGAAAACGGGCCCTGTCGCGGGGCCCGTCTTGTTTCGGATCAGCCCTTCTCGGCGCGCCGCGCCTCGGCGGCGGCGATCAACTCCAGCACCGCAGGCCCCATGGCATCGACGATCAACCCCACGCCCTCAGGGTTGGGATGAATGCCATCCGCCTGAAAATAGGCCCGCGCCGCGGCCAGATCACCCTCGCCCAAGCCCTTGAAGAAGCTCTCGAAATACAGCGCACCATAGGCCTCTGCCAGCTCCGGCCAGATTGCCTCGAACGCGGCCTGATACTCGGGACCATAGTTCCCCGGCGCCTGCATCCCCACCAGCAACACCGGAACCCCGGCCGCCTGTGCCACCTGCAAGATCCCCTCGATATTGGCCCGCGTCACCTTGGGATCCAGCCCGCGCAGCACATCATTGCCACCCAGCGCCAGGATCATGCCGTGAATATCCGGCGTCAGCGTCCATTCCACCCGCGACAACCCGCCTGCACTCGTATCGCCCGACACGCCCGCATTGACCACACGCACCGCGCCGCGCCCCTGCGCCTCCAGCCAGACGCGCAACTGCGGCACGAATCCCTCCTCATCCATCAGACCATAGCCCTGTGTCAGGCTGTCCCCGAAGGCCACGATGGACAGAGGCACCTCCCGCGCCTGCGCCTGCCCCTGCGCTTGCGCCCCGCCCGCAAATGCCAGACCAAGGCACAGCACAAGCGCCGCCCAGATCTTGCCCATGCGGCCCAAGGCCCCATATGTCACTGAACGAATAGATAGCAGGCGCATTCTCATGACCCCTCCGGTTCTTTCCCTCACAGATACAGCTTTGTCCCTTGATGGCAATGCAGGGCGCGTGGACATCCTGCACGGCATCACCCTCTCCGTCCGCAAGGGTGAGACGTTGGGGCTGGTCGGTCCATCGGGGTCTGGCAAATCCTCTCTCCTCATGCTGATGGGCGGGCTGGAACGCGCCACGGGCGGGACGATCACGGCGCTGGGTCAGGATCTGACCACCATGTCCGAGGATCAATTGGCCCGCTTCCGCCGTGATCATATGGGGGTCGTCTTCCAATCCTTCCACCTGATCCCGACGATGACCGCGCTGGAAAACGTGGCAACCCCGCTGGAACTGGCGGGCCACAAGGATGCCTTTGCCCGCGCCCGCGCCGAACTGGCCGCCGTGGGTCTGGCCTCCCGCGCCGATCATTACCCCTCGCAAATGTCCGGGGGCGAGCAGCAGCGCGTGGCCCTCGCCCGCGCCTCGGCCCCACGCCCGGACATCCTTCTGGCGGATGAACCGACCGGCAACCTGGACGGGGCCAATGGAACCGCGATCATCGAGCTTCTCTTCGGCCTGCGCGACAAACACGGGGCCACGCTGGTCCTTGTCACCCATTCCGACGAACTGGCCGCCCGCTGCGACCGCGTGATCCGCCTGCGCGATGGTCGCATCGACATGGACGCCATGCACAAACCCGAGGCTGCGGAATGAGCCTGCCCATCGCGGCCCGTTTCGCGGCGCGGGAATTGCGCGGTGGCCTCAAGGGCTTCCGCATCTTCCTCGCCTGTCTGGCGCTTGGCGTGGCCGCGATTGCCGCCGTAGGCTCCGTCCGCTCCAGCATCGAGGCGGGTCTGGCACGCGAAGGCGCGGCCATCCTTGGCGGCGACGCCGAGATTGACCTGACCTACCGTTTCGCCACACCGGAAGAACGGGCCTGGATCGACAGCATCGCCAGCGCGGTGTCCGAAGTCACCGATTTCCGCTCGATGCTGGTCAAAGGTCAGGGCGATACCGCCGAACGGGGCCTCACGCAGGTGAAATCCGTCGATGCCGCCTATCCCCTGATCGGTCAGGTGCTACTGGAGCCTGCCATGCCGCTGGCCGATGCGCTGGCGGGCCGCGATGGCCTGCCCGGCGCCGTGGTCCATCCCCTGCTGATCGACCGGATGGGGATGCAGATCGGCGACACCTTCCGCCTTGGCACGCGGGACTTCCGCCTGATGGCCGCGATCACCCGCGAACCCGATGCCGGGGCCGATGGTTTCGGCCTTGGCCCGCGCACCATCGTGGCCACGGATGCGCTGGCCAATGCGGGGCTGCTGACCCCTGGCACGCTTTACTCCACCGAATACCGGATGCTTCTGCCCGAGGGCAGCGATCTGGACGCCCTGCAAGAGCAGGTCTCCCAGCGTTTCGAAGGCGCAGGCGCCCGCTGGCGTGACAGCCGCAACGGCGCGCCCAGCGTGGCGCGTTTCGTGGAACGGCTGGGGGCCTTCCTGATCCTTGTGGGCCTGTCCGGTCTGGCCGTGGGCGGGGTCGGCGTCTCGGCCGCCGTGCGCGCCTATCTGGCGGGCAAGACCAGCGTGATTGCCACCCTGCGCACCCTTGGGGCCGACCGCGCCACGATCTTTCAGACCTATTTCCTGCAAATCGGCGCGCTCAGCCTTCTGGGGATCACCATGGGCCTGATCCTTGGCGCGGCGATCCCGCTGGCGCTGGGGCCGTTTCTGGAATCCCGCCTGCCGGTGCCTGCGGTGTTCACCATCCACCCCGCCCCGCTGATCGAGGCGGCGATCTATGGCGTGCTGACCGCGCTGATCTTCACCCTCTGGCCGCTGTCGCGCACCGAAGACGTGCGCGCCGCCACCCTGTTCCGCGACGCGCTTTCGACCACCCGCACCCTGCCCCGCGCACCGATGCTGGCGGTGATCCTTGTGTTGCTGGCCATGCTGATCGGCACGTCGATGCTTTTCTCCGGTGCGGCGTGGCTGACGCTCTGGACAGCGGGCGGCATCCTTGGGGCGCTGATCCTGCTGGTGCTGACGGCCATGGCCGTGCGCGCCCTGACCAAACGCGCGCGCGGCACGGCGCAGGGCCGCCCCGTGCTGCGCTGGGCCCTGGCCGCCATCGGCGGGCAGCGGGACGAGGCGACCTCGGTCATCCTCTCGCTTGGTCTTGGCCTCTCGGTGCTGGCCGCCGTGGGCCAGATCGACGGCAACCTGCGCGGGGCCATCGCCAATGACCTGCCGGATGTGGCCCCCTCCTATTTCTTCGTGGACATCCAGCGCGACCAGATGCCTGCCTTCATGGACCGGCTGGCGAATGATCCCGCCGTCTCGCGCATCGACAGCGCGCCGATGCTGCGCGGGGTGATCACCCGGATCAACGACCGCCCCGCGCGTGAGGTGGCGGGCGACCACTGGGTCGTCACCGGCGACCGCGCCGTGACCTATGCCGGCGCGATGCCCGAGGGCACGCGGATCATGGCCGGCGCATGGTGGCCCGATGATTACGATGGCCCGCCCCAGATCAGCTTTGCCGAGGAAGAGGCCCGCGAGATGGGGGTCGGTCTGGGCGACACGATCACGATGAACGTGCTGGGACGCGACATCACCGGCACGATCACCAGCCTGCGCGAGGTGGATTTTTCCACCGGCGGCATGGGTTTCGTGCTGACCATGAATGAACGCGCCCTGGCCGGGGCGCCGCATACCTTCATCTCGACCGTCTATGCCGAAGAAGCCGCCGAAGCCCAGATCCTGCGCGATGTGGCCGGGGCCGCGCCCAATATCACCGCGATCCGGGTGAGGGATGCGATTGATCAGGTCTCGGACGTGCTGGCAGGGCTGGCGGCGGCCACCTCCTATGGCGCGGCGGCGACCTTGATCACCGGCTTTCTGGTCCTGATCGGCGCGGCGGCGGCGGGCGAGCGGGCGCGGACCTATGAGGCGGCGGTTCTCAAGACGCTGGGGGCCAGCCGTGGCCGCATCCTGCGCAGCTTTGCCCTGCGGGCTGCCCTGTTGGGCGCGGCGGCGGG
>JAMWZG010000277.1 GCA_024304855.1 Paracoccaceae bacterium
GAGCGCCACGCCAAAAACGCAAGAGCAATAACAAAGGACGAATCATGAAGGATTTCGTTGACGGCACCGCCTTCAATAACGAGCAGGGCAATCGTGCACGTAAACTGTTTGCAGCCGTTGTCTTGGCCGCATTGGATGACGCCATCGCAGATGACAAGAAATACGGCAACGGCCCCGAGCAGATCGCCCGCTGGGCCCGGTCGCGCGATGGTCGCGAAGTGCTGTCCTGCGCCGGGATCGACCCGAACGAGCGTGTCGTCTCCGGCCTGATGGAATTCGTGGCCAAGGGTGTGCGCACCTCCGTCGCGCTGTCGCGCGAAGAGAGCGAGCGTCGCAACGCCGCCCAGCAGGCCGAAGCCGCCTGATGATCCGGCCCCGCCGACACACGGCGGGGACCAAACGAAAAATGCGCCCCACGCGGGCGCATTTTTCGTTTTCATCGCACAGATTTTCATCGCACAGATTTCGGTCTCACCGCTCCGTCGATCGCCCGAAACGGCAACCGCAAGGACGACTCTACAGCCGCACCCTATTCCAGCTCGTGACTGGTCAGCGCGCGGTGGATTTCCCGCCGCACCAGCTTGCGCACGTTCCGGGTGATCCGCTCGCCCAGCGCGCCCTGCAACTCCTGCCGCACGATCTCGGCCACCAGCTCGCGCAGACTGTCCTCGTCCAGCACCGCCTCATCGTCGCGCAAGAACAGATCATTGTCATCCCTCTCCGCAGACCCGGCCCCGTCGCGCGCCTCTGACAGGGGCGGCACAGGGGCCTCCTCCCGCATGTGCCCGTCACGGGTCGAGGCGAAGACAAACCCGCTGTCCGGCGCATCCTGCGACAGATCCTCCGGTTCCGGCATGGTCACATCCTCCGCCGCAACATCCTCATCCGACCTGCCTGCGTCAAACCCGCCTGCATCAAGCCCCTCACCATCGGTCGCGTCACCGCCCTGCGGCGCGTCATCGTGATGATCTTCCCAGGCCATCACCTCGGCCTCAGCCGCGCCCAGAACATAGGGATCAGCCGCATCCCCGGCCTCGCCCGCGTCCTGATGATGATCCTCGGCCACCGCATCAGCCGGGGCATCCTCCACCCCGTCCGGGGTGTCCTCTGCCCATGCCGCAGCGTGATCGCCCGTCGCGTCGCCCTGATTGGCCGGCTCTGCGGCCGCCTCCTCGGGGCTGTGCAGCACCAGCGCCTCCTGCGGCGCAGGGGCGTCATCGCCCTGCACCTCAGCCTCAGCCTCCACCTCAGCCTCACCCGTCACGCGCAACGCCGGCGTCAGAACCAGCCGCCCTGCCGGAGCGGGCGCCTCTGCGGGCCGCGCGTCCTCAACCGGATCGGGGCGCCATGCCACGGGCTGCACCCGCGCATCTTCGGATACAAGCCGCCGGATAGAGGACAGCACGTCCTCGATTGCCACATTGGTCACAGGATCGCTCATGTCGGATTACCACTCTCGCCTCGTCACGAAGTGTATCCGCTGACGGGCCTCCACACAACTGATAGAGTGTATTTTACTCGCGCCCCAAAGACTTCAGCACCTGATCCAGCTGACGCCCCTGACGGCTGATCGAACTGGGCGCAGACTGCACCTGATTGTAATAGGAACCGGGATCATAGATCTGCACCTGCAACCGCAGGTTCTGCGCCGTCAACTGCCCCATCGAGGACAGCAACCCATAGGCCGCAACATATTGGTTCGACACCGCCGTGATCCGGTTGGCCTGCGCATCCAGCAATTCCTGCTCGGCGTTCAGCACATCCAGCGTGGTGCGCGCGCCCAGCGTCGCCTCCTCGCGCACCCCTTCAAAGGCAGTGCGCGCCGCGCGGATCTGCCGGTCGCTCGCCTCGATCGCGGCGCGGGCCACATCGACACGGGCAAAGGCCGTGCTCACATTCTGCGCAATCCGCTGCGTCGTCTCGAACAGGGCCGACCGCGCGGCAGTGCCAAGGTTGATCGCCTGCCGCTCCAGCGCGGAATTGCGCCCGCCCTGATAGATCGGGCCGGTCACGCCAATGCCGATGCTGCCACCCCGGTTGTAATCGCTGCCCCGCAGATCCTCGGTGATCCCGTAACGCGACTGCAACTGCACCTGCGGAATCGCCGATGACTTGGCGATCAGAACCCGCAGGTCCGACACCGTCACCTCATGCTGCGCCCGCAGGATGTCGGGATGGCCCCGCATCGCCACGGCCTGCGCCGCCGCAACCGAAGCAGGCCGCGCCGGCAAGGCCGGCGGCGCCGCCAGCGCATTGGCATCACGCCCCACGGCAAAGCGATAGAAGGCCCGCGCCTCGGCCAGATCCCCCTCGGCCTGCGCCAAAAGCGCATTGGCCCCCGCCAGACGCGCCTCGGCCAGCGCCACATCGGTGCGCGTCACTTCGCCCACCTCGAAACGGTCCTGCGCCGCGCGCAATTCCTGCGTGATCACCCGCACGTTGTTGCGCCGCAGCGCCACGATCTCGGTGTTCGAACGCACATCCATATAGGCCTGCACCGCCTGCAACAGGATATTCTGCTCGACCCCGATCAGGGCCTGCCGCGTCGCCAGCACGGATTCCTTGGCAATATCCACGCCCATCCGCGACCGGCCACCATCGTAAAGCAGGATATTCGCCGTCAGCGCCAGCGATCCGCTGCTATCCTCGGTGCTGCGCGCCAGACCACCCGTCTGCGAGGACCGCGCATCGCCATTGCTATAGGTCACATCCGCCGACCAGCCGATGATCGGACGCAGCGCCGACAGGGCCACGCCCACATCCTCATCCGCCGCCCTGAGCAGCGCACGGTTCTGCTCCAGCAGGCCCGAATTGTTGTAAGCCCCCGCCAGCGCATCGGCCAGCGTATCCGCCAGCGCCGCCGCAGGCGCGCCCAGAACCAGCAGACCCGCGATCATCCCCGCCACAAAGCGCGAACTGCGCCGCCCCTGCCCGGCCACGCCGCGCATCGTCTTGCCTGTCATGTCGAACCTGCTCATCGCTCTGTCCCGTTTTGCTGCAATTGGTCTTGCTATTCTATACGTCCCAGTGCGCCCTCTCCGTCAGAGACTGAACGCCGCCTGTCTTTCAAATCCTTCCAGCACGGGTGCACTGGCATTGAAGGCAAAGCGCCAGCTGATCCCGCCATCCAGCTTGTAGCCGATACGGACCACGCCCAGCGCCCCTTCCATGAACAGACACGCAATCCGCCCGCCATCCTTGATCTGATCCGACACGGCCGCGGGCAGATCGGCCACCGCCCCCTCGATCACGACCGCATCATAGGGTCCGTGCTGCGCCGCCCCCTCGGCCAGCGGGCCGTGATGCAGGATCACATTGTCCGCCCCTTCGCGCGACAGGATGCCCTGCGCCTCATCGGCCAGATCGGCATCGCTTTCCACCGCCACCACCGCCTCGGCCAGCCGCGCGATCACCGCCGCCGAATAGCCAAGCCCGCAGCCCAGATCCAGCACCAGCTCGTCGCGCTGCACATCCAGCGCATCCAGCATCTTGGCCAGCGTGCGCGGCTCCAGCATCACACGGCCCCGGCCCAGGTCAAGGTTCTCGCCCACATAGGCAGCCTCGCGCAGGCTGGCGGGCACGAACTCCTCCCGCGGGATCGACAGCATTGCCTCGATGATCGGAAATTTCGTCACATCCGAGGGTCTGATCTGCGTATCCACCATGGTGGTGCGGCGCGCGGCGTAATCTGTCATCAGCTAAACTCTTCTGTTCAGTCTCTTGGCAGTCTTTTGTCACATCACCGGGGGCTGGGCAACGGGAATGCGGCCCCCCGACCGATCTGCCGCAGCCGCGTGGCATCTTGGCCCAACCTCGGGTCTTGCAGCCGCGCGCGTAATCCGCTAGTTGCTCCCCCATCTCGGCGGCGGGTTGGCGGAGAGGTTACGCAGCGGATTGCAAATCCGTGTAGACCGG
>JAMWZG010000278.1 GCA_024304855.1 Paracoccaceae bacterium
GCGCAGGAGGCCGAGGAGCTGCCTTTGGAGGCGACGGATCAGTCGCTGGATCTGATCGTCACTGAGCGCGAGGTCATCGCCTGTGGTGGTGTGGTTGTTTGAGTATTTTCGGCAAGATGAAACGAGGGCGCGAATTATTCGCGGGCGGGGGCTGCTTGGCTCTTGCCGCAGGGCTGCAATCGCCCTAGGCCATCTGTCATGAAAATATTGTTCCTTGGCGATGTCATGGGCCGGGCCGGACGGCAGGCCATATCCGAGAACCTTCCCCGCCTGCGGACGGAGTGGAAGCTGGATTTCGTGGTGGTCAATGGCGAGAACGCCTCGAGCGGGGCGGGGCTGACGGCGGATCATGCGCGCGTTCTGCTGGCTGCGGGGGCGGATTGCCTGACGCTGGGGGATCATGCCTTTGATCAGAAGGACATGCTGCAATTCATCGAGAGCGAGCCGCGGATCATCCGGCCGCTGAACTTTGCCAAGGGGGCGCCGGGGCGCGGGCACCGGGTGTTTTCGGATAAGCGCGGGCGCAAGGTTCTGGTCTGTCAGGTTCTGGGCAATGTGTTCATGAAGCGTGCCTTTGACGATCCGTTCTCGGCCGTGGATCAGGTTCTGGCGGCGCATCCTCTGGGAGGGGCGGTGCAGGCCAGCATCGTGGACATGCATTGCGAGGCGACGAGCGAGAAGATGGGCATGGGCCATTTCTGCGCGGGCCGCGCCAGTCTGGTGGTGGGCACGCATACCCATGTGCCGACGGCGGATGCGATGATCCTTGGCGGTGCGACGGCCTATCTGACGGATGCGGGCATGTGCGGGGATTACAATTCGGTCATCGGGATGGAGAAGGACGAGCCGATGCGCCGTTTCGTGACCGGCATGGCCAAGGGGCGCTTCACGCCCGCGCTGGGCGAGGCGACGCTGTCGGGGGTCTATGTCGAGACCGATGATCTGACCGGGCGCGCGACGCGGGTCGAGGCTGTCCGGCAGGGCGGGCGGCTTGCGGCGGCCGGGATCTGATGCGGCGCGGCGGATGAGCCCTTCGCGCGGTGAGGCGGCGGCGCTGTTCGCGCTGTTGCTGCTGCTGGGGGCGGGATGGGGGATCACCCAACCCCTGACCAAGATGGCTGTCAGCACGGGGCACGGGCATTTCGGCCTGATTTTCTGGCAATTGGTGATCGGGGCCGTGTTGATGGCGGGGATTGCCGCCGCGACGGGACGGCGTTTGCCGCTGGGGCGTGAGGCCTGCCAGGTTTACGGGGTGATCGCGGTGGTGGGGACGGTGCTGCCCAATACCGCATCCTATCAGGCGGCGGTGCATCTGCCGTCGGGGGTGCTGTCGATCCTGCTGTCGCTGATCCCGATGATGGCCTTTCCCATCGCGCTGGGGCTGGGGCTGGAGCGGTTCAGCCTGCGCCGTCTGACGGGGCTGGCGCTGGGTCTGACCGGGGTGGCGCTGCTGGTGGTGCCGCAAGCGAGCCTGCCCGATGCGGCGATGGTGGGCTGGGTGCCGATCGCGATGATCGCCTCTCTCTGCTATGCGTTCGAGGGCAATTACGTGGCGCGCTGGGGCACGGCGGGGCTGGACCCGGTGCAGGTGCTTCTGGGGGCTTCGGTCACGGGGGCGGTGATGGTGGCGCCGTTGATGCTGGCCTCGGGGCAGTGGATCAGCCCGCTGGTGCCCTTCGGTGTGGCGGAATGGGCGCTGGTCGGATCATCGAGCGTGCATGTGCTGGTCTATAGCGCCTTTGTCTGGCTGATCGGGCGGGCGGGGTCTGTCTTTGCGGTGCAGGTCAGCTATCTTGTCACCGGCTTTGGTGTGATCTGGGCGATGCTGCTGCTGGGGGAACGCTATGCGCCGATGATCTGGGCGGCCATGGGTCTGATGATGGTGGGGATGGCCCTGGTGCAGCCGCGGCCCAAAGCGGTGCTTGCTCCGGTTGTGGGCATGGGCCAAGGTGACATTCGCTGAATTTTCAACAGGATTGATATGGCGCTGTTCGAGTTCTCTCAGATGACGCAGGCCCTTCTGTGCCTGGCCGTTGTGCTGGGCATGTTCGTGTTCTTCATCAAGGAAATCTATCCGGCCGAGGTTGTTGCCATTGGCGGCACGGCGGTGATGCTGGTTCTGGGGTTGCTGCCCTATGATCTTGCGCTGGAGGTTCTGGCCAATCCTGCGCCCTGGACGATTGCGACGATGTTCATCGTGATGGGGGCCCTTGTGCGCACGGGCGCGCTGGATGCCTTTACGAATGTCGCGGACCGGCGGGCAAGATCGCATCCGCGCACGGCGATTGTGATGCTGATGGTTTTCGTCGTGCTGGCCTCGGCCATCATGAACAACACACCTGTGGTGGTGGTCATGCTGCCCGTCTTTGTGCAACTGGCGCGCACGATGGGCATGTCGGCCAGCAAGCTGTTGATCCCGCTGAGCTATGCGGCGATCCTGGGGGGCACGCTGACCCTGATCGGCACATCGACCAATCTTCTGGTGGATGGTGTGGCGCGGGCGCAGGGGTTGGAGGGGTTCACGATTTTCGAGGTGACGCCGCTGGCCGCGGTGCTGGTCGTCTGGGGGATGATCTATCTGGCGCTGTTCGGCCCGGTTCTGCTGCCTGAGCGGGACAGCATGGCCAATCTGTTGTCCGACAAAAGCCGGATGAAGTTCTTTACCGAGGCCGTGATCCCGCCCGACAGCAACCTGATCGGGCGCGAGGTCACGGGGGTGCAGTTGTTCAAGCGCGAGGGTGTGCGGCTGATCGACGTGATCCGGGGGGATCAATCGCTGCGGCGCGATTTGCAGGGCGTGGTTCTGGAGGTGGGCGACCGTGTGGTTCTGCGCACCCAGATGACCGAGCTTCTGAGCCTGCAACGGAACAAATCCCTGCGCCGGGTCGATCAGGTGTCGGCGGTCGAGACCACGACGGTCGAGGTGCTGATTACGCCCGGTTGCAAGATGGTGGGTCGCTCGCTGGGGTCTTTGCGTTTGCGGCGGCGGTTCGGGGTCTATCCGCTGGCGGTGCATCGGCGCAACCAGAACATCGGGCGGCAGCTGGATGAGCTGGTCGTGCGCGTGGGCGATACGCTGCTGCTGGAGGGGGCGCCGGCGGATATTCAGCGGCTGGCAACCGAGATGGACATGGTCGATGTCTCGCATCCCACGGCGCGGGCCTTCCGGCGCGGCCATGCGCCGATTGCGATTCTGTCGCTGCTGGGGATCGTGATCCTGGCCGGGTTGGGGGTGGCGCCGATCCTTGCCTTGGCCGTGCTGGCGATGGCGGTTGTTCTGCTGACGCGCTGCATCGACGCGGATGAGGCGTTTTCCTTTGTCGAGGGCCGGCTGTTGTCGCTGATCTTTGCCATGCTGGCCATCGGGGCGGCGCTGGAACATAGCGGGGCGATCCGGCTGATCGTGGATGCGGTGGCCCCCTCGCTGTCGGCCTTGCCGCCGTTTTTCATCATCTGGGCGATCTATCTGCTGACATCGGTGTTGACCGAGATGGTGTCGAACAATGCGGTGGCGGTTGTCGTCACGCCGATTGCCATCGGTTTGGCGCAGGCCATGGGGATTGATCCGCGCCCGTTGGTGGTGGCGGTGATGGTTGCGGCCTCGGCCAGTTTTGCGACGCCGATCGGGTATCAGACGAATATGCTGGTCTACGGTCCCGGCGGATACCGTTTCACGGATTTCCTGCGTGTGGGTATTCCGCTGAACCTGAGCATCGGGCTGCTGAGTGCGGCGCTGATTCCGTTCATCTGGCCGTTGTGAAACCCGCGACGTGACGGTGCGAGCGGCCTTGCGAGGGGCCGGGGTGCTGGCATATAGAGGCGCGAACCGCCAGACAGGCTTATACAGACACAGACGGAGGCACGCATGGCCGGCCACTCAAAATGGGCAAACATCCAGCATCGC
>JAMWZG010000279.1 GCA_024304855.1 Paracoccaceae bacterium
GTCGAGGGGGGGCGGCTGGTGGACGGCCGGGGCGTGCCTTTCAGCCTGGATATACTGCTGCGGCAGGGCGACCGGAGCAATCTGGCGGTGATCGAGATCTATCGCACGGCGCTGGAGCGGTTGGGGATCACGGCGCGCATCCGCCCGGTGGACAATGCGCAATATGCGGCGGCCGAGGCCGCGCAGGATTTCGACATGATGCCGTTTCGCCGCGACCTGTCGCTGAGCCCCGGCAATGAGCAGCGCCTCTATTGGGGGGCGGCTGGCGCGGGCACGCCGGGCACGCGCAATGTGATGGGGATGCAGGTGCCGGCCGCCGATGCGATGATGGATCACATGCTGGCCACCGACAGCCGCGAGGAGTTCATTGCCGCGACACGCGCGCTGGACCGGGTGCTGATGGCGGGGCGCTATGTCATTCCGATCTGGACGACACATGTGGACCGGATTGCCCATGCGAGGCAGTTGAAATTTCCCGCGAATACGCCGATTTATGGCGACCGGATCGGCTGGATGCCGGATGTCTGGTGGTTTGAGGAGTGAGCGGAATGAAAAAACTGGTCGTGATCGCGCTGGGTCTGGGCTGTCTTGCGCTGCTGGCGGGCTGTGCCACGGTCGAAGGGGTGGGTCAGGACATCTCGGGCGGGGCGCGGACGGTGCGCGGCTGGTTCTGAGCGCGGCTGGTTCCGAGAGCGACGCAAGCCGCCGATCAGCCGACCAGTGATGTGACCCAGAGGATCGTCGCATCCTCGGGACTGACCGAGACGACGTTATGGCCCATGGCCGCGTCGTAATAGGCGCTGTCGCCCCGGCGCATCTCGATCGGCTCGTAAAACTCGGTATAGAGGCGGATCACGCCGGTGAGGACATAGAGAAACTCCTCGCCGTCGTGGCGCACCCAGCCGTCGAATTCCTCCATCCGGCGGGCGCGGACGCGGGCGCGGTAGGGCAGCATCTGCTTGCGGGTCAGACCCTCAGCCAGAAGCTCGTGCTCGTAGGTGGTGGTGGCATGGCGCGCGCCTTCGCCGGACCGGGTGAGGACACGCCGCCCGGTGATCTGCCCGGCCGAGGGCGGGGTGAAAAGCTGTGGCACGGAAATGGCAAGGCCCGTCGCCAGCTTCTTGAGCGCGTCATAGGTGGGCGACATCTGCCCGTTTTCGATCTTGGACAGGGTCGAGCGCGCGAGCCCCGCCTGTTGCGCGGCCTGTTCCAGCGTCAAGCCCAGATCCTTGCGCAACCCGCGCACGCGCTGGCCAAGGTCCAGCGGTTCGGCCACGGCCGCGCCACCATCGGCGCGGGCGATACGGATCAGGGAACGGGGATCACGGTCACTCATGCGGAAGTGGTATAGGGCTGCGTTCTGTGGCTTGCAACTGGGACGGCAGCGGCCTAGCAAGTGGCCATGCAAGCGATTTTCGATCAGGGCGTTGCCGCCCCCTGCCCCCGCCCCTTCAACATGGCAGCCCATGTGCTGCGCCATGCCGATGACCTGCCCGAGAAAGTGGCGCTGTCCGTCATTGCGCTGACCGGGGCCGAAAGCTGGACCTATGCAAGGCTGGCGGCGGCGGTGCGGGGCACGGGTGCCGGGCTGCTGGCGGCGGGCTTTGTCCCCGGTGACATCCTGTTGATGCGGCTGGGCAATACGGTGGATTTTCCGCTGGCCTATCTGGGGGCAATCGCCGCAGGGCTGGTGCCGGTGCCCACATCGTCGCAGTTGACGGCGGCGGAAGTGGCCAAGATGGTGGCGCAGCTTGCGCCCAAGGGCATCCTGCGCGATCCGCGCGTCGCCTGCCCTGACGATACGGGCCTGCCGGTGATCGACACCGCCGCCCTGGCCGGGATGCGCGATCTGCCGCCCTGTGACTATGCCATGGGCGATCCTGACCGGCTGGGGTATATCATCTATACATCCGGCACATCGGGTATCCCGCGCGCGGTGATGCACGCACATCGCGCGATCTGGGCGCGGCAGATGATGCATCAGGGCTGGTATGGGCTGGGCGGCGATGACCGTCTGCTTCATGCGGGGGCGTTCAACTGGACCTATACGCTGGGGACCGGGCTGATGGACCCGTGGTCGGTGGGGGCGACCGCGCTGATCCCGGCGGAGGGCGTCGCGATGGAGGATCTGCCGCAGCTTCTGGCGGATCACAGGGCGACGATATTTGCAGCGGCTCCTGGTGTTTATCGCAAGATTCTCAGCCATCACATGAAGATGGAACTGCCTGCGTTGCGGCATGGTCTGGCAGCGGGGGAAAAGCTGTCGGACCGGGTGCGAATTGGATGGGTCGCGGCCACGGGCACGCCGATCTATGAGGCTTACGGGATGTCGGAATGTTCCACCTTCATCTCGGGCAGTCCGGCGCATCCCGCCGCCCCCGGCGCGCTGGGACGGCCACAGGACGGGCGGCGTGTCGCGATCCTTGGGGCGGATGGTCCCGTGGGTCTGGGCGAGGAAGGCACGATCGCCGTGGCGCGCAGCGATCCCGGTCTGATGCTGGGCTATCTGGGCGCACCCGAGGAGACGGCGGCCAAGATGCAAGGCGACTGGTTCCTGACCGGCGATCAGGGGATGATGGATGCGGCGGGGCAGATCACCTATCTGGGGCGCGCGGATGACATGATGAACGCGGGCGGCTATCGCGTGTCGCCCATGGAGGTGGAGGCGGCCTTGCTGGCGCATCCCGGTATCCGCGAGGTCGGTGTGACCGATGTCGAGGTCAAGGAGGATGCGCGGATCATCGCGGCCTTCTATGTGGGCGATGCGCTGGATGAGGCCGATCTGCGGGCCTTTGCAGCGGGTTGCCTTGCCCGTTACAAACAGCCTCGCGTTTATGTGCGCCTTGATGCGTTGCCTTCTGGCGCGAATGGCAAGATCCTGCGGCGCGCCCTGAAACCACTGTATGAGGCCCGTCATGGTCAAGCTTGATATCCTGTCCGATCCGATCTGCCCCTGGTGTCTGATCGGCAAGGCACAGCTGGAGCGCGCTTTGGAGGCGCGGCCGGATCATCCGTTTGTCATCGAATGGCATCCGTTCCAGTTGAACCCCGACATGCCGGCGCAGGGCGTGGATCGCCGCGCCTACCTGGAGGAGAAGTTCGGCGGCAAGGAGCGTGCTGTGCAGATCTATGCGCGCGTGGCCGAACATGCCGAGGCGGCGGGTGTGGCGATCAACTTCGAGGGTATCCAGCGCACGCCCAACACGCTGGATGCGCATCGCCTGATCCATTGGGCGGGGATCGAGGGGGCGCAGTATCGCGTCGTCTCGGCGCTGATGCGGGGGTATTTTCAGGAAGGCCGCGATATTGGCGACCGCGATGTGCTGGCCGATATTGCCGACAGTGCGGGGCTGGATGCGGCAATGATCCGCAAGCTGCTGGACAGTGATGCCGATCTGGAGGAGATCCGCGCCCGCGATGCGGCGGCGCGCGAGATGGGTGTGAATGCGGTGCCGACCTTCATCGTGGCGGGCAAACATGCGGTGCCCGGCGCGCAGGCGACCGAGGTCTGGCTGCGGGTGATCGACGAGATCATGGCGCAGGATGGCGTTCAGGATCAAGGTGATACGGACGGAAGCGAAGGTTGAGTGATGTCCTTGTCCGGGTCCGGTGATCTGCCCGGAAAGGGTCTGCGCAAGATGCCGTCACGGGGCGAGTTCATCGCCCTGATCGCGATGCTGTTCGCCATCATCGCCTTTTCCATTGATGCGATGTTGCCCGCCCTGCCCCGGATCGGCGCGGAGCTGAGCCCGGCTGATCCCAACCGCGCGCAGCTGATCGTGATTGCCTTCGTGCTGGGCATGGGGGTGGCGACGCTGGTGACGGGGCCGATGTCGGATGCCTGGGGGCGCAAGCCGGTGATCCTGGGGGGGGCGCTGCTCTATGG
>JAMWZG010000028.1 GCA_024304855.1 Paracoccaceae bacterium
TCGCCTATCACGAGATGCTGCTGGTCGCGACGATGATCCTGATCCTGCTGGTGGGCTGGGGGGCCGAGAATGCCTTTGGTCTGTGGACATTCGTGGTGCTGTTCTTCGCCCGCGTCTCTGCCAAGCTGAACCTCTTCTTCGGCGTGCCCAAGATCAACGTTGAATTCCTGCCGACGCCGCTGGCCCATCTGCCCAGCCACTTCCGCCTCTCGCGGCTGAACTGGGTCTTTCCCTTCTCGGTCACAGCCCTGACCTTTGCCGTCGCCTGCTGGTTGGAGCGGCTCTGGGCCGTGGACAGCACCGGCGACATCACCGGCTTTGCCCTTCTGACCGCTATCACCAGCCTGGCCCTGCTCGAGCATTGGCTGATGGTTCTGCCTTTGCCTGATGAAAAACTCTGGCGCTGGATGTTGCCCGCGCCGAAACCCGCTCACCCCGAAACACTCCCTTACGAAAAACCATAAGAAACGAGGACGCCCATGGACTTTGACGCCCTTTTCCAAAGCCAGCTTGACGCATTGAAAGCCGAAGGCAATTACCGCATCTTTGCCGAGCTGGAGCGCAAGAAGGGTCAGTTCCCGCGCGCCATCAGCCATAGCGAGAACACGCCCGACCAAGTGACGGTCTGGTGTTCCAACGACTATCTTGGCATGGGCCAGCATCCTGTCGTCACCGATGCGATGAAGGCCGCCGTGGACAGTTTCGGCGCGGGCGCCGGCGGCACGCGCAACATCTCGGGCACCAATCACGCGCATCTTTTGCTGGAGCGCGAGCTGGCGGATCTGCACGGCAAGGAATCCGCGCTGCTGTTTACCAGCGGCTATGTGTCGAACTGGGCCGCGCTCAGCACGCTGGGCTCGCGCCTGCCCGACTGCATCATCCTGTCGGACGAGCAGAACCACGCCAGCATGATCGAAGGCATCCGCCACAGCCGCGCCAGGAAGGTGATCTGGAAGCATAACGACGCGGCCGATCTTGACCGCAAGCTGGCGGCCTTGCCCGCCAACGCGCCCAAGATCGTGGCCTTCGAGTCCGTCTACTCCATGGATGGCGACATCGCTCCGATCCGCGAGATCGTGGAGGTGGCAGAGAAACACGGGGCGATGACCTATCTGGATGAGGTGCACGCCGTCGGCATGTATGGTCCGCGTGGGGGCGGTGTGGCGGAGCGGGAGGGGTTGATGGACCGCATCACCCTGATCGAGGGCACGCTGGGCAAGGCCTTTGGTGTGGTCGGCGGCTATATCACTGGATCAGCGGCGCTTTGCGACTTCATCCGGTCTTTCGCGAGCGGCTTCATCTTCACCACCGCGCTGCCCCCCGCAGTTGCGGCGGCGGCGCAGGCGAGTATCGCGCATCTCAAGCAATCGAGCGTGGAGCGTGAGGCGCAGCAGCGGCAGGTGGCGCGTCTTCGGGCGATGCTGGATCGGGCGGGTATCCCGCATCTTCACAATGACAGCCACATCATCCCGGTGATGATCAAAGACCCGGTCAAGTGCCGCCAACTGGCGGATATCCTGATGCAGGACTTTGGGGTCTATGTGCAGCCGATCAACTATCCCACCGTGCCCAAGGGGACCGAGCGGTTGCGGTTCACGCCGTCGCCCTTCCATTCGGATGCGGATATTGATCACCTTGTCGCAGCCCTGAGCACGCTGTGGAAACGCTGCGCGATTGCCCACGCGGTCGCCTGACCCGATGCAAAGGCTCCGGAGAATGTCCCACCGTGGGACATTTTCCGAGGCCAATGTTTTCAACGGGTTACGCGCCCGCGTTTACCACTTTTTAACGGTTGCCAGCTGTCAGGCCGCCATGATCCCGAAGATCAGATGGATTTGACCGACCCGCCATCGACCCGGATGCGCGAGCCTGTGACATAGGAGGCGCGTTCCGAGGCGAGGAAGGTCACGACATCGGCAAACTCCTCGGGCCGGCCATAGCGGCCTGCGGGGATGGTGGCGCGGGACTTGCTGGCCACGTCTGCCACATCGGTCTGCGTCCGTTTGGCGGCGGCCGCATCCAGCTCATCGACACGCTGCGTATGGATGCGCCCCGGCATCACGACGTTGACGGTGATCCCATCCGCCGCCACCTCATTCGCCAATGTCTTGGACCAACCCACAACCGCCGCCCTTATGCCGTTGGACAGGGCCAGATTGGGGATCGGCTGTTCCACACCCGAGGACGTGACCGAGATCACACGGCCCCAGCCGCGCGCCTTCATCGGGGGCAGAAGCTGCGTTGTCAGGTGGAAGATATTCGCGGCCATCGCCTCGAACTGCGCAAGCCAGGTGCCGCGTTCGGCATCCTGCGCCGTGCCGGGGGGCGGGCCGCCGCTGTTGTTGACGATGATGTCAACGCCGCCCTTGGCCAGAAGATCGTTCACCACAGCATCCACCGTGGCGAGATCCGACAGGTCCAGCGTCAACGGGTGAACATTGTCCATCCCATTGGCCCATTCCGCGATCTTGTCGCGGCTGCGCGCGGCGGCGAAGACGGTCGCGCCTTCGGCGGCCAGAGATTGTGCAATCGCCATGCCAAGGCCACGGCTGGCCCCCAGCACGAGCGCGCGTTTTCCGTCAAGTCCCAGATCCATCAGCCCAATTCCTTCAGTCGTTTGTCCTGTCGTGCGATCAGAAGATCCACCTCGGCCCGGCTGGCCGGCGACAGCGCCGCGCCGGGTTTGCGCAGGGCATCATGGGCGATGATCCCACGCTTCGCCAGCGTATACTTGCGGATCGCAAGGCCCAGACCCGGCTGCTGTTCAAACCGCGCGAGCGGCAGATAGGCGTCGAACAGGTCGCGCGCGCGGTCCATGTCGCCCCTTGCGTGATGTTCGACCACGCTGACCATCATTTCGGGATAGGCAAAGCCCGTCATGGCGCCATCCGCGCCACGCTCCATTTCTTCGGGCAAAAAGACCCCGCCATTGCCGCAAAGGATCGAGATCCGGCGGTTCAACACCCCCTCGCGGCGCAGGGCGGTGATCTTTTCCAGACCCGGCCAATCCTCGTGCTTGAGGCAGACGCAAGTGGGCAGGTCATTCATGATCCGTGCGATCACGCCATTCGACATCTGCACGCCGGTGGCCAGCGGGAAATCCTGCAAGACGAAGGGCACATCGCCCAGAACATCCGCCGCTTGCCGGAAATAGGTGACGATCTGATCATCGGTGCGCAGGCTGCCAGGGGGGGCGACCATGACGCCAGCGGCGCCCAGATCCATCACCATGCGCGTCAGGGTGTCGATCTGCGCGAAACCGGGGGCCGAGACGCCCACGACAACCGGCACCCGCCCCGCGACACGGGCAAGGATGCGGGCGACCACATCGCGCGATTCATCGACCGTGAGCTTGGGCGCTTCGCCCATCATGCCCAGAACGGTGAGGCCCGTCGCCCCGGCGGCGAGGTAGAAATCAACCATGCGGTCGCAGCTTTCCATGTCGATGCGCCCATCGGGATGGAAGGGTGTGACGGCGATGACGTAGACGCCGCGCGCCTCGGTGGTCAGAAGGGTCATGCTTTATCCTGTCGTGTCTTTTGCAATGCGACGCGGCCGATGGCCATGGCGGTGGCGGCCTGACATGGTTCCACCACGGGCAAGCCCAGATGGTGTTCCAGATCGGTGCGGAAGGCCGTCATCCCGGCGCAGCCGAGGATGAGGACATCGGCCATCGCCTGATCCCGCAGCCGTGCGCCCACCTCTTTCAGCCGCGCGAAGGTGCGCGTCTCATCGGCCAGTTCGAGCACGCCCAGTTCCAGCGGCATGTCGGCGGCCAGACGGTCCATCACCCCCATCGCGCCGACATAGCGCATATGGCGCGGGATGCTGCGCGACAGGATCGAGATGATGCCGAAGCGTTGCCCCATGGTCATGGCGGTGAGGATCGACGCCTCGGCGATGCCCAGAACGGGGCGGGCGGATTGTTCGCGCAGCGCGGCAAGGCCGGGGTCGGAATAGCAGGCGACGACAAAGGCGGAAGCCGTGTCTTCGAGTGCGGCGGCATGGGCCAGAAGTGGTGTGACGACGCCATCGACATGGGCCTGCGTTTCGATGCCCGGCGGGCCTTCGGCCAGGGTGCGCGCCACGATGGGCACCGGGCTTGCCGCGCGCATCGGATCGACGGCGCGGTCGATACCATCCGTCACATGCTGGCTGCTGTTCGGGTTGATCACATAGATCGTCATGGCTTTGCGCCCTCCTTACCCCAGAAATCCGATGGTCGTTCAAGGTCTGCGGCCCCGCCGATCCGGTCGATCATCAGCGCGGTCTGTGCGGCGGCATCCGAGAGGATCGCGGCCTCGTCCACCTGTGTGGCGCGGCCATCGCGCAGCACCATGCGCCCGCCGACCATGACATGCGTCACGTCATTGCCATTGGCAAAGCAGACCAGCCGGTGCAGCGCCATATTGGGCGGATAGAGATGGGGTTTGCGCAGATCGAGCATGACGATATCCGCGGATTTGCCCGGTTCCAGCGAGCCGATCCTGTCGGCCATCCCCAAGGCGCGGGCAGCGGCGATGGTGGACATCTCCAGCACCTTGCCGATGGGCAGGACGGCGGCATCGCGGAAGAAGCGGCGGTGGTAATGCATCGCCTGCTGCATGTGGCGGAACATGTCGGCGGACCGATCCGGTGCGGTGGCGTCCGATCCCAGCGCGACGGTGGCGCCTTCCTCCATCAGTTCGGTGGCCGGGCAGCGCCCGAGGATCGAGGCATTGGCCGAGGGGTTATGCGCGACCTTGGTATCGGTTGCGGCGATGAGCGTGATCTCATCCTCATGCAGGTCGATGCAATGGGACAGGAGGCTGTCGTGGCCGAGAAGGCCCAGTGTGTCGGCGCGGCGGACAGAGCCGCGCCAATGGCCGTCCTGCGTGAAGATCAGCCCCTTGTCGCGGGCATAGGCGCGGACCTGTCGCGCCTGTTCGCAGGCGGCGGCGTAATCGGCGGGGTCCATGTCGCGCTCATGCTCGTCGCGCAGGACGGGGTAGAGCATGGCGATCTGGATGCGCCCGTCATGGGTGTCGTGCCAGGTGCCGACGATCTGCTGGCAGGTGTCGAATTGCTGCGCGAAGCTGACGTTATGGCTGTGTTTTTCGCCGTCTTTCCAGTCGGCATAGACGCGCGGATGGGGCGCGCGGGTGGGGCCGACGGCGACCATGCTGCGGGTGCCGACCTCGACCACGCCCCTGCAATGGGCGGCGGCATGGGCGGGATCGTCGGTGCGCATGATCGTATCGCCACCGCCCAGAAGCGAGACGCCCGTGGTCACGCCGAAGCGCAGGCGTTCGAGGGCGGCGAGGCGCGCCTCGGCATACCAGAACGCCGGGGGGGAGGTTTGGGTATAGACCTCGCCGCAGATGTCTTCCCAGCGGTTGCCGCCATGCATCCCCATCGACTTGATCAGGGCGTGGCCGGCATGGGCGTGCACGTCGATGAGGCCGGGGAAGATGATATGGCCGGTGCAATCCACGGTCTCGGTGGCCTGCACGCTGGGTTGCAGGGCGGCGGCGGTGTCGATGGCGATGATGCGGCCGTCGCGGATGGCGATGGCGCCGTTGTCGATCACGCGGCGGGCGGGGTCCATGGTGACGACGGTGCCGCCTGTCAGAAGGGTATCGGCCTGCATGTCACACCTCTGGCAGCGGGGGCAGGCGGGCGGCGTCGATCACGCCGTCGGCGGGCATTGCGAAATCGGGATGCGTGCCTGCGAGGCCGATCACCCTGAGCGGGTTGTAGAGGGTGAGCCAGGCGGGGTCGTCCTGCAACAGGCGATAGGCCTTGCGCCAGATCGCGGCGCGTTTGGTGCGGTCGGTGGTCACGCGGCCCTGGTCGATGAGGGTTTCGACGGCGGGGTTGGTGTAGCCTTCCCACCAGGAACCGGCGATGCGGCTGTCGATCTTCTCATGAAGCACGCGGTAGGTGCTCATCGGGCTGGAGTCGAAGACGCACATGTCGCGGATTTCCTTGCGGCGGACCATATGGGCGTAATCCTCGCGCGCGGGGTGGACAAAGACCTTGAGGGTGATGCCCACCTGCGCCAGTTGCGCGGCAAGGGCGGCGGTGAGGCGTTCCGCCTCGTCCGGCAGGCGGGTGGGGCAGTCCACGTCGAGGGTCAGGCCATTCGCATACCCGGCCTCGGCCAGCAGCCGCCTTGCCGTGTCACGGTCGAGGGTGGCCCCTGCCCCGTCACCTGCGCCGTAGTGATTGGGGCTGACAAAGCCCAGAAGCGGGCGCGCGGCACCGGCCATCACATCGGCAATCAGCGCCGCGCGGTCCACGGCAAGGCTGAGGGCGCGGCGCACACGCGCATCCGCCAGCGGACCGCGCGCGGCGTTCAGAAGGTAGATGATCGCCACAGGCGACAGATAGACATGCCGCATCGCACCCAGACGTTGAGAGGCGACGAAATCAAGGCCATTGGCCACCTGCACCTTGCCCTGTTCCAGAAGCGCCAGACGCTCGGCCGGATCGGGCACGCGTGCCCATGTCAGGACGGGATTGGCGGGGGTGCCCGCAAAATGCCCATCCACCCGCCGGGCGGTCAGGCGGTCGGCGGTCAGATATTCCATCCGGTAGGGGCCAGAGCCGATCTGGCAGGCATGATCCCCCGCATCAAGCGCGGCAAAGGCCGAAGGGGCCACGATGAAGCCTTGTTCCAGCACGTCGAGCAGATCCGCCATCGGGGCCTGAAGGGTGACGGTCAGGGTCAGATCATCGGGCACGGTGATCGCCGCGCCGCCCAGATATTGCCGCCAGACGGCGGGGGCGCCCAGCGTATAGCCCTTGTCGGGCCGTGCCATGCGTTCAAGGCTGGCGGCGACGGCATGCGCATCGCAGGGGGTGCCGTCATGGAAGGTGACACCCGTTTGCAGATGAAAGGTCCAGCGCCGCGCATCGTCGGACACCGCCCAACTTTGCGCCAGATGGGGCACGAAATCCTGCCCGACGCGGCGCACCAGCGTGTCATAGAGCGCATGCAGGATCGTCAGCGTATCGCTGCCATCGGTGCAATCATGCGGGTCTTCGAGGCTAAGCCTAGCCTGAGCTATCACCGTCATGATCTGTCCCTTTCCGGTTCATCGATAAGATGGCAGGCCACCGATTGATTGTCGCCCACATCCTTGAGCACGGGCCGTTCCTGCGCGCAGCGATCCCAGGCAAAGGGGCAGCGCGTGCGGAAACAGCACCCCGAAGGAAGCGACAGCGCCGATGGCACCTCGCCCATCAGGGTGATCTCCTCGGTATCGCGCCGGGCCTTGATGCTGGGGGCGGCCGACAGAAGCGCGCGTGTATAGGGATGGCGCGGGCGGGCGAACAGCGTATCGCGCGGCGCGGTTTCCACCATGAAGCCCAGATACATGACACCCACCGTATCGGCGATGTGATGCACTACGGAAAGGTCATGGCTGATGAAGAGATAGGACAGGCCGAATTCATCGCGCAGGTCCATCATCAGGTTCAGGATCTGCGCCTGAATGGACACATCCAGTGCCGAGACAGGTTCATCCGCGATGATCAGCCCGGGCATGACCGAGAGCGCCCGCGCGATGCCGATCCGCTGCCGCTGCCCGCCGGAGAACTGATGCGGATAGCGCCCGGCATGTTCGGCGTTGAGGCCAACCTTGGCCAGAAGCGCCTGGGTGCGGGCGGGCACCTCCTTGCGGTCGGCGGCGGTCTTCATCTGTTGCAGCAGGGGTTCGGCCACGATGTCGCGCACGCGCTGACGCGGGTTCAGGCTGGCATAGGGGTCTTGAAAGATCATCTGCATCTTGGAGCGCACGGGGAGCATGTCGGCAAAGCCGTAGCTGGCGATATCTTCGCCTTCGATGCGGATTTCGCCCGCTGTCGGTTGATAGATGCGGGCGATGGTCTTGGCGACGGTGGATTTGCCACAGCCGCTTTCCCCCACCAGCGCCATGATCTGACCGCGATTGATGCGGAAACTGACCCCGTTCACGGCATGGACGACCGGGCGGTCGATCCGCAGCCCCTTGCTGTCCAACTTCAGACGGTCCAGCACACCGCCCCCGATGGGGAAGTGCATTTCGAGGTCGCGCACCTCGAGCATGGGTGTGGGATCGGTCATGCGCTGTCTCCCGGTTGCAGGGGGTAGTGGCAGGCGGCCCATTGTGCGCCGTTCTGCGGGCGCAGCTCGGGTTCCTGCTCGGCACATAGTGCCTGCGCGCGGGGGCAACGGTCGCGGAAATTGCACCCCTGCGGCAGGTTGCGGATGTCCGGAACGGTGCCGGGGATCTGTTTCAGCCGGGCGTGGCGGTTGGCGGGATCGGGGATGCTGTCGATCAGGCCACGGGTATAGGGATGGGAAGGCGTCTCGATCAGGTCGCGGGTGCGGCCACGTTCCACCACCTTGCCGCAATAGAGCACGGTGATGTGGTCGGCCATTTCGGATACGACCGCCAGATCATGGGTGATCAGGATCATCGAGGCGCCCTTGTCGGCAATCTGACGCCGCATCAGCTTGAGGATCTGGCTCTGGATCGTCACGTCGAGCGCGGTGGTGGGTTCATCCGCGATGATCAGCCGGGGGCGCGCCAGCATGGCGATTGCGATGACCACGCGCTGCCGCATCCCGCCCGAGAATTGGTGCGGATAGGCGCCAAGGCGATCTGCGGCGCGGCTGATGCCGACGCTTTCCAGCATCTCGATACAGGCGGTGCGCCGGGCGGCGGCGTCCAGATCGGTATGCAGGCGCAGCACCTCATCCATCTGTTGCCCCACGGTATGCAGCGGGTTGAGCGATGTCATCGGGTCTTGAAAGACCATCGAAATCTCGCGCCCGCGGATCTGACGCAGGCGGTCTTCGCCGGCCTGGGCCAGATCCTCGCCATCCAGAAGGATCTTGCCGCCCATGATCCGGCCGGGGCTGTCGATCAGGCCGAGGATCGAGAAACCGACGACGGATTTGCCGCCGCCGCTTTCGCCGACAAGGCCCATCACCTCGCCCTTGCCGATGGCGAAGCTGACGCCGTTGACCGCCTTCACCGTGCCGGAAAACGTGTGGAAATATGTGCGCAGGTCATGCACGGCCAGCAGGGTGTTGTCTGTCGTGGTCATTTCAACCTCGGGTTCAGTTCGTCGCGCAGGAAATCACCGAAGAGGTTGATCCCGAAGACCAGCATCATGATGGCAAGTCCGGGGAAGACGGAGGTCCACCAGAGGCCAGAGAAGAGCACGTCGAAGCCGTTCTTGATCAGCAGGCCGAGGGAGGGTTGCGTGATCGGCACGCCCACGCCCAGAAAGCTGAGCGAGGCTTCGATCAGCACGAAGGTGCCCACCTGGATGGTGGCGATGACGATGAGCGGGGTCAGCACATTGGGCAGGACATGCTTGCGGATGATGGCGGTATTGGGCAGGCCTGCGACCTTGGCGGCCTGGACATATTCCTTCTTGATCTCGGACAGGGTGGAGCCGCGCACGGTGCGGGCATAGACGACCCAGCCCACCGCCGTGAGGGCGATCAGCACCTTGTCGATGCCGGTGCCCACGGCGGACATGAGGAAGAGCGCGATGAGGATCGAGGGGAAGGAGAGCTGGATGTCGGCGATGCGCATGATGACGGAATCGATGATGCCGCCGTAGAAGCCCGCGATCAGGCCCAGGATCGTGCCGATGGTGCAGGAGGCGATCATCGCCACAAGGCCGATGAAGACCGAGATGCGCGCGCCGTAAAGGATCGAGGCCCAGACATCGCGCCCCTGCCCGTCTGTGCCCAGCGGAAACTGCGCCTCGCCGCCATCCAGCCAGACGGGTGGTTTGTAGCTGTCCATCAGGTCAAGTGCTGCGATGTCATAGGGGTTTTGCGCCACAAGGAAGGGTCCGATCAGGACGGCGATCCCGAAGGTCAGCATCAAGGCGCTGCCGATCACCGCCGAGGTGCTGCGCCGGTAGTTGTAGAAGAATTCCGATCGCAGAAAGCTCATGCGCCCCTCATTTCAGCGTGATGCGCGGGTCGATCAGCGTGTAGACGATATCGACCAGGAAATTGATGACGACGAAGATCAGCGCGACCAGCATCAGGTAGACGACGATGACGGGGCGATCCGCGCGGTAGATGGAATCGATCAGAAGCTTGCCCATGCCGGGCCAAGAGAAGATCGTCTCGGTGATCGTGGCGAAGGCGATGAGGTCGCCCAGTTGCAGGCCGAAGATCGTGACCACGGGGATCAGCGCGTTTTTCAGCCCGTGTTTGTAGAGCACGTCATGGCGCGTTGCCCCCTTGGCGCGGGCGAATTTCATGTAGTCCTGGCGCGCCACCTCCATCATGCCGGCGCGGGTCATGCGCAGCAGGATGGCCATGGTGCCCAGCGACAGGGTGATGGCGGGCAGCGCGATGTGGTGCCAGCCGTCCCATGTGGCAAGGCTGAGGCGCAGGCCGAACACCTCGGCCGTGTCGCCGCGCCCGGAGGAGGGGAAGATGCCCCAATGCACCGCGAAGAGGTAGATCAGCACCATCCCCACCCAGAAACCCGGCAGCGAAATACCCAGAAGCGAGCCTGCCATGATCATCCGGCTGAGCCGGCCGTTGGGGTTGGCCCCGGCATAGACGCCCAAGGGGATCGCCACCACGACGGCCAGCACCATCGCGACCACCACCATCTCGATCGTGGCGGGCATCCGTTCGAGGATCAGCGTCATCGCAGGCTGGCGGAAGACATAGGACTGGCCGAAATCGCCCTGCAAGAGGCTGGAGATGAAGATCCAGTATTGCACCGGCAGGGATTCATCGAGGCCAAGGATGCGGCGGGCCTGCGCGATTTCCGCATCGGTCGCGTCGATGGGCACGATCATGAACACGGGATCGCCCGTGAAGCTCATCATCAGGAAGACGACCAGCGACACGATCCATAACACCAAGAGCATCTGGATCAGGCGTTTGAGCAGATAACCAAGCATTCCGCTGTTCCGTCTTTCCTTGAAAGGCAAGAAAAGACCCCGACATCCCAAGGGCGTCGGGGTCCGTGGCTGATGGGATTATTCGATGTCCATCTCGAAGGCCGACAGGAACTTGTCGGTGCGCGGTGTCAGCTTGACGCCGTCACGCACACCGTAGATGTCCTGCTCGTAATGCACGGGGATCATCGGGATGTCGGCCATCAGAAGTTTGGTCGCCTCTTGCAGGATCGCATCACGCTCGGCCACGTCGGGGGTTGCGTCGGCCTTGTCGATCAGCGCGTCCACCTCGGGGTTGGAATAGGAGCTGCGGTTAACCTGACCATAGCCTTCCTTCTTGTCGCGGCTGTAGAAGAGCGCGGCATACATCGAGCCTGCATCGCCCGCGGGCACGTCCCAGCCGCTCATGATGAAGCTGGAATTGTCGGAGGGCACGCGAATATAGCCCCAGAAATTCGACTTGGGCATGATGTTCAGGTTCAGCGTCACGTTGATCTTGGCCAGCATCGACGCCAGTGCCTGTGCGATCTGCGCATCGTTGACATAGCGGTTGTTGGTCGCGTCCAGCGTCATGGTGAAGCCATCGGGGAAACCAGCCTCGGCCATCAGGGCCTTGGCCTTTTCGATATCCACCGGATACATCTGGCGGAAATCCATCCCGTCGACATACCCCAGATGCGAGGCGGGCACGAATTGCGTGCTGGGGGTGGCCAGACCGTTCATGACGATCTTGTTGATCGCATCCACGTCGATGGCGCGGGCAATCGCCTCGCGGACGCGCTGATCGACCATCGGGTTCGGGCCTTCGATGGTGGGCGACTCGGGCCGGGTGTCCATGGCCAGAACCACGTTCAGCAGGCTGGGCCGGGTGATCACCTCGAAGCCGGATTCGTTGCGCACGCGGTCCACGTCGCGCACGGCCAGATCCTGCACCACATCAACCTCGCCGGTCAGCAGCGCGGCGGTCCGGGTGGCGGGGTTGGTGATCGGACGGAAGGTCACGGTCTTGATCTTGGGCGCGCCGCCCCAGTAGGCGTCAAAGGCAGACAGGACCAGACGCTCTTCCTTGATCCATTCCTCCAGCTTGTAGGGGCCGGTGCCCATCGGCTTGAGGTCCATCTGCTCATCGCCGGTGGCGGTGGTATATTCCTCGTCCAGGATCAGCAGTTCGGCCAGATCATTGGGCAGAACGGCATAGGGCGTGGGCGTCGTGATCTCGACCGTCAGATCGTCGATGGCCGTGGCGGACGCGATATTGGCGACCAGATCGGGCCGGATCGAGGCGCGGGCCTTTTCGACGGTAAAGACGACGTCGGCAGCGGTGAAGGCATTGCCGTTATGGAAGGTGACACCCTCGCGCAGCTTGAACCGCCATGTGGTGTCATTCACCGTTTCCCAGCTTTCGGCCAGACCGGGGACGAATTCCAGTTCCGCCGTCCGGGCGACCAGCGGATCATAGAGGTGGTAATACATGATGTTCGAGGACAGCTCCTCGCCCGCCAGCGGGTAGAGGTGGCTGGGGTCGGCGGTCAGGCCGATGGTCAGCGCCTTGTCCTGGGCGAGGGTCGCGCCAGCCGTGGCGACGACCAGTGTCGCGCCCAATGCGCCCATGCGCCATACGGTGTGAGACAGGGTTTTCATGATAGCTCCATTGTTGGTTGCTTTCGCGCGGGGTAATGGGGACGTTGTGCCGCCACTCTTGTTTTTTGTTGGGGAAAACTGGGGTCAGTGACCGTGTTTGGCCGTCTGCACCTCGATCTGGTAGCCTTCGGGATCGTTCATCACGAAGGCGCGTATACCAAGTTCGGCGCTGTCGCGCGGCGCGGTCAGGCCGGGGACTTGTTTATGGGCGGCCCAGGCGTGCCATGCATCCACATCGGGCACGCGCAGGCAGAGCTGGACGGTCTTTTGCGCGGCCCATTTCTGCATCCCGCGCGCCTCATCCACCAGGCCGACATGCGCCTGACCGTCGATGCGATAGATCTTGGACCAGCCCTGATCAATGGCGAGGGTCAGGCCCAGCACATCCTCGTAGAAGGTCATCGCGGTGGGCAGATCGCGGTAATACTGAAAGGTGATGGCAAGCACGATCCCGTCGGTCGGCCGCTGCGGCGCATTCATGTCCTGTCCCTTCGGTCATTCAATGTATCCCGACTGTATACACGATGAACACCGAGTCAACATCCCTGCACCGCTCTTTGCGCGGTGACGGGGCATTTTGCTCAGAACGGGTGATAAATGTGCGAGATGATCGATTCGCGCACTTTCTTGAGATGCAGCTTCATCGCATCGGAGGCCTGATCGGCATCGCCGCTCTGGATCGCGTCGATGATGGCGATATGCTCGTGGCAGCCCGGCTCGAATCTCTCGGGGATGGAGCCTTGATCATACATCCGCGTCTTGATCTTGAGCCCTTCGATCAACTCTCGCAGCAGGTCGGAGCCGGCCATGGCCGCGATGGTCAGATGCAACCTCTCATCCAGGGCGTAATGGGTGTCGGGGTCGGGCCGCGGCCCTGTCAGGAAACCTTCGACCTCATGGCGCAGGGCGTTCAATTCGTCACTATTCTTGCCGGAAACCGCCGCTTTTCGGGCGGCTTCGCATTCCAGCAGGCTGCGGACATGGAGGATTTCCATGATGTCCTTGAGCGAGACGCTATTGACGGCCGGGGTGCCGCCGGATGTGCGGGTGGCGAAACCTTCGCTGATCAACTGGCTGATCGCCTCGCGCACGGGGGTGCGGGAGACGCCAAGCTGATCGGCAAAGTTCTTCTCGCGCAGCAAGGCACCCGGCTGAAGCGTGCCGTCCAGGATCATGGACTTCATACGTTCATAGGTTGAACTGCCCAAGGTCTTTGCCGTTTCGGCCATAAGGTTCTCTCCTGATCGCACCGACACGTCGGGTCACTTGCACATGGCGTGTTTATAATACAGAGTTCAGTATACACACGGTATATCATAGTGCAAACCTACAGGCGGTTCAGACATGAAAGAACAGCATTTCGACACGATCATCCGCAACGGAACGGTTGTGCACAGTGAGGGCACCGGGATTGCCGACATCGGCATCAAGGACGGGAAGATCGCGGCGATTGCGCAGGGTTTGAGAGCCGGGGCCGGGGTCGAGATTGACGCGGATGGGTTGCTGGTTCTGCCGGGCGGTGTGGATACGCATTGCCATATCGAGCAGGTGTCGGGTGCGGGGCTGCTGAATGCCGATACGTTCGAGACGGCGACGCGGTCGGCGGCGATGGGTGGCACGACGACGGTGGTGTCCTTTGCCGCGCAGCATCCCGGCAACCGGATGGGCAAGGTGGTGGCGGATTATGCCGCCCTTGCGCGGAAGGGGGCGATGATCGACCATGCCTTCCACATGATCGTGTCGGACACGTCAGGCGGCAATCTGGCCGAGGATATTCCCGCGCTGATTGATGCGGGGCACAGGTCGATCAAGATTTTCACCACCTATGACAAGGTGCGGCAGGACGACAAATCCATCCTCGACATTCTGGAGGTGGCACGGCGGCGCGGGGCGCTGGTGTGTTTCCATGCCGAGAATGACGGGCTGATCCGGCACATGACCGAGAGGTTGCTGGCGGAGGGGAAGACGGCGCCGAAGTATCACGCCGAGTCCCATCCGCGCGAGGCCGAGATCGAGGCGATTGACCGCATGTGCCGTTTTGCTGAATTCACCGGCGCGCGGATCATGATCTTTCACGTCTCGACCCGCGAGGGCGCGCAGATCATCCGGGAGGCGCGCGCGCGCGGGGTTCGGGTCGAGGCGGAGACCTGTCCGCATTACCTGTTCATGACCGTGGATATTCTGGAGCGGGAGAACCCGGCGCGATTCATGTGCTCGCCCCCGCAGCGCAGCGTCGATGACCAGGAGGCGCTGTGGGAGGCGATAGAGGATGGAACGATCACGCTGATCACCTCGGACCATGCGCCCTACCGGATGGATGAGACGGGCAAGTTCGCGCATGGGGTGGATGCGCCGTTCAACCGGATCGCCAATGGAATGCCGGGGCTGGAAACGCGGCTGCCGCTGATGTTCAACGCGATGGTGAACGAGCGGCGCATGTCGGTGGAGCATTTCGTGGAACTGACGGCAACTGCGCCGGCGCGGGCCTTTGGTTTGCAAAACAAGGGCCAGATCGCGCCGGGATATGATGCGGATCTGGCGCTGTGGGACATCCGGCGCGCGCAGACCTATGGCGCGAATGACCTGCATGACAATGTGGGATACAACCCGTTTGAAGGGGTGGAGGTGCTGGGAATGCCCGTCACGGTGCTGTCACGCGGCAGCGTGATCGTCCGTGACCGGAGGCTGCAAGCTGTGGCGGGTCAAGGCGCATGGCTGCCCATGTCCCCGCCCGCGTGACACACCGCGCGCCGCGCGCTTAGCGCTTGCGCGCACGGTGGGTCGTGTAGAGATCCCAGGCCGCCAGAAGCACGGTGAAGCCGATCACCAAGGTCAGATCCAGCCGTGGGACGTGGATGACGAGGATCCCCAGAAAGGCCACCAGCACGAGAAAGGCGAATATCGCCATCAGTTTGTTCATTGCTTCAGCTCTCCTGATTGCGTGTTTCAAGATATGTGGCCAGCCAGCGGGCCGTTCGCAAAAGCCGCGCATCATCACCGCGCCGTCCGACAAGCTGCACGCCCATGGGCAAGCCGTTGTCGGCGGTGAAGACGGGCAAGGTCACAGCGGGCATACCGCTGAGCGTCCAGAGCCCGTTGAAGATCGCGTTCCCGGTGTCGTCCAGACCTTCGGGCGCGGGACCGGGGGCCGAGGGGCACAGGATCGCATCGCAGCGGGCAAAGATGGCGTCCATCCCGGCGTTCATCACCTCGCGCCAGTCGAGCGCCGCGATATAGTCGCGCGCCAGAACGCCCTTGCCCTCATCCATCGCGGCCTTGAGCTTGTCCGACATCAGATCGCGACCGCGCCGTTCCAGTCCGTAGTAGCATTTTGCCATTTCGGCAAAGTTGATCCGTGCCCGGATTGCGGCCACGTCCTCGAAACCCGGCAGGGGCACTTCGAAACATTGATCGCCCAGAAGGGTGGCCAGCTCCTCAAGGGCGGCGGTCATCTGGGGGTCGGCCTGATCCCAACCCGGTGGCCTGGCGAAGGCGAAGATCGGCGTGACCGGGGCCTTGGACTGCGCCACGCTGAGCATCCGTGGCATGGGCAGCGGGGCGGTGGCACGGTCGAGCGGATCATGGCCCGACAGCACCTCGGCCAGAAGGGCGCAATCTTCGACGCTGCGGGCAAAGACGCCGACAGTGTCGAGAAAGGGAGATTGGGTCAGGATGCCTGAGCGCGGGATCAGGCCGAAGCTGGGCTTCATCCCGACGATCCCGCAGAAGGAGGCGGGACGGATCACCGATCCGCCGGTCTGGGTGCCGATGGACAAGGGCACCATGCCGGCCGCGACGGCCGCAGCGGAGCCCTGAGACGAGCCGCCCGGCGTATGCGCGGGGTTATGCGGGTTGCGGGTCTTGCCCGGATGCATGAAGGCGCATTCGGTTGTGACGGTCTTGCCAAGGATGATCGCCCCGGCGGCGCGCAGACGGGCGACGATCCAGGCATCTTCGGTCGGCACGCGGCCTGCATCAATGGGAGTGCCATTTTCGGTCGGGATGCCCTTGGTGTCGATGACATCCTTCAGACCGACGGGCAGACCATGCAGCGGCCCGAGCGGTTTGCCGGATTGGCGCCATTGATCCAGACGCTGCGCCTGTTGCAGCGCGTGATCCCCGTCCAGCCAGGCCCATGCGCCGACCTCGGGTTCCAGTGCGGCGATCCGGTCCAGGCACGCCTCGACAAGATCGACGGCGCGCAGCGCCCCCGAGGCGAGGCGGTCGCGCATTTCGACCGCCCCAAGCCCCAGAACCGCCTGCATCTTATCGCTGCGGGCCATAGAACATATCCGGCAAGCCAAAGACGATCTGCGGGTAGGTATACATCAGCACCATCGCAATCAGCACCATCCCGCAATAGGGCAGGACGCCCGCGAAAATCTCGGTCAGCTTGACGCTGGGTGGCGCGATCCCTTTTAGGTAATAGGCACTCATGGCCATGGGTGGCGTCAGGAAGCTGGTTTGCAGGTTCAAGGCGACAAGCACACCGAAGAAGAGCGGATCAATTTCGAACAGTGGCAGAAGCGGCAGGAAGATCGGCACGAAGATGATGATGATCTCGGACCACTCCAGCGGCCAGCCGAGGAGGAAGATGATGAGCTGCGCGATGATCAGGAATTCGATCGGCGAGAGATCGAGGCCTTTGACGAATTCCGCGATCACATGCTCACCGCCCAGATAGCTGAAGACGGCCGAGAACGTGTAGGAGCCGACGAAGAGCCAGCAGACCATCGCCGTGGTGCGCACGGTCAGATAGACGCTTTCGCGCAGGCGATCGAAGGTCATGGCGCGATAGGCGATGGCCAGAACGATGCCGCCGAGGGCGCCGATGGAGGCGGCTTCCGTCGGCGTGGCCAGACCGAAAAGGATCGAGCCCAACACCGACAGGATCAGGACGGCCAGCGGCAGGAAGCTGGTGGCCAGCATCCACATCATCTTGCCGAAGGGCACTTCGGGCAGTTCTTCCTTGGTCGGTTTGGGGGCGAGGGACGGGTTCAGCAACACGCGCACGACGATATAGACAAGGTAGAGGCCGACGAGCACCAGACCCGGCAACAGGGCCGCCGCATAGAGGCGCACGATCGAGACGCCCGAAGAGGCGGCATAGACGATCAGCATGATCGACGGCGGGATGAGGATACCCAGCGTGCCGCCCGCGCAGATGATGCCGGTGGCGAAGCTGTGGTTGTAGCGCATCTTGAGCATCTGCGGCAGCGCGAGCAGGCCCATCAGCGTGACCACGGCGCCGACGATCCCGGTCGCGGTGGCGAAAAGCGCGCAGGTGATCAGCGCGGCCACGCCCAGAGAGCCGGGCACATTGCGTGTCGCGACGGCGAGCGTGCTGAAGAGCTTGTCCACGATATTCGCCCGCTCGACGATATAGCCCATGAACAGGAACAGCGGGATCGCGGTCAGCACCTCGTTGGAAATGACCGTATATGTCTGGTTCACGAAGAGGTCGAAGATGCGGTTATTGTAGAACCCCTCGATCCAGAGCGATGTGGATTCCCACCATCCGGCATCCTCGCCCAGACGGTTGAAGGCCCGCCACATGCGCGACGGTTCGAAATAGGCGTAATAGCCAAATCCGATACCGATGGCCATCAGTGTGAAGGCGATGGGAAACCCCAAAAACACACAAAAAATGAAGATGCCAAGCATGGTCAAGGCGATCTGAGGATCGGTCACGGTGTGAACTCCACATCTGGAAGGGCAGGAACGGATGACCTGAGGATCAGGCCGGGTCGTGTGACTGCCCTTCGGCAGCCTGTTTCATCAACAGGATCTCGGTTTCTTCGACATCGGAGGCGACGGGGGGCCATTTCCCCTCGCGGATACAGATGATGCAGCGGAACACTTGCGCGATCCCCTGAATGATCAGCAGCAGACCGGCGGCCACGATCACTGTCTTGAACTGGTAGATCGGAATGCCGGCCGGGCTGTTTACCGAGACTTCGGCGTAGCCCCAGGAGCGGCTTGCGTATTTCCAGCCGGCAAAGACAAGTGCGAGGATGCCGGGGAAGAAGAAGAGGAAATAGAGCGTCAGATCGACCTTGGCCTGCGTGCGGTCGGACCAGAGGCGATAGATGAAGTCGCCACGGACATGACCGCCGCGCGACAGGGTATAGGCGCCACCCATCATGAACAGCGTGCCATACATGATGAAGCTGATGTCGAGCGCCCAGGGGGTCGGACTGTTGAACAGATACCGCACCAAAACCTCGTAGCTCATCCCGAAGGTCATCAGGATGATGAGCCAACCGAAGGCTTTGCCGAACCAAGCCGAAAGACCATCGGCAAACCGGATATAGTTTTGCATTGCGCAAACTCCGTGCGGGACGCGTCACAGGCGAGGACAGGCGCAGGGTGATCCTGCGCCTGCCCGGCTGATTACAGTTTCAGCTTGCCCGGGAAGTAATGCTCGAACGCGAGGCCCAGATCGGGGGCGTTCATCAGCTCGTAATAGGCGACCTGCTCGACCCAGGCGCGCTGGCTGTCCATCACCTTCTTGTTGAAGGGATCGGCTTCCAGATCGACGATCAGCTTGTCCCATGCTTCCAGCTGTGCGGCCAGGATCTCTTTCGAGGTGCGGTGGACGGTGACGCCTGCTTCGGACTGCAACTCTGCCAGATCCTTGGAATATTCGCGCATCGCCAGAGCGGTGTTCGAGGTGGCCGAGGCTTCGACGGCGTGCTTGAGAATCGCCTGAAGGTCTTCCGGCAGGTCTTCCATGAAGTCGCGGTTGAACAGGAATTCAAACGATTCGGAAGCCTGGTGATAGGACGAGAGGTAATAGTTCTTGGCCACGTCCTGTGCGCCGAAACGACGGTCCGACGACGGGTTGTTGAACTCGAACGCGTCGATCACGCCACGCTCCATCGCGGGGACGATCTCGCCGCCGGGAAGCTGTGCCACGGACATGCCCATACCTTGCAGCAGGTCAGCCGCCAGACCCACGGTGCGATACTTGAAGCCCTGAATGTCGGCAACCGTGTTCACCTCGGTCTTGAACCAGCCGAAGGGCTGCGCGGGCATCGGCATGCCCATCATCCCGATGACGTTCAGACCCAGGATGTCCTGCGTCAGTTCGCGATAAAGCTCGGCACCGCCACCCTGATAGAACCAGGCCAGCATGGTTGTGGCCGAGCCGCCGAACACCGGGCCGGTGCCGAAGAAGGACGCGGCCTTGGATTTGCCGTACCAGTAGACGGGCACGGTGTGGGCGGCGTCGATCACGCCGTCATGCACGGCATCCATCACCTGAAACGCGCCGACAACGGCACCGGCCGGCAGCAGGTCGATGGTCAGACGACCACCCGACATGGCCTCGACGCGTGCGGTATATTCGCGGGCCATATCCATCCAGATGTCGGACGCCGGCCACGAGGTCTGCATCTTCATCACGATCGGCGCTTGGGCCAGAACGGCCGGGGCTGCCAGCGCGGTTGCTGCGGCAGCAGACCCGCCAAGTGCACCCTTGCGCAGGAAAGAACGGCGCGAAAGCCGCGCTGCTTCACGAGTATCAGTCATTGGTGTCCTCCCAGACGATGAAGTCGCTTGATGCGACAGGCAATCGGTCACTATCCTAAATCGGAATGCTTGAATTGCAAGTCCTGGTAAGAAAACCTGACCAGATTTCCGCTTTGAGGAGAGAATTCACGGATCAGGCGACGCGATCCGCCGGGGCCTGATCCGCGAAGAAGGCGTCAAGATTGTCGAGCGCACGAAAGCCCATGGCGTCGCGCGTCTCCTCGGTTGCCGAGCCGATATGCGGCAGCAGGAAGACATTGGACAAGGCCGCCAGCGCAGGATTTCCGCCCGGCTCGGTCTGGAACACATCCAGGCCGGCCGCGAAGAGCTTGCCCGAGGTGAGAGACGCGACCAGGGCCGCCTCGTCGATCAGGGCACCGCGCGCGGTGTTCACCACAATCGCCCGGTCAGGCAAAAGATCCAGCGTGCGGGCGTTGATGATTCCCCGATTCTCGGCCGTGGCGGGGCAATGCAGGCTCAGGACATCCGAGACCTGCAAGAGGCTCTCGAGCGTGTCATGGAAGATCGCGCCCTTCTCCTGATGCGCGGGCAGGCGGCGGCGGTTGTGGTAATGCACCTCCATCCCGAAGCCGCGCGCACGATCCGCCGTGACCTGTCCGACACGGCCCATGCCAAGCACGCCAAAGCGCTTTCCCGTGACCTGACGGCCGACCATGAAGGCGGGGGACCAGAAGTTCCACTGTCCCGCGCGCACCATCGCATCGCCTTCGGCACCGCGCCGCGCGGCGCCCAACATGCACAGGATAGCAATCTCGGCCGTGGCGTCAGACAGGACATCCGGCGTGTTTGTCACGACGATACCCGCCGCCTTGGCCGCGACCAGATCGACATGGTCGGTGCCGACGGAATGGTTCGCGATGATCTTCAACCCCGGCCCGATGGCCGTGATCACCTCGGCGCTGAAATGTTCGGAATGACAGGGCAGAACGGCATCGACGCTGCGGCAGGCGGCGATCAATTCGTCAGGCGTGAACACCGTGTCATCCGGGTTCAGGACGACATCGTAATCCCGCGCGGCCCGCGCCTCGACAATGGGGCGCAGCTTGCGCGTGATCAGCAGCTTTGGCTT
>JAMWZG010000280.1 GCA_024304855.1 Paracoccaceae bacterium
CCGATGTCGATTTGCTTGCCACTGATCTGATAGCGCATCATGTCTCCTTTGCATGACAAATCGGGGTGCGTCCGTGGCTCTGCCGCCGCGGTTCCGTCACGCCCGAATGCTGGATTGCGACCTCCGTGCAGTTGGACCCCGGCCCTGCCAACTTGGAAAGGCGACCAATGAAACGGGGGCTGCATACACGACTGTCATAACCCTATTGGATGGGAATGTATGGGGGTCTGTCAATCAGAACAAATGCACAAGCGGATGCTTGCGGGCAGAAGACCGTTTCCAGTTTGCTCTGCGATCAGGAAATACGAAAACTCTCGCCCAGATAGACACGACGGACGTTCTCGTTCCGCACGACCTCATCCGGGGTGCCGGACATCAGAACCCTGCCATCGTGCAAGATATAGGCCCGGTCCACGATCTCGAGGGTCTCTCGCACGTTGTGGTCTGTGATCAATACGCCAATCCCCCGCTTCTTGAGGTCAGCGACAAGGTGGCGAATATCGCCGACGCTGATCGGGTCCACCCCGGCGAAGGGCTCATCCAGCAGGAGGTATTTGGGATTGGCGGCAAGACAGCGGGCAATCTCGACCCGCCGGCGTTCGCCGCCTGACAGCGCAAGGGCCGGGGCCCGCCTCAGATGTTCGATCGAGAATTCCGAGAGAAGCTCTTCCAGCCGCTCCCGTCGCTTGTGGCTGTCCTTGATCGCAATGTCCAGGATCGCGCCGATATTGTCCTCGACCGACAAGCCGCGAAAGATCGACATCTCTTGCGGAAGATAGCCGATCCCCATCTTGGCGCGTCGATACATGGGCAGGTTCGTCACGTCCTGCCCGTCAATCGTCACCTCGCCGCCTTCTGGATACACGAGCCCGGCGATAGCGTAGAAGGTGGTTGACTTGCCCGACCCGTTGGGACCAAGCAGCGCCACGACTTCCCCGCGGTTCAGTTCCATGCTGAAATCCCGGATCACCACGCGCTTCTTATAGCTTTTGCGCAGCTGTCGGACCCGCAGACCCGAATTTCCTTCGGTCACTGTCAGTTTCGGTGCGGCCATGATCAATCGGCCCCGCGCAGGATCGTCTTGACCCGGCCATCCATCTGGGCCGTTCCGTCTTCCAGATTGACCCGCATCAGGTCAGAGGTCAGGGCACTTGCCCCCTGGGTCAGAAGAACATTGCCGCGCATCACGACGAAACCGTCATCGACATTGTAATCGGCGCTATCGGCCTCGGCGGCATCCGGCCCACTCACCAGAGTGACCCCTCCCGTCGCCTCAAGACGGGCGATCCGCGCCTGCTGTCCTTCGGTCGCTTCTGCATAGACCACCAGCACGCGCGGCGCCGCGAGACGCATCTCACCCTGAATGATCACGACATCCCCTGTGAAAATGGCGGTGCCGTCCTGCTGGCTGACGGACAGGCTTTCAGCCGTGACCTCAACAGGAAGCGAGGTGTCCTGCTGGATGGCCCCGAATGCCAGGTTCGTGGTCTGCGCATAGGCCGCATTGTCGTGCCCCGACAGCGCAAGGGCAACGCAAAGGACCGACAGAAAGAAGGGAACAGTCAGGGGCTTGCGTCCGAACGGCACGATCAGGTCTTTCTCAGTTTTCAGGATCATATATCAGCTTGACACCATTTGTGAAAAACAAATGGACGTCACCCGTGTCGGGGTCCGATGTCATGGTCATTTTCCCTGCATCAAGTTTGCCCGGTGGTCCCGTGCCCGCAATGGGCCCGGCTGATTCCGCCGCAACCTCGCGCATCCGGGTGGTCAGTTCCTCAGTCTCGATCCGATAGCCGGTCGAGCTTGTCAGGACGACATCGCCTTCCAGAATTGCAACGCCAGTCAGGTCGTTGACCGTCCCCAGGAGAGAGGTGATGTTGATCCTTCCACCTGCATTCAGGTCGATCTGTGCGGCCATCGTATCGGCGATCACGCGCTCGGGCTGCTCGGGATCGACGCGGGCGTTGGTGGCGACGAAGGCGACCAGATGCCCTTCTTCGGTTGTGCCGGCAAAGGTGGGTTCCGTAATCTGCTGGCTGCCTGTTCGGCTTTCCAGATCGGCCCTGTCCGCAGGGATGGGCCGGGTCGGATCAATCGTGCGCGACAGAAGGAACAGGGTCGAAAGCAACCCCAGCGCCGTCAGCGGCAGAAGGATCTTCAGCCAGTTGATGACACGGGACCGAAGACTGGTGCGCAGGGCCATGGTTCAGCCCAGGCCCACGCGCAGGCAATCGTGGATATGCAGCAATCCCATCGCGCGGCCCGGCGCATTCGGATCTATCACGAAAAGGCAGGTGATCTTGCGATCATTCATGACACCCACGGCGGATTCTGCCAATGCGTCAGGGGCAATGGTGCGCGGATTGCGCGTCATGACAGCGTCGGCCGTCAGGGACAGCAGCCCGTCCATATGGCGGCGAAGGTCGCCATCCGTGATGATCCCCGTCAAAAGGCCCTGCGCATCGGTCACGCCGACCACGCCAAACCCTTTCCGGCTGATCTCAAGCAGCGTCTCGCCCATCGCGGTCGTCCCCGCGACAAGGGGCAGAGCCTCTCCGACATGCATGAGGTCGCGCACGCGGCTGAGTTGCGCCCCCAGCTTGCCGCCGGGGTGGAAGTTCCTGAAATCCTCGGGTTGGAACTGGCGATGCTCCATCAGGGCAACGGCCAGCGCATCGCCAAGCGCCAGTGTCATGGTCGTTGAGGTTGTGGGGACAACACCCGTTCCGCAGGCTTCCTCGGCACGGGGCAGGGTGATCGCAACATCAGACTGTTTCAGCAAGGTCGACTCGGCGCGGCTGGCAACCCCGATCATCGGAATGCCAAAGCGGCGGGAATAGGCGATCATATCGGCCAGTTCTGGCGTCTCACCTGAATTCGAGAGCATCAGCAAGACATCGTCCGGCGTCAGCATCCCCAGATCGCCATGGCTGGCCTCTGCCGGGTGGACGAATTGTGCAGGCGTCCCCGTGCTGGCCAGAGTCGCCGCAATCTTGCGCGCCACATGGCCGGATTTGCCCATGCCGGACACGATCACGCGGCCGCGCACACCCAGCATCAGCTCGACAGCCTGCGCAAACTCGTTGCCAAGCCCATCGGCCATCTGCATCAGGCCATCAGCCTCGGTGCGGATCACGCGACGTGCGATATTGAGGAAGTTCTGCGCCTTATCCATCAATGTGCAAAGATGTCCTGTTCGGGCCAACCGGCAAGGTCCAGCTTGGCACGCATCGGCAGGAAATCGAAGCAGGCTCGCGCCATCTCGACCCGCTCTTCGCGCGCCAGCATCACATCCAGCGCGTCTTTCAGGCGGTGCAGATACAGAACATCCGACGCGGCATAATCCATCTGCGCCGTGGTCAGCTCAAGAGAACCCCAATCGCTTTGCTGCTGCTGCTTGGACACGTCCACACCCACCAGATCCTGCAAAAGGTATTTCAACCCATGCCTGTCGGTGAAGGTCCGCACCAGTTTGCTGGCGATCTTGGTGCAATAGACCGGCTGCGCCAGCGCGCCAAAGGCGTTGTACATCGCGGCAATATCGAACCGCCCGAAATGAAAGAGTTTCAGAACATCGGGATTCTCGAGCAAAGCCGCCAGATTCGGCGCCTCGGTCTGTCCCTTCGTGATCTGCACGATATGGGCGTGACCATCGCCACCGGACAACTGCACGACACAAAGACGGTCGCGATGCGGGTTCAGACCCATCGTTTCGCAGTCGATTGCCACGATCGGGCCAAGGTCCAGATCGGCGGGCAGGTCATTCTTGTAAAGGTAGTTTGTCATATCATTCCCTTCGCGGAGGGAATGGTGCCCAGGAGAGGACTCGAACCTCCACGTCCTTGCGAACACTAGCACCTGAAGCTAGCGCGTCTACCAT
>JAMWZG010000281.1:0-980 GCA_024304855.1 Paracoccaceae bacterium
CATCTGTCATGGTCGTCTCCTTCACTTGGCCCCCGTAGAGGCCGATCTTGGGTCAGGCGCGGTCAGCGGGGCTGCCGGGCATCAGGTCATAGGGGTGTTTCCAGCCGGCGGTCTGTTCGATCCGGGTCAGCCAGGCGTCGATATGCGGCCAGTCGGCGCGGTCAAAACCGAAGGGTTCGGGGTAGAAGAGATAGCCGCAGCAGGCGATATCGGCGATGGTCAGGCGGTCGCCCACCAGCCAGTCCTTGTCGGCCAGTTCATCATTCAGCGTCTTGTAGGCGGCTTTCAGGCGGCCCTGCATGAAGGCGATCACCTCGGCCGGGCGCTTGTCCTCGGGCATGAAATTCATCAGGAACCGGGTCATGCCCGCCTGGGAGGAGAGTTTGTGATTGTCCCAGAGCACCCAGCGCATGATCTCGCGCCGCTCGTTCGCGCTGCGCCCGCCCAGCTTGCCGCCCTTGGTGCTGATGTAATCCTGGATCGCGCCCGATTGCGAGAGCGTCAGATCCCCGTCCACCATGACGGGCACCTCGCCCATCGAGTTGATGGCGCGGAATTCGGGGGTGCGGGTGCCGCCATTGAAGAAATCGACGAAGACCGGCTCCCATTCCAGCCCGGAGAGTTGCAGTGTCAGCGCCGCCTTGTAGGCATTGCCGCTTTCGCCGAAGCAATAGAGTTTGATGGACATTGTCGTTCCTTCCTGTGGCGCGCCTGTGTCCGGCGCTGCGATTTCGAGTATTTTTGGCAAGATGAAATCAGGGCGGTGTTTTTGTAACCTTGCTTTAAGTTTTCCCGGTCAGAATGGCTCTTGCGTTACAGGCTGGAGAGCCGATGGGCGTGCAAGGTGAAGCCCCGTTCCGATATATCCGACAGCCAAGCGGTGAGGCGGGACGGGGTGGACCTGCGGTTTCATCTTGCTGCAAATACTCATCTTTCCGGCCTTTATGGGCGCGTGACTCTGGAGGTATTCACGCGGATTT
>JAMWZG010000281.1:990-3871 GCA_024304855.1 Paracoccaceae bacterium
ATCAGTTCCTTCATGATCTCGTTGGTGCCGCCATAGATGCGCTGCACGCGGGCGTCGGTCCACATTTCGGCCACCGCATATTCCTGCATGAAGCCGTAGCCGCCATGCAATTGCAGGCAGTCGTCCAGCACCTGATTTTGCGTGTCGGTGATCCAGTATTTCGCCATGGCGGCCTTTTCGACGCTGAGGTCGCCGCGCAGGTGTTCGGCCATGCATTCGTCAAGGAAGGCGCGCGCAACCTTGGTGCGGGTCAGGCATTCGGCCAGTTTGAAGCGGGTGTTCTGGAATTGCGTCAAAGGCCCGCCGAAGGCTTCGCGTTCCTGGCAATACTGGATGGTGCGGGCGACGGCCCCTTCCATCGCGCCGATGGCGCCGCAGGCGATGATCAGCCGTTCCTGGGGAAGCTGGCTCATGAGTTGGGCGAAACCGCGCCCTTCTTCGCCGCCCAGCAGGTTTTCGGGCGGGATGGCGACATTGTCGAAGAAAAGCTCCGAGGTGTCGGAGGCTTTCATGCCGATCTTGTCGAGGTTGCGGCCGCGTTTGAAGCCGGCCGCCCCTTCGGTTTCCAGCACCATGAGCGACACACCCTTGGCGCGGGCCGTGGGGTCGGTCTTGGCGGCGACCACGATCAGCGTGGCGTGCTGGCCATTGGTGATGAAGGTTTTCTGGCCGGACAGGCGGTAGGTATTGCCGTCCTTGATGGCCTTGGTCTTGATCGCCTGCACATCCGACCCGGTGGAGGGTTCGGTCATGGCCAGCGCGCCGACCAGTTCGCCAGAGGTCAGTTTGGGCAGCCAGCGGCGTTTCTGGTCATCCGTGCCGTAAGCGAGGATGTAATGGGCGACGATGCCCGAGTGGATGCCCACGCCCCAACTGGCCAGGTTGGCGCGGCTCGCCTCGATCAGGATCGCGGCCTCATGGCCGAAATCGCCGCCATGGCCGCCCCATTCCTCGGGGATCGAGGGGCAGAGCAGGCCCAGCGCGCCGGCCTGTTGCCAGATCGCGGGGTCCATCTGGCCCTGATTGCGCCAGCGCTCAAAGTGGGGGGACCATTCGTCGGTGATGAACTTGGCCGTCATGTCGGCCAGCATCTGGTGTTCGTCGGTCATCCATGCGGATGTCATGCGGGTCTCCTCCCCCATATGTCGTGGTCTGGTGGTCAAATCTCAGCGTTTGCGCGCGTCCAGCTCGGCGTTGAACAGGCGCAGGCGGTGCGTGAACGTGTCTTCGTTGAGGACGCTGTCGAAGTTTTCGAACAGGAAGGACAGCGCCTCGCCCTCGTCCAGCCCGGCGTCGGCGGCAAAGCGTTTCAGCCGGCGATAGCCGCCCTCGGTCATGGCGACGGGGAAGCGGCGGGTCAGGCGGAAGCGTTTGGGCATCGGTTGCGTCCTTGGTGCGGTGGGGCGGGGGGCGACCCCGCCCGCAGCCGGTCAGAAGTTGGCAGCCTCCAGCGCCATCACGGTCTGCGCGCCTGTGTTGATCCGCGCCAGGTGCAGGGCGGTCGCGGGCAGGCGGCGGGCCATGTAGTAGCGGCCGGTGGCCAGTTTGGTTTCATAGAAGGTGACGTCTTCCGTGCCGGCCTGCAATGCCTCATGCGCGGCTTTCGCCATTTGCGCCCACATCAGGCCCAGGCAGACATGGCCGAAGAGGTGCATGAAGTCGTAAGAGCCCGAGAGCGCGTTGTTGGGGTTCTTCATGCCGTTCTGCATGAAATACATCATCGCGCTTTGCAGATCCTTGGAGGCGGCTTTCAGCGGGTCGAGGAAATCTGTCTTGAGCGCCTCGTTGCCCTCGTTCTCCTTGATGAAGGTTTTCACCATCTCGAAGAAGGCCATGGCGTGTTTGCCGCCATCGGTGGCGAGTTTGCGGCCCACCAGATCGAGCGCCTGCACGCCGTTCGCGCCTTCATAGATCATGGCGATGCGGGCGTCGCGGGTGAATTGGGACATGCCCCATTCCTCGATATACCCATGCCCGCCGTAGACCTGCTGGGCCTTGACCGTCATGTCATAGCCTTCATCGGTCAGAAAGCCCTTGATGACGGGGGTCATGAGCGAGATCAGCCCGTCGGCGGCGGCGTCGTTGTTGCGATGCGCGCGGTCGATCAGGGAGGCCCCCCAGAGCATGAAGGCGCGGGCACCTTCGACGAAACTTTTCTGGTCCATCAGGGCGCGGCGGATGTCGGGGTGCACGATCAGCGGATCGGCGGGGCCATCGGGGTTTTTCACGCCGGTCACGTCGCGGCCCTGAAGCCGGTCCTTGGCATAGGCGAGCGCATTCTGGAAGGCCACGTCAGCCTGGGCCATGCCCTGCATCCCCACGCCGATGCGGGCCTCGTTCATCATGGTGAACATGGCGCGCATCCCTTTGTGCGCCTCGCCCAGCAGATAGCCGGTCGCCTCGTCATAGTTCATGACGCAGGTGGAGTTGCCGTGGATGCCCATCTTCTCTTCGATCTTGCCGACCGAGACGCCGTTGCGTGCGCCAAGGCTGCCGTCTGCGTTCACGAGTATTTTCGGAACGATGAAGAGGGAGACGCCCTTGATCCCTTCGGGGCCACCCGGGATTTTCGCCAGCACGAGGTGGATGATGTTGTCGGCCATGTCGTGATCGCCGGCGGAGATGAAGATCTTCTGGCCGCTGATCTTGTAGGTGCCGTCCTCCTGCGGGACAGCCTTGGTGCGCATCAGGCCCAGATCGGTGCCGCAATGCGGCTCGGTCAGGTTCATCGTGCCGGTCCAGTCGCAGGAGACCATCTTGGGCAGATACATGTCTTTCTGCGCATCCGTGCCATGGGCGAGGATCGCGGAGGCGGCGCCATGGGTGAGGCCCTGATACATGGTGAAGGCCTGATTGGCGGCCGAGAACATCTCGCCCACCG